>NZ_JBAMYD010000010.1:0-277398 GCF_037002925.1 Rhizobium aouanii
GCGCTTTTTGAAAAATTTGATTTTTCTTTCAAGATATTGTTTTTACAGGAAAAGTTTCGGACGACGCGCAAATGCGATCATTTCCCGGATTCCGACCGGCCTTACATGGCCACGAAAGATGAACGTCTTTCGACTTTTCGTGGAAAGAACGCTCTTTTGTCCCCTGCGCCCCGACATCATCACAATCTGCTGGTCTTAAGAGACACATGATTCACACAGGCAAATGCAGGCAGTCTGCCTTTTTCTGAGTGATTTGACTTCCATGCCCAAAATATGCACATCTTTCGCCCCACCAGGATGGCCGATACATGCTCCCACAGACGCCTGATGTAAGGACGCGGACCCGACTGCCATGATGACGGAGAAAATGATGATCCGCTCGTTAGGCAACGAGCCTCCGCTTCTGGCCGACGGCAGACGCGCACCCGACCGGCGCGAGGTTTCCTTGCGCTGGCTCTCGGGCACGTTCCTCACCGGCATTACATCATCCGTCCTAATGGGGGTTGCTCTTTTTGCCGCCCTTGACGGCCGCCAGCAATTGGCGATCCCCGCCGAAGCCTATGCAAGCGTTGCGGCAGACGCGCATGAGGATACGACAGTGGTCCGCGGTGGCCGGCTGATCGCGCCCGCCATCGCCGCAAAACCGTCCGACCGTGCCATCATGGAAGTCTCAACCGTCGTCCACGACGGCGAAAAGGAAGTCGTGCGCCGCCAGCCCTTCGCGCATGTGAAGATGACGCTGGCTGCCAACCATGTGGCGACAGAGGACTATCCGGACTTCGATCCTCTGGCGATCTTTTCCGCAGACGAGCCGCAGCCCGCGCCGCAAAGCCGCACAGGCGCGCTTTACGGCTCCGACGTCGAATCCGAAGTCAGCCTGAAGACCATTCCCTTCCCGACCGGCAAGACCAGCATGCAGATGGCATCCGGCCTGTCGCTTGAGGAGGTCGAAGAGAACGTGCGCTCCAACGGCTCGGTGTTGACGGACGGCAACACGCAGCTCGCAGCCCTTTATTACGTCGATCCGCGTCGTTTCTCCAACGAGGACGCCGATGTCGATCTGACTGCCGGTCTGTCCGCACGCGTGCTCGAACAGAACATGACGGTCTCCGCATCGGAATCGATCACGCCGCAGACCGAAGAATTCGCCGACGATATCCTGCCGGTGCGCGTCGACACGCCGATCGCCAAGGCGTTGACGGATTCTGGCTATCCGCAGCAATATGCCGATGGCATTGCCGGCTATATCGCGCAGCAATTGGGTTCTGGTGATCTCGACAAGGGCGATGTGCTGCGCATCGGCATCATTCAGAAGGGCGAACAGGCAAAGATCATCCGAGCCAGCGTCTATCGCGACACGCGCCATCTCGTCACCGTAGCCGTCGACGACAAGGGCAGATATGTGCCCGGCAGCGAGCCGCCGATGTTGGATGCCATCGCCACCGCCTTCGATGACAATTCCTTCGCACCGCCCCCCGGCCAGAACCTGCCGCGCGTCTATGACGGCATCTATCGTGCTGCCCTTTCCTACGGCATGACCAGGGATATGACGGCGCTGATCATCAAGCTGCTCGCCAGCAATGTCGATTTCCAGGCGCAGCTGAGGCCGACCGACAGTCTCGAGGCCTTCTTCTCCGTCGCCGACAGCGCCGGTCAGGCGACCGAGGATTCCGAACTGCTCTATGTCAACGCCCGTTTCGGCGATACGCAGACGCGCTTCTACCGTTTCCAGGACCCCGACGACGGCACGGTCGATTATTTTGACGAGAACGGCAAGAGCATCCGCCAGTTCCTGCTGCGCAACCCGGTGCCGAACGGCATTTTCAAATCGGGCTTCGGAATGCGCCGCCACCCGATCCTCGGTTTCGCCCGCATGCACACCGGCGTCGATTGGGCGGCGCCGCGCGGCACGGCGATCATCGCCGCAGGCAACGGCACGGTCGAAAAAGCCGGCTGGGATTCCGGCGGTTATGGCAACCAGACGATCGTGCGCCATGCCAACGGCTATGAATCCTCCTACAATCACCAGAGCGCCATTGCCAAGGGCGTCGTTCCCGGTGCCAAGATCCGCCAGGGCCAGGTGATCGGCTGGGTCGGCACGACGGGCGAATCCACCGGCCCGCACCTGCATTACGAGCTGATCGTCAACGGCACCAAGGTCGATCCGCTGCGTATCCGCCTGCCGGGCGGCAAATCGCTACAGGGCGAGGCGCTGGCGAAATTCGAAGACGAGCGCAAGCGCATCGATACGCTGCTGAACAACCAGACGCCAGACCAGGTGGCGAGCAAGTAGCGTTCATCTAATCTGCTTCGCCTCCAACAGACGCCCCGGCCACCCAACGAAAAATGGCGGCCGAAGCCGCCATTTCTCATTCATCCGGCAAACTGGATTTACGCCGCTTCGCTCACCGTCTGCCTCGTCCTGAACTGCAGCCGGTCCGAACCGCTCGTCACCGTCACCGTCGATCCGTCCGGCACCTGGCCGGACAGGATCTGTTCGGCCAGCGGATCCTGCACGAACTTCTGGATCACCCGCTTCAGCGGCCTTGCACCGTAGACCGGATCGTAACCCTTGTTTGCCAGCCAGTGACGGGCTTCCTCGTCGAGATCGATGACGATCTTGCGCTCGGACAGCAGAGCCACCAGCCGCTTCAGCTGGATATCGACGATCGCGCCCATCTCCTCGCGCTTCAGGCGATGGAAGAGGATGATCTCGTCGATGCGATTCAGGAATTCCGGCCGGAAATGTCCGCGCACGACCTCCATCACCTGCTCGCGAACCGTGTCGCTGTCGTCGCCGTCCCTCAGCTGCGTCAGATATTCGGCGCCGAGGTTCGAGGTCATGATGATCATCGTGTTGCAAAAATCGACCGTCCGGCCCTGGCCGTCCGTCAGACGTCCGTCGTCCAGCACCTGCAGCAGGATGTTGAAGACGTCGGGATGCGCCTTTTCGATCTCGTCGAACAGCACGACCTGATAGGGCCTGCGGCGCACGGCTTCCGTCAACGCTCCGCCTTCGTCATAGCCGACATAGCCGGGAGGTGCTCCGATCAGCCGGGCAACGGAGTGCTTCTCCATATATTCCGACATGTCCATGCGCACCATCGCCGTTTCGTCGTCGAAGAGGAAGCGGGCGAGCGCCTTGGTGAGCTCCGTCTTGCCGACGCCGGTCGGGCCGAGGAAGATGAACGAGCCGATCGGCCGGTTCGGATCCTGCAGGCCGGCACGCGCGCGGCGAACGGCGCGCGACACGGCCTGAACCGCATCACCCTGCCCGATCACCGATTTCGCCAGCTCGTCTTCCATCCGAAGCAGCTTGTCGCGTTCGCCCTCCAGCATCCTGTCGACCGGAATGCCGGTCCAGCGGGACACGACATGGGCGATGTTGTCGGGGATGACCACCTCCTGCACCATCGCGCCGCGGTCGCCATCCTGCTTCTCGGCATCGACGAGCTGCTTTTCAAGGTCCGGAATGACACCGTAGGTCAGCTCGCCGGCACGCTGGAATTCGCCTTTGCGCTGGGCGATCGCCAGTTCATTGCGGGCATCATCGAGCTGCTTCTTGAGATCGGCGGCAAGGCCGAGCTTCTGCTTTTCCGCCTGCCAGCGGGCCGTCAGCGCATCGGCCTGCTCCTCGAGATCGGTCACTTCGGTTTCCAGCCGCTTCAGACGGTCGGCGGACGCGACGTCCGTTTCCTTTTTCAGCGCTTCGCGTTCGATCTTCAGCTGCATGATGCGACGGTCGAGTTCGTCGAGTTCTTCCGGCTTGGAATCCACCTGCATACGCAACCGCGCCGCCGCCTCGTCCATCAGGTCGATCGCCTTGTCGGGCAGGAAACGGTCGGTGATATAGCGGTTGGAAAGCGTTGCAGCCGCCACCAGCGCCGCATCGGCGATGCGCACCTTGTGATGCTGCTCGTATTTTTCCTTCAGGCCGCGCAGGATCGAGATCGTGTCTTCGACCGTCGGCTCGTCGACGACGACGGGTTGGAAGCGGCGGGCAAGTGCCGGATCCTTCTCGACATGTTTGCGATATTCATCGAGCGTGGTCGCGCCGACGCAATGCAGCTCGCCACGGGCAAGGGCGGGCTTCAGCAGGTTGGAGGCATCCATCGCCCCATCCGCCTTGCCAGCGCCGACCAGCGTATGCATCTCGTCGATGAACAGGATGATCTCGCCGTTTTCCGCCTGGACTTCATTGAGCACGGCCTTCAGCCGCTCTTCGAATTCGCCGCGGTATTTCGCGCCGGCAATCAGCGCGCCCATATCGAGCGCCATCAGCTTCTTGTCCTTGAGCGATTCCGGTACGTCCCCGTTGACGATGCGTAGCGCCAAGCCCTCGACGATCGCCGTCTTGCCGACGCCGGGTTCGCCGATCAGCACAGGATTGTTCTTGGTGCGGCGCGAAAGCACCTGGATGGTGCGGCGGATTTCGTCGTCGCGGCCGATCACCGGGTCGAGCTTGCCCTCGCGGGCTTCGGCGGTGAGATCGCGTGCGAACTTTTTCAGCGAGTCGAAACCCTGCTCGGCATTGGAGGAATCCGCCGTCCGACCCTTGCGGATGTCGTTGATGACCTGGTTGAGGCCCTGGGCCGTCACGCCTGCGTTTTTCAGCGTCGAAAACGTCGAGGCCGAGGATTCGATCGCCAGCGCCTGCAGCAGGCGCTCGACCGTGACAAAGCTGTCGCCGGCCTTCTTCGCCGCTTCTTCGGCGGTCGAAAGCACCTTGGCGAGCGGTTGTGCCAGATAGATGTTTCCGTTGCCGCCGGAGATCTTCGGCAATTTGGCGAGAGCCGCGTCATTGGCCAGGCGGGCGGCCTTGGCATCGCCGCCGGCGCGCTCGATCAGCGACGCCGCCATGCCCTGATCGTCGTCGAGCAGGACTTTCAGCACATGTTCCGGCGTAAATTGCTGGTGACCCTGCGCCAGCGCGTAGGTCTGGGCGGACTGGATGAAACCGCGCACCCGCTCCGAATATTTCTCGATATTCATATTCTACCTCCATGGATCGCCCTGCCCTGACGAGGCGCAGACCGATGATTGAGATCGACCCCCTGAAAAGGCAGGCCGCGCTTTGCCCGGCTGGGATTCGGGCGAAGCAGTTCGAAGAGAATATGGTAGCCTGTTCTGCGAGTTTAAAGAGCCCATAAAATGAAAATCCCCGGCACAAGGCCGGGGATTTTCAAGCTAATTCGAGTAGATGGCATGACCGTCACGCTCTCCCCTGAAGGGAAGCGAAATCCTCATTCCGAGGCGACGTCAGCCAGCACCGGCGCCTCGGCAGAGGCGCCCTCGCCTTCAGCGGCGGCTTCTTCGCCCTCAGCACCGCGACGCGGGCGACGGGGACGGCTGCCGGTGCTGCGGCGGCGGGGCTGGCGTTCGCGCGGCTGGCCGCCGGCACCTTCCTCGTCCATCGCGACTTCGGCAGGAATGCCTTCGATCTCCGGCTGCGGGCCGGTTCCATCGATGACCTCGGACTGGGGTGCCGGTGCAGGCGCCTGAGCGGCTACCGGCTTCGGCTGTGCCTGCGGCTGGTGCTGTCTGCTCTGCTGCGGCTGGTGCGGCCTGCTCTGCGGCGGCTGGACGATAACGACATCGTCGCCGTCATTGTCATTCTCATTCTCATTGTTGTCCATATCGTCGCCGTCGCGGTCCGCACCGTCGCGGTCATTGTACTCGCCGCGGTCGTCGCGCTGGAAGCGTTCCTGCATCTGCGCCTGCGCGCTGGCAATGATACGATTATAATGTTCGGCGTGCTGGAGATAGTTCTCGGCCATCACGCGGTCGCCGGAGCTTTGGGCGTCGCGGGCGAGCTGCGCGTACTTTTCGGCGACATGCTGCGCAGTACCGCGAATCTTCACATCGGGGCCGGAGCTGTCATAGGACCGGGTTAGCGGATTGCCGCCCTTGCGGTTGAAATTGTTGTTATTGCTATTTCCACCGCCGCCACCGCCGCCGTTATTATTGTTACCACGCCCTCGACCGCGCTTGTTCTGCTGTCCTGGCCTCATAGATCGTTCACCTGAATTCTCTGTTTGTGATGGATACATGGCACCAACCGCCATGACCGGAAAACCGGATCAAGACCTTTGTGCCGCGAGCATACTGCGCCTTTGCGCCGACCTGCCGCTTGGTTCTCAAGTCAGTTTGACTGATTCACGCATTGGGTCGTGTTCAACCGTTGAAACTCTCGTTTAAAAGAGCGGACCCCCGAGGCAAACCAAGTACCGAACGAATCTCGTTCATTCCTATCTGCCCAACACGTGACCGCAACCTATATTGCTTCACCGGGAAATCCAAGCCTTTTCTTCGCAATAACAATAATGTCTCGTCCAATGCCGCATTATCGTCTTTCACGCGAGCGCGAACATGAGCACCCTGTCGTTCTGACCATAATCTTTCACGGATTTGAGGCACCTGAAGCCTTTCGCTTCAAAGATCGCCGTCACGTCGTTTCGCTGATCGTAGCCGATCTCCAGTCCGACGACCCCATCGGGCCTGATGAACCTTGCCGCATCCTTGGCTATGGCTTTGTAGGCGTCAAGCCCATCCGGGCCGCCATCCAGAGCCGCAGCCGGATCAAATTTGGTCACTTCGGGAGCGAGATCGTGAATGACATTGGAAGCAATATAGGGCGGATTTGAGACAATCGCGTGAAAGGATCCCTGGATGTCCTCGAACCAATTCGACTGTACGGCCTCAAAACGATCCTGCAATCCGTTTCTTTCTGCATTCGATCTTGCCGTCAAAAGTGCATCCGCCGATATGTCGCTGCCGACACCCGATGCTTCAGGACATTCGCTCAAAAGCGCAAGGCATATCGCCCCGGTCCCGGTTCCCATGTCAAGGATATGGAGACGGCTTTGCGCCTTTGCAAGGTCTTTGAGATAGATCAGAACCGTATCGACCAGAATTTCCGTATCCGGCCGCGGCTCCAGCGTTTCCGCCGAGAGCCGAAGCGGCAAGCCATAAAACTCCCGCTCGCCAAGTATGCGATGCACCGGCTCATGGCAGAGGCGCCGTTCCAACGCATTGAAAATCATCTCTGCCTCTTCCGGTGAAAGCCTCTCGGCCGATCGCGTCAACAGCTCGGTCGGCGATAGTGTCAGAAGGCCCGCGACAAGCAGCCGCGCATCGGTCGCCGGGTCGACGATACCTGCTTCTGTGAAGCGACGGCGCGCTTCAGCAAGCATATCGGCGACCGTCGAACTCATTGTTGCTCGCCGAGCTGCGCCAACTGGCTGGCCTGGTAATCGGCCATCAGCGCGTCGACGACCTCCTCGATCTCGCCTTCCATCATCCGGTCGAGCTTATAGAGCGTCAGATTGATGCGATGGTCCGTCACCCGTCCCTGCGGGAAATTATAGGTGCGGATACGCTCCGAGCGGTCACCGGAGCCGACCTGGCTCTTGCGATCGGCAGAGCGCTCGCTGTCAGCTCTCTGCCGCTCGGCGTCATAGAGCCTGGAACGCAGCACCTGCATCGCCTTGGCGCGATTCTGGTGTTGCGATTTTTCCGAACTGGTGACGACGATACCGCTCGGCAGGTGGGTGATGCGCACCGCCGAGTCCGTCGTATTGACGTGCTGGCCGCCCGCACCCGAAGAGCGCATCGTGTCGATGCGGATATCTTCAGCCCGGATCTCGATGTCGATCTCCTCGGCCTCCGGCAGCACCGCAACCGTTGCGGCCGAAGTATGGATACGCCCGCCCGCCTCGGTTTCCGGCACGCGTTGCACGCGATGCACGCCGGATTCGAATTTCAGCTTGGCAAAGACACCCCTGCCGGTGATCGTCGCGATGATTTCCTTATAGCCGCCGGCTTCGCCCTCGCTCGCCGAGAGCACCTCCACCTTCCAGCCTTTCTCCGCCGCAAAACGCTCGTACATGCGAAACAGATCACCAGCGAAAAGGGCCGCTTCCGAGCCGCCCGTGCCGGCGCGGATTTCGAGGATCGCGCTCTTTTCGTCGGCTGCGTCCTTCGGCAGAAGCAGGATCTGCATCTCCTGCTCAAGCGCCTCAATCTGTTCCTTCACCTCGGGCAGCTCGAGCTCGGCAAGGTCGCGCATCTCGCGGTCGACCGACCTGTCCTCGATCAGCGTTTCAAGATCGGCAAGCTCGGCGACCGCCTTCTCATAGACGCGGATCTTCGTCACGACAGGCTGCAGCTCGGAATATTCGGATGCGAGCTTCACATAGACATCGGCCGCCGGGCCAGCCGACATGCGCGCCTCGATCTCGCCGAAACGGCGTTCCAGTTCGCGCATCTTTTCAACGGGAAGCTTCGCCACCCTTCACTCCGATTCTTCTTAATCTCTGTCTAAAGGGGAATATTGTGGCTCTCGGCGAAGCGGGCAAGCACCTCGCGCATCGGCATCAAGGCGTGGTGATCGTCCAACACCTCGTCCATCGCCTTCGTCAGTGCCCCGACATCGAGCCCGAGCAGCATCGCCTTCACCGGTCCGATCGAGGCCGGCGACATCGAGATCGAGCGGAAGCCGATGCCGAGCAGCGCCATCGCCGAGATCGGTTTGCTGGCGAGCTCGCCGCAGAGCGTCACCGGTGTCTTGTTCCGGTCCGCGCCGCGCACGATATCGCGCAGTATGCGCAAGAACGGCTTGCCGAGCGGATCGAAGCGGTCCGAAACCCGCGCATTGCCGCGATCGACCGCCATCGAGAACTGGAAGAGATCGTTCGAACCGACCGAGACGAAATCGACCGCCTCCATCAGTTCGTCGAGCTGCCAAAGCAGTGCCGGCACCTCCAGCATCGCCCCGAATTGCAGCTTGCGCGGCAGTCCGTGGCCGAAACGCGAGAGGTGCTGCACTTCCTTCTGCAAGAGCTCGCGCACCATCCTCAGCTCGGAAACCTCGGTCACCATCGGCACCATCAGCTTCAGCTCGGTGTCGGCCGATGCCTTCAGCAGGGCGCGCAACTGGGTGCGCAACAACCCCGGCCGGTCGAGCGACAACCGGATGGCGCGCCAGCCGAGGGCGGGATTTTCTTCCTCATGGCCACGGAAATACGGCACGACCTTGTCGCCGCCGATATCGAGCGTGCGGAAGGTGACGGTGCGGCCCGCCGCCTGCTTTATCACATTGCGGTAGAACTGCTCCTGCTCCTCCGCCTTCGGCATGGTGGAGGCGATCATGAACTGCAGCTCGGTGCGGAACAGGCCGATCCCCTCGGCGCCCGATTCCGAAAGCTGCGGCAGGTCGACCAGCAGGCCGGCATTCATCATCAGCGCGATCCGCTGCCCATCCTTGGTCACCGGCTCGACGGCGCGCAACGCCCGGAACTGCTCCTGCCGTCTGGCGCGGAAGCGAACCTTTTCCTCGTAGGAGCGCCGGTGATCGGCCATCGGCCGCAGATGCACATGTCCCTCGTCGGCGTCGATGATGACAGCATCGCCGTTCTCAGCGAGCGCCACCACGCCCGCCGCCTGGCCGATGACGGGAATGCCCATGGCGCGGGCGACGATTACCACGTGGCTCGTCACCGCCCCTTCTTCCAGCACCAGCCCACGGACATTAGAACGCGGATAATCGAGCAGTTCGGCCGCCCCCATCGCGCGCGCCAGGATAATTGCGTCGCTGGGGAAACCTTCGGCGGTCGTCCGGCCGGTATAACCGGTCAACTGTCTGAGCAGCCGGTTCGCCAGATCCTCGAAGTCATGCATGCGTTCGCGCAGATAAGGGTCGGTCAACCGCATCATCCGCGCTTTGGTGTCGCTCTGCACCTTCTCGACCGCCGCTTCCGCCGTCAGGCCGTTGCGGATCGCTTCCTCAAGCTTGCGCACCCAGCCCTGGTCATGCGCGAACATGCGATAGGTTTCGAGCACCTCGCGGTGTTCGCCCTCCATCGACACGTCGCGACGCGACAGCATGTCGTCGATCGAAATCCTGAGCGAGCCCATGGCTTCGGCCAGCCGCCGGATTTCCTTCTCGGCATCTTCGTTCAACAGGTTGGTGACGACGATGCGCGGCTCGTGCAGCACGACATAACCGAGGCCGATGCCGTCATTATAAGTGTCGCCATCAACAGTCACCGAACGCGTCAGGTCGAGTTCGAGGCCCGGCTTGGTGATTTTCTTGAGCTCGCCGGTGGCGATCATCTCTGCAAGCACCATCGCCGTCGTCTCGAGCGCTTCCACCTCTTCCTCGCGATAGTTGCGGCTCGCCTTGTTCTGCACGACGAGAACACCGAGCGAGCGCCCGGTTCTCAGGATCGGCACGCCGAGGAAGGAATGGTAGATTTCTTCGCCCGTTTCCGGCAGGTAGCGGAAGGCAGGGTGCGACTGCGCGTCGGAAAGGTTCAACGGCTGGGCCGAGGCCGCGATGGTGCCGACTAGGCCTTGCCCCATCTTCAATTGCGCCAGGTGCACCGCCTCGCGGTTGAGGCCTTCGGTCGCGTAGAGTTCGAGTACGCCGTCGGCGCGCAGCACATAGACGGAGCAAACCTCCGCCACCATGTTGCCGGCGATCTGGCGAACGATCCGGTCAAGGCGCTCCTGCGGCTCCAGCGGCTCCGCCATCAACTCGCGCAGCCGCCTGAGCAGCACGCGCGGACCGCCGGAAAGGTCTCTCATGGCGTCTCAAGCTCCCGAAACAACGCACTTAGTCCCCGGCGGGCCGGCCTCATCTCCTCAACCTGAAGGGGCAGGCCGCCCGCTGGGAATCAATTCTTATCCAGACCGTAGCAGGAATGCAAAGTCCTGACAGCGAGTTCTGCATAGGGACCGTCGATCAGGATGGAAATCTTGATCTCGGAGGTGGTGATCGCCTTGATGTTGATGCCTTTTTCGGCAAGTGCACGAAATGCGGTAGCGGCAACGCCCGCATGGCTGCGCATGCCGATACCGATGACCGATACTTTCACCAGCCCCGATTCGTTCTGCACGACATCGTAGCCGATCTTCTCCTTATGGTCGCCGAGCACCTTGATCGCCTTCTCGACGTCGCCTGACGGTACGGTGAAGGTCATGTCGGTCTTCGACCCGTCCTCGGAAATATTCTGGACGATCATGTCGACATTGATATGGGATTCGGCGAGCGGCCCGAAGATCGCCGCGGAGACGCCCGGCCGGTCGGCAAGACGGCGAAGCGAGATCTGAGCCTCATCCTTGGCATAGGCGATGCCGGTGACTACTTCCTGTTCCACGATTTCATCCTCGTCACAAATCAGCGTTCCGGGCGGGTTCAGCAGATCGCCCATGCCCGGAGCATCGGGATCTTCGAATGATGAGCGCACGAAGGTGCGCACCTTATGTACCATGGCAAGCTCGACCGAGCGCACCTGTAGTACCTTGGCGCCGAGCGAGGCCATTTCCAGCATTTCCTCAAAGGCGATCTTCTTCAGCCTGCGCGCCTTCGGCACGATGCGCGGGTCGGTCGTGTAGACGCCGTCGACATCGGTATAGATATCACAGCGATCCGCCTTGACAGCTGCCGCGATTGCAACGGCCGAAGTGTCCGATCCGCCGCGCCCCAGCGTCGCGATCCGGTTGTCGGGTCCCAATCCCTGGAAACCGGAGATCACGGCGACCTGCCCCTCGCCCATCCGTTTGACGATGTCGGAGCCGTCGATCTCCATGATCCGTGCCGCGCCATGCGCATTGTCGGTGCGGATCGGGATCTGCCATCCCTGCCAGGAACGCGCGTTGATATCCATCGCCTGCAATGCGATCGCCAGCAGCCCGGATGTCACTTGCTCGCCGGATGCGACCACCGCATCATATTCCCGCGCATCGTAAAATGGAGAATTGGCGCCGACCACCTTCGGCGTGCCCTGGACCCAGCCGACCAGTTCATTGGTCTTGCCGGACATGGCCGAGACGACCACCGCCACCTCGTGCCCGGCATCGACTTCGCGTTTTACGTGGCGGGCGACGTTCTTGATGCGGTCCAGGTCAGCGACGGACGTGCCGCCGAATTTCATTACGATGCGTGCCATATGCCTCTACCACGACTGGCGCCGGGAAAGCGGAAACCCGGACCCGGCATCACGAAAGCTCTGGGGCAGACCGCTTGGGCCAGAGAGCCGGATTCCCAACTTCCGGAACAGCTCTAAAAGCCCAGGCCCCAAAGGCCCCAAGTTGCGGCGTCTCTTAGCGAGTTTGGCGGGGGGAGGCAAGCGCATGCGATAAAAGCTGTTGGCGAGCAGTTCCGGGCTCGCCAGTCCACTGATCTGCGCCCCTTGACTTATGTCCCCGATCGTCCGACTTCACATGTCACGAATGAAGGAGAGGACGATGACGGAAACCGCCAAAAGCACGATCGACCAGGGCGAAGTGGACCGCTTCTCGGCGATGGCGGCGGAATGGTGGAGCCCGACCGGCAAGTTCAAACCACTGCACAAGTTCAATCCCGTCCGGCTCGCCTATATCCGCGACAAGGCCTGCGAGAATTTCAGCCGTGATCCGAAAAGCCCCCGCCCGCTCGAGGGTCTGCGCGTGCTCGATATCGGCTGCGGCGGCGGCCTGTTGTCTGAACCTGTCGCCCGCATGGGCGCTTCCGTCGTCGGCGCCGATCCATCCGAGAAGAATATCGGCATCGCCTCCACCCATGCGAAGGCCTCCGGCGTTTCGGTCGACTATCGCGCCGTCACGGCCGAGGAACTCACTGAGGCTGGCGAGACCTTCGATATCGTCTTGAACATGGAAGTTGTCGAGCACGTCGCGGATGTCGAATTCTTCATGACCACCTGCGCGAAAATGGTCCGCCCCGGCGGCCTGATCTTCGTTGCCACCATCAACCGCACGATGAAGGCGGCAGCGCTTGCCATCTTCGCCGCCGAGAACATTCTACGCTGGCTGCCGCGCGGCACGCATCATTATGAAAAGCTGGTACGCCCGGAAGAACTGGAAAAACCGCTGGTGGCGAACGGCCTTGAGATCACCGACCGCACCGGCGTCTTCTTCAATCCGCTGTCGAACCAGTGGAACCTGTCTAAGGATATGGACGTAAATTATATGCTGCTGGCAAAGCGGCCGGCATAGTTCCCGCCGCCAGTAAGCCGGCTACACTTTCAGCAGTGCGACATGCAGGCAGCAGTGCGACATGCCGGCCGAAATTGCAGACAGCCAGACGCTCGGACTGCATGATCAGTTTACGTCCTCCGGCAAAACGGGAATGGCCGCGATCTCGATGCCTTCTTCCAAGAGCGCCTGCGCCTCATCGACCGTCGCCTGGCCGATGATGCCGCGGGCATCCGCCTCACCGTAATGGATCTTGCGGGCTTCCTCGGGAAACTGCGTGCCGACGTCCTCGGAATTGGCCTTGACCGCCGCAACGGCCTCCTTGAGTTTTTGCAGTGCCTCGCGGCGCATGGCATCCATCGCCAGCGTCTGCATCTTGCCTTTCCCACGCGCGGTCGACACCGACGGCGCCATCAACAGCTTGGAAATGGCGGCGGAATGACAGACCGGGCAGGTCAGGAAACCGGTTTCGACCTGACGGTCGAAATCGGCGCTTTCCGAAAACCAGCCTTCGAATTCATGGGCATTGTCACAGGTGAGGGAATAGCGGATCAAGCGGCGACGCCTCCGGCGACTGCCCCCGCAATCTTCTCGACCGAGAATTCCCGGCCATTCCGCAGGTTCGGGATCTTGTCATGTGCGGCCTTGACTGCGGCGGGATCGATCTCGGCGACGATGACCGCCTCGCCGGCGGCGCCGGCCGACGCCAGCACCGTGCCCCAGGGATCGACGATCATCGAATGGCCGAAGGTCTCGCGCCCGTCCTCGTGCCGGCCGGCCTGCGCGGCGGCGATGACGAAGACCCCGTTTTCGATCGCGCGTGCCCTGAGCAGGATCTCCCAATGCGCCTCGCCAGTCTGCTTGGTGAAGGCGGCAGGAACTGTCATCACCTCGGCGCCGGCAACGGCCTGGGCGCGGAAGAGTGCGGGAAACCGCACGTCGTAGCAGATCGTAAAGCCCATTTCGGCAAAGGGCAGCGACAGGACGCGGGCCTCCGAGCCGGCTGTATAGGCGGCACTTTCACGCCAGCTCTCGCCATTGTCGAGGTCGACGTCGAACATATGGATCTTGTCGTAGCGATTGAGAATCCTGCCGTCGGGACCGAACAGGAAACCGCGATTGGCAATCTTGCCGTCGGCAAGGGCGATCGCCGTAGAACCGACATGCATGTGGAGGCCGAGTTCCCTAGCGAGCTCTGAGCCGGTCTTGACGATGATGTCATGCCCCTCGTCGGCAAGCACGGAGCGTGCCGCTGTACGGTCGCGCTGCAGCATGCCGGTCATCTCGGGCGTCTGCACATAGGTCGCGCCCTGGCCAGCGGCCTCGCGCACCAGCCGTGCCATGGCGGCGGCATTCTTCACCGGATCGACCCCGGAGCACATCTGAACGGCGGCGGCCTTGAAGCTCATCGGTTCTTCCTCAGGCTGCCAGCATCGGATCGAGCTTGCCGGCCCGATCGAGCGCAAAGAGATCGTCGCAACCGCCGACATGATCGGCGCCGATGAAGATCTGCGGAAAAGTGGTACGCCCGTTCGACTTGCCGATCATCTCCTGGCGAAGATCCGGCGAAAAGGTCGCGTCGTGCTCGACATATTCGACGCCCTTTTCTTCGAGAAGGGACTTGGCGCGGCTGCAATAGCCGCAAAACTGCCGTGTATAGATGGTGACGGGTACCATGATCTCTCCAGACCGATGCCGGGTATTTCTGTCATATAGGCTCGGGGAGAGCCCTTGCAAAGGTCAAAACCGTTATCTCAGCCGCACCCGCCTTGCGCAGTGCCCGGCTTGCCGCAGCGACGGTCGCCCCTGTTGTATAGACGTCGTCGATAAGGACGATACGCTTGCCGAAAATGTCGTTTTCGCAACCCTTGGCGATCGCGAAAGCGCCCCTGACATTGTCTTCGCGCGCCTTCGCGCCGAGGCCGACTTGCTGGCTGGTGCGCTTGACGCGAACGAGTGTGGCGGCCAGCAGCGGTTTGCCCGAAAGCCTTGCCATATGGCGGGCAAGTTCGGCGGCCTGATTGAACTTGCGTGACAGCATGCGGGTGCGGTGCAGCGGCACCGGGATCAGCGCATCGCAGCTTTCGACCGTCCCGTCGGAAGCGCGCAGCATCCAGGCTGCCATCATCGGCGCCAGATCGGTGCGGTCGCGATATTTCAGCCCATGGACGAGATCACGGACCGCATGGTCGTGCGTTGCCGCCGACCGCAGCCGGTCGAAGGGCGGCGGGTTGGCGATCGCCTCGGCGCTGAGGATGCCGGCGCCGAGATCGTGCGAGAAGGGAATGCCGAGCACCTCGCAATAGGGTCGTTCGATGAAGCGGATACCGGACCAGCATTTCGCGCAGAGCCCGCGATGGCCGCCGGTCGAAATGCCGCAGACGGAACAGGCGGGCGGATAAAAGAAATCGGCAAGCGCCGAAAACGGCCGCAACAGATGCGCCCGCAAGAACTCTACCGGTCTTTCGAAATCGATTGGCACCATGCGGCAGAGACTAGCGCGTTCCACTCGAAAGGAAAATCGCCTTGCCGCATAAGCGGTGCGGGACTAAGGACATCGCCATGGACACGATCTTCGACAGAGCCTTGATCGCCGCGCACCGCCACCGCGCGCTTGTGAATAACGATCCGAAAGCCGCCTTCCTGCTCGACATCGCTGCTGAGGAAATGGGCGAAAGGCTTTCCGTGGTCGAGCGGACTTTCGGGACCGCCGTCGAACTGCATGGCGCGACCGGTGCTGCCGCCCGGGCCGCGTTGGCAACGGGCAAGATCGGCACGATGATCCGCGTCGAAAGCGAGAAGGCCTATGCCAGGCCGGGCGAAACCTTGATCGAGGCGCCGCTCGAGGACGTGCCGCTCGAACCGCAATCGGCCAATCTCATCCTTGCGCCGCTCAGCCTGCATCTGACCAACGATACACCGGGTGTGTTCATCCAGATCCGCCGCGCCCTGAAGCCGGACGGCTTGTTCCTGGCCGCGATCCCCGGTGCCGGCACACTGCAGGAACTGCGCGACGTGCTGCTGGCCGCCGAGGTCGAGATGACAGGCGGCGCAAGCCCGCGTGTCATTCCCTTCGCCGATGTACGCGATGTCGGCAGCCTCATGCAGCGCGCCGGCTTCACGCTGCCGGTGATCGATGCGGAAAACTATACCGTGCGTTATGATTCACTCTTTCCCCTGATGCGGGATCTAAGGGCGATGGGCATGAGCAATCCGCTTGCAGCCCGCGGCCGCATGCCGCTGACACGCGCCTTCTTCCTGCGCGCAGCGGAGATCTACGCCGAACGTTATTCCGATACCGATGGACGTATCCGCGCCACTTTCTCGATCATCTATGTTTCGGGATGGGCTGCCCACGAGAGCCAGCAAAAGCCGCTCAGGCCGGGTTCGGCCAAGGCGCGCCTTGCCGATGCACTGAAGGTGGACGAACACAAGCTCAAGCAGTAACGCCCGGCTGCTTCTTCAATTCACCGTCATATTGTTGTTGATCACGTTGAACACGTCCTGCAAGGCGCCGGTGAAGAACCCCAGACCGGAGATGAGTGCGCCACAAATGAGGGCGGCGATCAAGCCATATTCAATTGCCGTCGCACCTCTGTTATCTGCGAGAAATGCTTTCAAAATACGCATTATTACGAGACCCTCTGAGCGAGACCGACGGCAAAAGACCAATTCCACGACCATCGGGCGACGGCCGGTATTTTTCAGCAACCGGCGCCGACGCCATAGCCCTGGACGACGCAGACCGAACCGGGCGTATCCTGGAGGACGCTGCGGCGGATCGTATACCGCTTGCCACTCTCAGTCTTTGGGATCGATCCCGTCGTGATCGTATCAAAATCCGCCGGAGCACTGGCAAAGACGCTTTTCTTCGAGGAATCCGCAAGCATTGGCGTCAGGATAAGCGTCAGCGCGACTACCGCCGTGCCGAACAGGAGGGCGATATTCAGCGCACCCGTCCTGCGCGAGGCAGACGAGGCCCGTTCCTTTTCCCGGACAGCTTTCCAGAAATCATCGTCCATGAGGTCAAGCCTTTTAATACACGCACGCCAGATGCTTGATTGAGGCCGATCTTTGGCAGAAGGTGTTAAACGATCCATTAATATCCACAGCCGAAAATGGTGTGGCACAATAATAATCAGATAATGCTAAAGTAAATCCTGCAACATCGGGATGAGCGGCTCGTCGGCCGGCGGCATCGGATAATCGCGCAGCGCCTGCGGACGCACCCATTTTAGCGCCTGCCCCTCCCGGCCCTGGGGAATGCCCTCATAGCGCCGGCAGATATAAAGCGGCATCAAAAGGTGGAAGGTCTCGTAGGAGTGGCTGGCAAAGGTAAGCGGCGCAAGGCAGGCAATCTTGGTGTTGATGCCGAGCTCTTCCTCAAGCTCGCGCACAAGCGTTTCCTCCGGCGTCTCACCGGGCTCGACCTTGCCGCCGGGAAACTCCCACAACCCGGCGAGCGACTTTCCCTCAGGGCGCTGTGCCAACAGGATACGCCCATCGGCATCGATCAGCGCACAGGCAGCGACCAGCAATATCTTCCGGCCCGCCTCGCTCATCGCGGCTCCTGCTGCCAATAGCAATAATGATAGGCGTCGCGAAAACCGAGGCGCTCATAAAGTGCGATGGCCGGGCGGTTGGACAGCTTCACCTGCAGCCAGGCCGAACGGGCGCTGCGCATGCGCGCCCAGCGCAGTGCCGAAGTGAGGATTTCGATGCCGAGCCCCTCGCGCCGCCGTGCCTCGGAGACCGAAAGCGACATGATGCCGGCGAGGTCGTTGTCCTGGACACAGAGCACGGTCGCAAGCGGGCCGTCCACCGCGTTCTCGATCATGAACAGGCCGGATGGCGGCTTGATCGCCGAAATGATTTCGGCAAGCGCCGGCTTCAGCCTCAGTGGCGCCTGGTCGACGGCGAGGTTGGCATCGACGAAACGGCCGACATCATGGGTCGGCAGGTGATCGAGCGTATCCGGCAGCTCCGCCTCGGCGAGGTCGCAGGTCATCACCACCGTATCGTCGAAGCGCGTCCAGTTCTGCGCGCGCAGAAGTTCGATCAGCACCGGCGAGGCAAGCGGCGTTTGACGGACCACGGCGGCGCGGCCATAGGCTTCGAACTTCCGGCTCGCCTTTTCCAGGCGGATTTCGACGTCGCGATGATCCGAGGGATCGAGCGGCACGATCGAGTTCAGCCGGTTGGACGGGTGACCGGCCGTCAGCCGCACCTGCCAGCTGCCGTCATATTGCACGGAAGCCGCCGGCCAGGCGCGGAAGCCGACGGCCTCCAGCCTGCGCACCAGCGGCAGATTGTGTGAGGAAATGGATGCCTGCTCCAATGAACGATCAGCTCCGATAGTCGCCATTGATCGCAACATATTCCTTGGTGAGGTCGCAGGTCCAGACGGTTGCCGAACCAGTGCCGAGCCCGATATCGACTTTGACGGGGATATCCTGCGCCTTCATCACGTCCGAGGCAGCCGCCTCGGAATAATCGGGATCACGCTCGCCATTGACGGCGACCCTGATATCGCCGAACCAGATGGCGAGCCGGTCGCGATCGGCCATCTCGCCGGATTTGCCGACTGCCATGACGATACGGCCCCAATTGGCGTCTTCGCCGGCGGCCGCGGTCTTGACCAGCGGCGAATTGGCGATCGACAGTGCGATGCGCTTGGCGGCGGCATCGCTCTCGGCACCCGTCACGGTGATTTCCAGCATCTTGGTGGCACCCTCGCCGTCCCGCACCACCTGCAGCGACAGATCCTTCAGCACTTCGTTAAGTGCGGCCCGGAAGGCGGCAAGGCGTGGATCGTCGGCGCGCTCGATGCGGGCCTGGCCGTCTTCGGCCGCGGCGCCCGTTGCAAACAGCATCAGTGTGTCGGAGGTGGAGGTGTCGCTGTCGACGGTCATGGAATTGAAGGTCGGGCCGACACCGTCGGACAGAAGCGCCTGCAGCGCGGCAGGCGCAATGTGGGCATCGGTGACGACGAACGAGAGCATCGTCGCCATATCGGGCGCGATCATGCCGGCGCCCTTGGCGATGCCGTTGATCGTCACGGCCACGCCGCCGATCTCGGCGCTGCGGGTCGAAACCTTCGGATAGGTGTCCGTCGTCATGATCGCCTTGGCGGCCTCGAACCAGAAATCGCCGGTCGCTTCGACCTGCATCCGATCCAGAACGCCTGCGAATTTGGTGGCATCGAGCGGCTCGCCGATAACGCCGGTCGAGGCCAGGTAGACCTCGTTTTCGGCGCAGCCGACGGCAGCGGCAGCCGATTTCGCCGTCAGCGCGGTCGCCTGGCGGCCCTTCAGGCCGGTGAAAGCATTGGCATTGCCGGAATTGACGACGACGGCACGCGCACTGCCATGGGGGAGATTGGCCCGGCAGAAATCGACCGGCGCCGACGGGCATTTCGAGCGGGTAAAGACGCCCGCGACGGCCGCCGGCTTATCGAAGACCATCATCAGCACGTCGGTGCGGTTCTTGTACTTGATGCCGGCGGATGCCGTCGCCAGGCGCACGCCGCGCAGCGGCGGCATCGAGACGAAGGATTTCGGAGCGAGCGGAGAGACGGAACCGGACATCATGAGACCTGCCAATGAGCACTTCCAGGCGAAATGGAAACCCGGTTCGCCGTCCGGAAATGCGACAACAACGACGATAGTGAAGGGCCCGGAAAAACCGGGCCCTTGCGAATATTACTGCTTCGGCGCCGGGGCAACCGGCTCGCTGCCGGGCTCCGGCTGCTTGTTGGCCTGGTCGTAACCCTTGCGCAGCGTCTCGTCCGTGATCTCGATCTTGGCGGAGGCCTTCGCCTTGTTCAGAAGCTCAAGATACTTGTCGCGCATGACGAGCTGACGAACCTGATCCTGCACCTGCTCGAAGGGCGGCGGCGGAGCATCGCGCTTATCTTCGACCTTGATGACGTGGAAGCCGAAATCGGTCTTAACCGGCGTCTTGGAATAGCTGCCCTTCTCAAGCGCGAAGGCTGCGTCTTCGAATTCCTTGACCATCCGGCCGCGCGAGAAATAACCGAGGTCGCCGCCTTCCGACTTGTTCGGATCGGTGGACTTTTCCTTGGCGAGTTCGGCGAAATCCTTGCCGGCGTCGAGCTGCTTAATTATGTCCTTGGCTTCGTCCTCGGTCTTGACGAGGATGTGGCGGGCGTGGACTTCCTCCTGCTTCGGCAGGGCGGCGACTTCCTTGTCGTAACGGGCCTTGACTTCGTCAGGCGTCACGATGTCGACGACATGCTTCTTGAAATAGGCATTGTGCAACTCGCGGTCGGAGAGATACTGCATGCGCTTCTTGAATTCGTCGGTCTGATCGAGCTTCTCGGTGGCGGCATCGGCGGCGAGAAGCTTCACGTCGATGGCTGCGGAAAGGGCTGCGACCTTCTTCTGGTCATCGGGAAGCTGCGCCAGCTGGGGGTCGAGATTGGCGACGGCGAGGTCGAGTTCCGACTGGTGGATCTCCAGGGTGCCGACCTTGGCGATGACGGCGTCATCGGCATAGGCCGGGGCCCGGAGCGCAACAAAGGTTGCAAACGCCAGAACGGCAAGCTTGTTGGTGCTCAACATGAAATACCCTTCACAGTTACATTGCCGGTTTCAGCATCCCCTGAATCCAGCCCAAAATAGCCATCAACACCGGATTGTGGCCTTTCTGTATCCGCCAAATCCGTTGACATCATTCGACCCCCCTCTTATCTGTCACGCAACCTCGCGTCCAGAACAGTTTCCGGGCGTTTTAAGGCGCGCGCCTGATTTTCGGCTGGGCCGCGAACAAGAAACGCCGGGGATGAATATTGAGAAAGGGCCAGTCATATGGTCAGCTTTGGCGGTATAGCCCGCAAGTTATTTGGGTCTTCCAACGACCGCCGCGTGCGGTCCTACCAGCCGAACGTCACTGCCATCAACTCTATCGAAGAGAAGACGAAGGCCCTGACGGATGAGCAGCTCGCGGCAAAGACCGCGGAGTTTCGCGCCCTGCTCGCCGAGGGCAAGACGCTCGACGACATTCTGATCCCGGCCTTTGCCGTCGTCCGCGAAGCCTCGCGCCGCGTTCTCGGCCTGCGACCTTTTGACGTACAGCTGGTCGGCGGCATGATCCTGCATTCGAATGCGATCGCCGAGATGAAGACCGGCGAAGGCAAGACCCTCGTCGCCACCCTGCCGGTCTATCTGAACGCGCTTTCCGGCAAGGGCGTGCACGTCGTCACCGTCAACGATTACCTCGCCCAGCGCGATGCCGCCACCATGGGCCGCGTCTACGGCTTCCTCGGCATGACCACCGGCGTCATCGTCCACGGCCTTTCCGACGAGGAACGCCACGCGGCCTATGCCTGCGACATCACCTACGCCACCAACAACGAACTCGGCTTCGATTATCTGCGCGATAACATGAAGTACGAGAAGAACCAGATGGTCCAGCGCGGCCACAACTTCGCGATCGTCGACGAAGTGGACTCGATCCTCGTCGACGAGGCGCGCACGCCGCTGATCATCTCCGGTCCGCTCGACGACCGCTCCGAACTCTATAATACGATCGACGCCTACATTCCGCTGTTGGAGCCCAGCGATTACGAGATTGACGAGAAGCAGCGCTCCGCCAACTTCTCCGAAGAGGGCACCGAGAAGCTGGAAAACCTGCTCCGCCAGGCCGGCCTCCTGAAGGGCAACGCGCTCTACGACATCGAGAACGTTGCGATCGTCCACCACGTCAACAATGCGCTGAAGGCCCACAAGCTCTTCCAGCGCGACAAGGACTATATCGTCCGCAACGACGAAGTCGTCATCATCGACGAGTTCACCGGCCGCATGATGCCGGGCCGCCGCTATTCGGAAGGCCAGCACCAGGCGCTCGAAGCCAAGGAAAAGGTGCAGATCCAGCCGGAAAACCAGACGCTGGCCTCGATCACCTTCCAGAACTACTTCCGCATGTACGACAAGCTCGCCGGCATGACCGGCACGGCGCAGACGGAAGCGGAAGAATTCGCCAACATCTACAATCTCGATGTCATCGAGGTCCCGACCAACCTGCCGATCAAGCGCCTCGACGAGGACGACGAGGTCTACCGGACCTTCGACGAGAAGTTCAAGGCGATCATCGAGGAGATCCTCGACGCCCACAAGCGCGGCCAGCCGGTGCTGGTCGGCACCACCTCGATCGAGAAATCTGAACTGCTCGCCGAGCGCCTGCGCAAACAGGGCTTCGACGACTTCAAGGTGCTCAACGCCCGCTACCACGAGCAGGAAGCCTATATCGTCGCCCAGGCCGGTGTGCCGGGCGCCATCACCATCGCCACCAACATGGCCGGCCGCGGCACAGACATCCAGCTCGGCGGCAACCTCGACATGCGCATCGAACGCGAACTCGGCGAAGTCGAAGCCGGACCGGAGCGTGATGCCCGGATCCAGGCGATCATCGAGGAGATCAAGCAGCTTAAGCAGAAGGCGCTCGAAGCCGGCGGTCTCTACGTCATCGCCACCGAACGCCATGAAAGCCGCCGCATCGACAACCAGCTGCGCGGCCGCTCCGGCCGTCAGGGCGACCCTGGGCGTTCGAAGTTCTACCTTTCGCTTCAGGACGACTTGATGCGCATCTTCGGCTCCGACCGCATGGACAGCATGCTGACCAAGCTCGGCCTCAAGGAGGGCGAGGCGATCGTCCATCCCTGGATCAATAAGGCCCTGGAGCGCGCCCAGAAGAAGGTCGAAGCCCGCAACTTCGACATCCGCAAGAACCTCCTGAAGTATGACGACGTTCTCAACGATCAGCGCAAGGTGGTCTTCGAGCAGCGCCTCGAACTGATGGAATCGACCAATATTTCCGAGACCGTTTCCGACATGCGCCGTGAGGTGATCGAGGACATGGTCGAAAAGCATATCCCAGAGCGCGCCTATGCTGAACAATGGGATGCCGCCGGCCTGAAGACCGCTGCTTTGAACATCCTCAATCTCGACCTGCCGGTCGAGGACTGGGTGAAGGAAGAAGGCATCGGCGAGGACGACATCCGCGAGCGCCTGACGGAAGCCGCCAATGCGGCCTTCACGGAAAAGGCCGAGCGTTTCGGCGACGACATCATGCATTATGTCGAACGCTCGATCGTCATGCAGACGCTCGATCATCTCTGGCGCGAGCACATCGTCAACCTCGACCATCTGCGCTCCGTCATCGGCTTCCGCGGCTATGCCCAGCGCGATCCGCTGCAGGAATACAAGTCGGAGGCCTTCGAGCTCTTCACGGCGCTGCTCAACAATCTGCGCGAGGCCGTCACCGCCCAGCTGATGCGCGTCGAACTGGTGCAGCAGGCCCCTGCCGAACCTGAACCGCCGCTGATGCAGGCCCATCACTTGGATCCGACGACCGGCGAGGACGATTTCGCCCCGGCGATCTACCAAGCATCGGAAGTCATCGTTTCTCCTGAAAACCGCAACCCGGCTGACCCGGCCACCTGGGGCAAGGTCGGCCGCAACGAAACCTGCCCCTGCGGCTCCGGCAAGAAATACAAGCACTGCCACGGCGCCTTCGAACAGGTCTGAGGCAAGCCCGCAAAGATCCGCGGAAATGCCGCCTCAGGGCGGCATTTTCTTTTCTGCGGCAATGCCGGAAAGCCGGAATTTCAGCGTTGGACGGCAGACCCGATCCGGAACCGTTTCTTAACCCTGTTCTGTCAAGACTTCAGGGGCGATTTGCCTGACCTCAGAGTTTTGCGTGTTCATCATGGCGGTCATAGAAACAGCGGAGAAGATGCTGCCCGCGGGCCTGCGCCCGATCGGCGGCCGCACGCTGCGTTTGCTTGCTGCCGTGCTCACCGAACGCGGTGAGAGGGCGGCCGCCCAGCGCATGGCGCTGACGGCCTTTTCGATTCGTGTCCTCAGCGCAGCCCTCGCCTTCGTCTCCCAAATCGTGCTCGCCCGGCTGATGGGCGAATATGAATACGGCATCTTCGTTTTTGTCTGGGTGCTGGTCGTCGTCTTCGGCGATCTCTCATGCCTCGGTTTCCACACCGCGATCGTCCGCTTCCTGCCGCAATACAGGGCTGCCGGCGCCTTCGAGGAAATCCGCGGCCTGACCGGCACGGCGCGCATCTTTGCGCTGCTGTCCGGCACGGCGATGCTCGCCGCCGGCATGCTCGGGCTGCGCTTCTTCGGCGATATGATACAGGTCTACTATCTCGTCCCGATCTTCATCGGCCTGCTCGCCATGCCGATGATCGCGCTCGGCGACATTCTGGAAGGCACGTCGCGGGCGAACCATTGGCCGGTAATGGCGCTAAGCCCTGTCTATGTCGTCCGGCCGATCCTCATCATCCTCTTCATGCTGATCGCGATTGCCATCGGCGCCGAGCACACAGCCGTCACCGCGATGCAGGCAGCGCTCGCCGCCACCTATGTCACCGCCCTCGGCCAGTACGCCGCAACGCTCTACCGCCTTCGCCGGCATTATGACGACGGGCCGCGCAAGGTGGACTTCCTCGCCTGGCTCAGTGTCGCCTTTCCGATTTTCCTGATCGAGGGCGTGAGCTTCCTGCTCACCAATTCCGACGTCGTCGTCGTCGGCATCTTCCTCGAGCCGCATGACGTCGCCATCTACTTCGCCGCCGCCAAAACGATGGCGCTGGTGCATTTCATCAATTTCTCGGTCAAGGCGGCCTCCGGCCCGCGCTTTTCCTCGATCATTGCCGAAGGCGACCACACCCAGCTGGCAGCCGCTGCCATCGACGCCGCCCGCTGGACCTTCTGGCCGGCGCTCGGGGTCGGCCTTGTCGTGCTTGCGGCGGGTCATCTGCTGCTGTCGCTCTTCGGCGGCGCCTTCACATCAGGTTATCTGGTCATGGCGATCCTGCTCGCCGGCATCCTCGCCAAATCGCTGGTCGGACCGGCCGAAACTCTGCTGATGATGGCTGGCAAGCAGAACCTCTGCGTCGCGCTCTATGCCGGCGCACTGACGGCCAATGTCGGCCTCAACCTCGCTTTGATCCCGCATTACGGCATCGAAGGCACGGCGATCGCCACGGCTTCGGCCATGGCCGTCGAGGCAATCCTGCTGCATGTCGCTGTGCGCCGCACGCTCGGCATCGTTCTTTTCGCCTTCGCCAGCCCCTCCGCCGCAACGCCAGAAATGAGAGTTCGATAGATGGTGCGTGTTCCCCCCGTTACCGAAAGCACCGACAGCGCCGCAAACCGCATGGTGCATGATCTCGCAGCCCTGCATTTCGAAGCGCCGCAGGCCGAGGCTCGCGCCGAGATCGGCCGGCCGGGACGCGAGCTCTGCCTCTATCCGGGCAAGCTCGGCTATGAGCTTCAGGATGAGCTCGATTTCCTCTCCAACCGGGCGATGGAACCGAACGTCTTTTTCTCCGGCCGTTTCCTCGCCCCCGCTATGCCGCGGCTCGAAGACCGGCAGGTGAACTTCGCCCTGATCCGCGACCACAATGCCGGCCGCAGCCGCATGCGCTTCCTCTTGCCGTTTTCGGTCGACAAGCCGGGCTTTGCCGTCGGCCCCTCGATCATCCGCGGCTGGTCGAACAGTTTCGGTCCGCTCGGCACGCCGCTCGTCGATGGCGAGGATGCCGCCGAAACCCTCGACAACCTCTTCGAGGGGCTGACCGCTCGTGATCTCAATCTGCCCGGCATAATGGTCCTGCCGGATCTCAGGCTGAACGGTATCTTCGTGCGCATGGTCAAGGCCGTGGCGCTCAGCCGCAATCTTCCCGTCACCGTCACCAATCCCTACCTGCGCCCGATGCTGCAGAGCGAGGAAGAGGCGCCGGCCTATCTCGGCAAAACCATCTCCTCCTCGCATATGCGTGAGATGCGCCGCCAGTGGCGCCTGCTGGAGGAACAGGGAACCGCGGTCTATGCCGTCGCCCGCCAGCCGCGCGAAATCCATATCCGCTTCGAGGAATTCCTGGCGATGGAAGCCGGTGGCTGGAAGGGCAAGCGGCGAAGCGCTCTCGTCACCGATCGTTATCACACGGCCTTCGCCCGCGAGGCGGTGTCGAACCTTGCCGCCGTCGATGCCGTGCGTATTCACACGATCGATCTCAACGGCAAGGCGATCGCCGCCATCGTCGTGCTGATGATGGGCGGCGAGGCCTATACCTGGAAGACCGCCTACGACGAAAACTATGCCCGCTATTCGCCGGGCAAGCTGCTGATGAGCGAACTCACAGAATGGCATCTCGACGACGCCAATATCGTCCGCTCCGATTCCTGCGCCGTCTCGGATCATCCGATCATGAGCCGCTTCTGGCAGGAGCGCGAGGAGATGGGAACGCTGGTGATCGGCCTGACGCAGAACAGCGACCGCGACATGCGCCAGGTCACCGCCCAGCTCCACATGTACCGCAGCACCCGCAATATGGCGAAGATGCTGCGCGAAAAGATCATGTCGCTTGCCGGCCGGGGCTAGGCAACTCCAGCAAGAGTGCGTAGTGAAATTGCGCAAAAGATGGAGCATGCCGGAAATGCTCTATCCCTCGTTGGCGGCCCTTTCGCGCAGCAGCCGGCGGATCACCTTGCCGGTGGTGGTCAGCGGCAATGCGTCGATGAATTCCACTTCGCGCGGATATTCGTGCATCGAAAGCCGCGTCTTCACCCATTCCCTGATGTCGGCGGCCAGCGCCTCGCTTGGATGATGGCCTGGTGAAAGCACGATATAGGCCTTGACGATTTCGGTGCGCACGGCATCGGGTTTGCCGACGGCGGCGGCAAGCTGAACGGCGGCATGGCCGATCAGGCAGTCCTCGATCTCGGCGGGGCCGATGCGATATCCCGACGAGGTGATCACGTCGTCATCGCGGCCTTCGAAGGTGACATAGCCCTCGGCGTCCTGCCGGCCGATATCGCCGGTGAGCAGCCAGCCTTTGACGAATTTTCGTTCCGTCGCTGCCATGTCGTCCCAGTAGCCGAGGAACATGACAGGATCGGGACTGGCGATGGCGATCTGGCCCGGTTCACCGACGGGCAACTCGTCGCCCGTCTCGCTGACGATCGCAACGCTGTGCCCGGGCACCGCCCGTCCTATGGCGCCCGCTTTGGTGACGCCATAGGCAGCGCTCGACGCAAGCACGAAATTGCACTCCGTCTGGCCGTAGAATTCGTTCACGGTGATGCCGAGCGTATGACGCGCCCATTCATAGGTCTCGCGGCCGAGCGCCTCCCCGGCCGAGCCGATGGTGCGTAGCACCAGATCATATTTCGAGCGCGGATCGGCAACGGATCTCATCAGCCTTAGCGCCGTCGGCGGAATGAAGGCATTGCGCACCTTCATTTCGGCCATGATGCCATAGGCCATGCCGGCATCGAATTTCTGCGCCGGCGACGAAACGACGGGAACACCGAGCAGAAGGCTCGGCAGCAGCGCGTTGAGCAGCCCGCCGGCCCAGGCCCAGTCGGACGGTGTCCAGACCTTGTCGCCCGGCCGCGGAAAACCCTCATGGGCAAACTGCATGCCGGGAATATGGCCGGGCAGGACGCGGTGGCCATGCAACGCGCCTTTGGGCGGCCCCGTCGTTCCCGAAGTGAAGATCATCAGCGCCGGGTCATCCGGACCGGTCTTGGCAATGTCGAAGACAAAGGGATGGCCATCCACCAGTTCGGCGAAAGCAGTCGCGTCGGCACTCGCCCCGTCGATGCTGACGATATGCTTCAACGCCGGCAGGCGTCCGCGGATCTGCCGGATGCGTTCGAGACCGAAGCCATTGGTGACGACAGCCGCGGCACCTGCCGCCTTCAGCCGGTATTCCAGCGCCTCGACGCCGAAGAGCAGCGCCAGTGGCAGCGCGATCGCACCGGTCTTGTAGATCGCCACATGTGCGATCACCGTTTCGAAGGATTGCGGCAAGAGCAGCGCAACGCGATCGCCGCGTTTGATATCAAGTGAAACGAGCGCATTTGCAAAAGCCGAGGAACGGTCGGCGAGCGCGCGATAGGTCATTGCGCGGTGATCGCCGTCGGGGCTGAAATGCTCAAGGCAGACGCGCTCGGGATCCCTCACGGCCCAGTCGTCGCTGACGGCGCGGCCGATATTGAAATCCTCCGGAATCCGCCAGGAGAAATCGCGATAGAGATCGTCATAGCGATCGTGGGACGGCAGCTGCATGGTCGGATTCCGATAAAATGCTGCATCAGCTAACATCTTGCGGCGCGGATGTGCAAGCTGCAGCCGGAATCGATAGCGATGAGCGCGGCTCTAGAAATCTCGATCACAGATCATTGTGCACATGCAGAATAGATTCTTCATTTGCCACCCTGCGACTTTGGCCATCTCACGCTAAATCATGGAAAGCCGCCTGGGGGTTATCCAATTCATCACGGAGTCGTTTCATGGAATACGCAAAATTTGGAAAGACCGGTCTCGAAGTGTCTAAAATCTGCTTGGGCTGCATGACCTTTGGCGATCCCGGCCGCGGCAATCATGCCTGGAGCCTCAGCGAAGAAGAGAGCCGGACGATGATCAAGCAGGCGATCGACCACGGCATTAATTTCCTCGACACCGCCAACACCTATTCCAATGGTTCATCAGAGGAGATCGTCGGCCGTGCCATAAAAGACTTCGCCAAGCGCGAGGACATCGTGCTGGCCACCAAGGTGTTCAACCGCATGCGGCCGGGCCCGAACGGCGCCGGCCTGTCGCGCAAGGCGATCTTCGACGAGATCGACAACAGCCTGCGTCGCCTCGGCACCGACTACGTGGATCTCTACCAGATCCACCGCTTCGACTACACGACGCCGATCGAGGAAACGCTGGAAGCTCTGCACGACGTCGTCAAATCGGGCAAGGCCCGTTATATCGGCGCCTCCTCCATGTATGCCTGGCAATTCGCCAAGGCGCTTTACGTCTCCAGGCTGAACGGCTGGACCGAATTCGTCAGCATGCAGGATCATCTGAACCTGCTCTACCGTGAGGAAGAGCGCGAAATGCTGCCGCTCTGCGAGGATCAGAAGATCGCCGTCATCCCCTGGAGCCCGCTTGCCCGCGGCCGCCTGACCCGCGACTGGGACGAGATGACGGCCCGCAGCGAAACCGACGAATTCGGCAAAACGCTCTACACGCAGTCCATCGAGGCCGACCGCAAGATCGTCGGGGCCGTGGCCGAAATCGCCGAGGCCCGCAACATCTCCCGCGCTCAGGTCGCAACCGCCTGGATCCTGCAGAAGAGTGCGGTGACCGCCCCGATTATCGGCGCGTCCAAACCGAACCACCTCACGGACGCCGTTGCCTCGCTCTCGGTCAAGCTCACCGCCGAGGAAATCGCGGCACTGGAGGCACCCTACATCCCGCACGCCATCGCCGGCTTCAAGTAGCCGCTGGCTTCTCGGTCCTCAGGCACATGCAAGATAGATCCCTCACCACGTGGAGAGGGAGATCGAAACCATCGCCATTCGCGACTGAGATTATGTCTGGCTTTCAGGATCGAGCTGCCGGCGCATCGTCACCAGAAACTGCTCGGCAAGCGCTCGGTCTTCGACAGCACGAGCAAGAATGACGGCACCCATCATCGACGAGAGTGTCGTCGTCGCATTGGCGCGGCGCTCCTCTTCCGTTTCGCCGGGAACGATATCGGCAAGCGTGTCGACCAGCACCGATAAGCCATCGCTGAAGACTGCGCGGACTGCGCCGCGGCTGCGGCTGACTTCCTGGATCAGCGTTGCGAAGACGCAGCTGCCGCCCGGATCGTCAACCGTGCGCCAGTGGATATAGTGATCGAGAAGCGCTGCCAGCGGCCGATCCGGCGATTCGGCGATATGTTCCTTCCAACGCGTCTCGACCTTGTCGATCAGCTTGCGGCTGACCTCAAGCGCCAGATCGTCCTTCGACCCGAAATGACCATAAAAGCCGCCATGCGTCAGCCCCGCCGCCTTCATGATGTCGGCGACGCCGACCCCGTCGAAACCGTTTTCGCGGAAAAGTACGCCGGCAACGCTCAGGATCTTTTCACGGTTTTCGGCAAATTTTTCGCGGCTGACCCGCATCGTCATCTCCAGAATTAGTCGCTTGACAAAATATATGACGTCCATCATCAATACGCAAGAAATATGATGGACATCATGTAAGTCGGCCCGGTTATCTTCCAGAACCTGAATTCAAACGGAATCTTACCCATGGTTTCCACCGTCCTCGCCTCCACCCTTGCCCGGCGCAACATCCATTACGGCTGGGTCGTCGTTGCCGCGACCTTCCTCACCATGCTGGTCACTGCCGGCGCCATGGGCGCACCTGGCGTGCTCATCAAGCCGCTGCAGGACGAATTCGGCTGGGAGACCTCGCAGATTTCCTCGGCCCTTGCGGTCCGCCTGATCCTTTTTGGTTTCATGGGTCCGTTCGCCGCCGCCTTCATGAATTACTTCGGGGTGCGCAAGGTCATCGTCTTCGCACTGGCGCTGATCGGCGCCGGCTTCGTCGGTTCGCTGTTCATGACGACGCTGTGGCAGCTGCTGCTGCTCTGGGGCATCGTCGTCGGCTTCGGCACGGGCCTGACGGCGATGGTGCTCGCCGCGACGATCTCCTCCCGCTGGTTCACCAAGCATCGCGGTCTTGTCGTCGGCATGCTCTCGGCAAGTTCGGCCACCGGCCAGCTCGTCTTTCTGCCGCTGATGGCGGAGCTGACGGAACGCTACGGCTGGCGCTCGACGGTGTTTTTCGTCTGCGCCATGATCATGGTCGCAGCCCTTGCCGTGCTGGCTTTCATGCGTGACCGCCCGGCCGACCTCAACCTGCCCTCCTTCGGCGAAACGCAGGTAACGCCGCCGCCGGCAAGCACCTCGCTTGGCGTCGCGCTGATGACGCCGATCACCGTCCTCAGGGAAATCTCGAAGACCTCGACCTTCTGGATCCTCTTTGCCACTTTCTTCATTTGCGGCCTCAGCACCAACGGCCTGATCCAGACTCATTTCGTCACCCTTTGCGGCGATTTCGGCATCGTGCCGGTGGCCGCCGCCAGCGTGCTGGCTGTCATGGGCATCTTCGATTTCTTCGGCACTATCGGCTCCGGCTGGCTCTCCGATCGCTTCGATAATCGCTGGCTGCTGTTCTGGTATTACGGCCTGCGCGGCCTGTCGCTGCTCTATCTGCCCTTCAGCGATTTCAGCTTTTACGGCCTCTCCATCTTTGCCATCTTCTACGGCCTCGACTGGATTGCCACCGTGCCGCCAACCGTCAAGATCGCCGCCGACCGCTTCGGCCCTGAAAAGGTCGGCCTCGTCTTCGGCTGGGTCTTTGCCGGCCATCAGCTAGGCGCCGCCACCGCCGCCTATGGCGCCGGCCTGTCGCGCACGGAACTGTCGAGTTATCTACCCGCCTTCTTCGTCGCCGGCGCCTTCTGCCTGCTGGCCTCGATCCTGGCGATCACGCTGAAGAAGTCCGGCCTGAGCAGTCCGGCCCCCGCCGCCGCCCATTGATATCGGACGAGATCCGGCCTCGAGCGAGGCCGGATCTCTCTACCGGATCAGTCCGATAACTTCGCTTGCCCGTCTTGCGCGTCCGGGCGCTCGCATGTTAGACAGCCGCCCGTTCGCATCCGTTGCCCCATTGGCGGAATTGGTAGACGCGCTCGACTCAAAATCGAGTTTCGAAAGAAGTGCTGGTTCGACTCCGGCATGGGGCACCAGCCTATGCTCTGTGAGCTTCGGCTGGGCAAGCTGAAGAGAGCAGCTAAGCGGAGGCTGTCGCGCCGCAGTTCCGTCAGGAACGAAGGCGGACCGGTTCTATAATGCTCCGGTTAGCTGCACCATCATCTCAAATGCCTAGCCTGGCCCAAAGAGCCGATGGCCCGACGGAACGAATTTCGCATCTAAGCGACGCCTACTTATTCTTCAGCAGCCACATCTTGCCGGCCATCGTGATGCCGTAGACGTCTTTTGATGCGTCGTCATCCAGGTGCCGCCTTTCGAGAAAACCCGGCTCCTTCAACTCGCCCAATGTCTTGGCAGTGACCGACTTTATTTTCTGAGGCCGCTCTTTCCACCGGTCAGTTTTTGCATAAGTCACTGTCGCGTTCTCGTGCGTCCATTTATTGGCCGGCTGAGGATAAAGGTCTCCATCCCTGGCGAGTTTAAGTGCGGCGATCTGGGACGGCGTAAGCTCAATCATACTAAAAGATCCTGTGCGGGCGGTGTTTGCGCTGGGAACGCGCTGTTACCAAAGGCGTGCTCATAACACCGACAGACGACTTTCACCACCGCATTGAGATATTCGTGCCACAAAAGACGAAAACCCGGCTCGTCGGAACCGGGCTTCGTTCTTATCGCATATTTTTTCGTTAATTGCAGCGTCGGACCGTCCTGGTGACCTCGCCTTCGTCGGTCTGTCGGGTGACGCTCCTGGTTTCGCAGCCATTATCGCGATAGCGGCGGTGCTCACGTTCGCGCACGGCACCGAAAGTGACGCCACGCTCGCTGATGGTGATGCCGGGCCGAACCCGCTCGTGGCGATAGCCATCGTCATAGGAACGCTCTCTGACATAGACGCTGTCGGCAAGAACAGGCGCTGCAAACGAGCAGGCGGCAAGCGCCGCCACAGTACAGTTCAAGATGATCTTCCGCATGTCGTTTCTCCTTTCTTGATGAAAGGGCAACGAGACAAGACGCAGGTGGTTCCAACATCGGTGACGGCCGGACGGTGCCGTGGACGACGTCTGCGCCTCACTAGCCAGGACTGAGAACAAGGCCTCAAACGGTAGCCCATCCCAAATCAACTGTTTAATTTTGTTTGCGCTTCGTCCAAAGTGGCCGCCGCGATCACAAGAGAGGGCGGACGTGCATCAGGAAGTAGGACTTATCGCGACGGTCGCCGTCAGTTTCGTTTTCGCGGCGATCCTCGGCTATGGCGCCGACCGGCTTCGGCTGCCGCCGCTCGTCGGCTACCTGATGGCGGGCATCCTGATGGGGCCGTTCACGCCGGGCTTCGTCGCCGATACCGCCCTTGCCGGCCAGCTCGCCGAGATGGGCGTCATTCTTTTGATGTTCGGCGTCGGCTTGCATTTTTCCGCCTCCGACCTGCTCGCCGTGCGCGGCATCGCCGTGCCTGGCGCGATCGGACGGATTATCCTCGCTACCCTCCTGGGCATCGGCCTTTGCAAACTCTGGGGCTGGAGCCTCGGCGCCGGCATCGTCCTCGGCCTCAGCCTGTCGGTGGCGAGCACCGTCGTGCTCCTGAAGGCGTTGGAGGAACGCAATCTCGTCAACGCGGCGAGCGGACGCGTCGCCGTCGGCTGGCTGATCGTCGAGGATCTGGTGATGGTGCTGGCGCTGGTGCTGCTGCCGGCGTTCGCAGAGCTTCTGGGTGGCAACGCCAGCAATACGATCAACCACGGCCTCGGCGACCTGCCGCTGGCGCTGACGATCGGCCTGACGCTGCTGAAGGTCGTGGCCTTCGCCGCCATGGCGATCTTCCTCGGCCCTCGCATCGTGCCCTGGCTGCTGACGATGATCGCCCGCACCGGCTCGCGCGAACTCTTTACGCTGACGGTGTTGGCGATCGCACTCGGCATCGCCTTCGGCTCGGCGGCTATCTTCGGCGTCTCCTTTGCACTCGGCGCATTTTTCGCCGGCGTCGTCATGAGCGAATCCCAGCTCAGCCACAGGGCCGCCGCCGACTCGCTGCCGCTGCAGAATGCCTTCTCCGTGCTGTTCTTCGTCTCCGTCGGCATGCTCTTCGATCCCTCGATCCTGGTGAGCCAGCCGTTGGCCGTGATCGGCGCGCTGGCGCTCGTCATACTCGGCAAGGGCATCATCACCTTCCTGATCGTCATCCTGCTCAGATATCCGATCAGCATGGGACTGACATTGGCCGGCGGCCTCGCCCAGATCGGCGAGTTTTCCTTTATCCTCGCCGGCCTCGGCGTCTCACTCGGGCTCCTGCCGCATGAGGGCCAGGATCTGATCCTCGCTGCCGCGATCCTGTCGATCACACTCAACCCGATCGTGATCTTGGCAACCGACGGCCTGAAGAAATATATCCATTCAACATGGCCCTCCCTCTGGGAAAGCTACGGCAGGAGCAGGCAGAAGGCGCTCGGCAAAGAACTGGAAAAGATCAGCGCACTCGGCGAAGAGCGCGAGCGCCAGCATCAACTGAAGATGCAGCAGCTGATCGAGACTTTCCCACTGTTCTCCGAGGTCGACGAGGACGCGCAGGAGGAGCTGCTGCTGCTCTTCAAAGCGAAATCCGCGCCGCCCGGCGAACGCGTCATCCGCCGCGGCGAGCGGGGCGACAGCATGTATTTCATCTCCTCAGGCGCGGTGGAAGTGCGGCTCGCCAGCGGCGCGATCCGCCTGGAGCCGGGCGCCTTCTTCGGCGAAATGGCGCTGCTGACCGGCGGACGGCGCACCGCCGACGTCATCGCCGTCGACTTCTGCCAGTTCGAGGTGCTCGAGCGGCGCGACTTCAACATGTTCATGTCGCACCATCCACATCTGCGTGCCGCCGTTAGCGAAATGGCCCAGAAGCGGACGGAAATGAACGTCCTGCGGCAGCAATGGGAAAAGTCGATGGACCTGTCCTGAAACGGAAGCCGCAGCTCCCGACGGAGCTGCGGCGTTTCGGCAAATAATGGACTACTTGTCAGGGCAGGCTTCGCTGGTCGTGGTACCGCTGTTGCCGCCTTGCGTCTGAAGCGACTCACCGCTCGGCTGGTCCGGGCAATGCGCCTTGTTCATCGGCATATTCATCGAACTGGCGGAGCCATTGTTCGTCGTGCTGTTCGTTGCATTCGGATCCAGTGGTACCGTCGTGCCGCTGCCGCTATTGCCGGTGCTGTTATATTCCGAGCTGCTCGGCGTATTGGCGCCGCTGTTGGTCGGAGCCTGCGGCGGGTTGCTCTGTGCGAAAGCCGACGTCGCCATGCCAAGGGCGAGCAGCGAGGCGGCAGCAAGTTTCATCCGCATGGGAATATCCTCCTCGGGATTTGTTGATCATGAGAAGGAAACCATACAGTCAAGCCATTGTTCCGACAGGCGTCGGGATTAAATACCCAGACGCGCGGCCGTAAACGTGATTGCCTCAGCCCGCCGGCCAATAGCGATCGGTGCGGAAATCGTCCGGGATCGGTTCGAGCCGCGACAACGCCTCGGCTGCGAAGTCGATCTGCAGCGACAGGTATTTAAGAGACGCCACCATCGGCACGCCGGTCGCGAATTCCCGGATGCGGGACAGATGATAGCCGCTCTCGTCGATCCGCCGCGCGGCTTCCCGGCGCACGTCGTCTCTGCTCGGTCCCCGCTCCTTTTCGGACCGGTCATCCATTTGCACGGCCTGCCCACGGCCGCCTTCGATCACTTTGAACATCTCATGCCACCCTGCACGTCGACCCTAAATCAGCTTGCCGCAGAATGGCCGATTCGCAATCTCGCGAAATCTTGGGAGAGGCGCAGCCACCCCGCATCACGAAAATTTTTTTGACGGCGGTGGCAGGAAGGACACGGACGAGCATTTACAGCGCCGCGCACGGCCCCTAAAGCTGTTTTGCACTGCAACAGGAAGGAAACGGAATGCTCCGCAGACTTTACGACTGGACCATGTCTCTGGCCGCGCGCAAATCGGCCGAAATCTGGCTCGCCGTCATCGCCTTCGTCGAAAGCTCCGTCTTTCTCGTCCCCGCCGATGTGCTGTTCCTGCCGATGGCGCTTGCCAGGCCGGAACGCTCCTATCGCTACGCGCTGGTCGCGACCGTCGCTTCCGTACTCGGCGGCATCGCCGGCTGGGCGCTCGGCTTTTACGCCTATGAGACGGTGGCGCGGCCGGTTCTCGAATTCTACGGCAAGCTCGATGCCTTCGAGCAGATGAAGGCCTATGTGACCTACGAGTGGATCCTGTTGCTGCTTGTCACATCGGGTCTTGCGCATCTGCCGCCGATCAAGATCGTGACGATCCTGTCCGGCGTCATTCACGTCAATCTGGGCCTTTTCATTGTTTCGGCGATTATTGCACGCGGCGCGCGTTTCCTCTTCCTCGCATGGCTGCTGCGCCGCTACGGCGAGCCGATCCGTGACTTCATCGAGAAGCGCCTCGGCCAGGTCGTTGGCATCGGTGCCGCTACGGTGATCGTGCTATATGTCGGCTACCGCTCTTTCGCCCACTAGAGCGTCTTCGTTTTTCTTCGAATAACGAAGACGCTCTCTCACTATATATTACGCAATTCCGGACGCAAAACCGCTTCACACTTTTGCTGGAATTGCTCTAAGCCAAACTTCGCGGAGTTCCGCCATGCCTGCCACTTCCTCGCCGCTCGCCCGCCCCGGCTTTATCTATTCCATGCTGCTTGCCATCGGCATGGCGGCGGCGGTCGGCACTGCACTCGGCTTCCAGTATATCGGCGGCTATATTCCCTGTGCGCTCTGCCTGTTGCAGCGGCAGCCCTATTATTACGCCATTCCGATCGCGATCCTGGCCGCACTCTCCGAGCTCGTCGGACTGCCGAACTGGATCACCCGGGCGCTCATTCTCGCGGCCGGCATCCTGATGCTGGTGACGGCTGGCATGGGTGTTTATCACGCCGGTGTCGAATGGCATTTCTGGCCCGGCCCGGCCACCTGCTCGACGACGGCAAGCAGCATGACGACCAATGCCGGCGATCTGCTCGGTGAGCTCAACACCGTCACGGGCCCGTCCTGCACCGATGCGGCGCTGCGCGTGCTCGGCCTGTCTTTTGCCGGTTGGAACGTGATTGCCGGAATCCTGCTCGCAGCCTTCGCCTTTGTCGGCGTTCGCAAGGCCGCCTCGTAAAATTATCCAGCATTCGAAGTGCTGCAGCGTCCTTTGCGCCTCTGAAAGGACGCGCGGCGCTGCAGGCCGTTCGATCAGGGCTGCAGTTCGGTATCCCAATAGAGATAGTCGAGCCAGCTTTCATGCAGATAGTTCGGCGGGAACAGCCGGCCGTTATTGTGCAGATCCTGCACCGTAGGCTGGTAGGGCTTCTGCGCCGGGAACATGGCTGCCTGCTTGGGAAGCTTGCTGCCCTTGCGCAGATTGCAGGGCGAGCAGGCTGCCACGACATTCTCCCAGGTCGTCTCGCCGCCATGGGCGCGCGGGATGACGTGGTCGAAGGTCAGGTCGTCATGGGCGCCGCAATACTGGCATTCGAACCGGTCGCGCAGGAAAACGTTGAACCGGGTGAAAGCGGGATTGCGGGACGGCTGAACGTAAGTCTTCAGGCACACGACACTCGGAAGCCGCATCGAAAAGCTCGGCGAAGAAACCGAATGTTCATATTCCGCAATGATGTTCACACGGTCGAGAAATACCGCCTTGATCGCGTCCTGCCAGGACCACAACGACAAGGGGTAATAACTCAGTGGCCGGTAGTCAGCGTTCAGGACGAGCGCCGGCAGGGCCTGTGGGGAGACTGCAATCGTCAAGGGACTCTCCTGATCGATTCGGCATCTGCACCTGTATATTAGGCCGGTTGTTACAGGATTGTGAAGTCCAATAAATTCAGAGGATAAAGGCATTTTGAAGAGTGTTGCCGATCAGCCGATCGGCACCATGTCACGGCGCATCTTCGTGGCGTAATAGGCCCAGAAAAGCCGTGCCGCCACCGAGCGCCACGGCGACCAGACCGCCGAAAGCTCGGCAAGCGTCTTCGCCTGCGGCCGTGCGGCAAGACCGAATGCCGCCCCGACGGCATTCTGCAGCGCGACATCGCCGGCCGGGAAAACATCGGCATGGCCGCCGCAAAACATCAGATAGACCTCTGCCGTCCACGGCCCGACACCCTTCAGCGCAGTCAGTTCGCCAAGTGCTTCGCCCGGCGGCCTCAGGCAGAGCCCGGAGAGATCGAGACGACCGGAGGTGACCGCTTCAGCAATCCGCGACAGCGTCTCGGCTTTGGCGCGCGACAGACCAAATTCGCGCCACGCCTCGGCGTGAAGCAGTGCGTAACCTTCGGCCGTCAGCGAACCGTCCGCCGGCAGCATGCGCCGCCAGATCGCGTCGGCGCTGGCGCGCGACACCATCTGCGAGACGATGATATGGGCAAGACCGGCAAAGCCGGGCTCGCGCAACCGCAGCGGAATGGGTCCGGCGTCGGCGACGATCGGCGCAAGACGCGGATCGAGGCGAAGCAGCGCTTCGAGCCCCTGTCTGACGTCATCGTCGTTGCGGATGATCTGCACATTGCCTCGCAGTGGTTCAAAAGCCGAATCCATGGCAGAAGAAAGCATGACCACGAGTGAGCGTCAAAAACCTGTCTTTCGTTTTGCGCCGAGCCCCAACGGACCGTTGCATCTCGGCCATGCCCTCTCGGCCCTCTTGAACCGTGACATGGCGGAGGCCGAACAAGGCCGCCTGCTGCTGCGGATCGAGGATATCGACCAAACGCGCTGCACGCCCGAGTTCGAGGCCGGCATCCTTAGGGATCTCGAATGGCTTAATATCGGCTGGGAAAGCCCGGTGCGGCGCCAATCGGAACATTTTTCCGAATATCAGGCGGCGTTGCATGCGCTGATCGAGCGCGGGCTGGTCTACCCGGCCTTTCTGACGCGCGGCGAGGTGAAGGTGCGCGTCGTCGCATACGAGGCAGCTGGTGAGCCCTGGCCGCGCGATCCCGACGGCACCCCGCATTATCCCGCAAATGATCGCGAGCGTCCGGCAGACAAATGGCGGGACATGCTGACCTCGGGGAAGAAACATGGCTGGCGGCTCGATATGCGCAAAGCGCTCGACCTGATCGGCGAATTGCTGTTCTGGACGGAAACCGGCGACGGCAGGACAGGCGAGATCGCCGCCGAGCCCGACGTCTGGGGCGACGTCATTCTGTCGCGCTCGGATGCGCCGTCGAGCTATCATCTTTCCGTGGTCGTCGACGATGCGCTGCAGGGCGTCACCCATGTCGTGCGTGGGCTCGACCTCTTCCACGCCACATCGGTGCACCGGCTGTTGCAGGTGCTGCTCGGCCTGCCGCAGCCAGTCTATCACCATCATCGTCTCATTCTCGGCGCGGATGGCCGCAAGCTTTCGAAAAGCCAAGGCGACACCGGGCTTGGCGAATTGCGCGCCCAGGGCATGTCAGGAGCGGATATTCGCCGCCTTGTCGGGCTCTGACTGCCTTTCGACACGCTCTCTGCCGACGATCGAAAGGGTGTGCGAAAACATCCGGAAGACGCGGAACTTGATCAGCGCTGCATTGATCTCCGCCCCGATGATGAAGATGACGCCGACCATGTAGAGGAAGATCAGCACGATCATGACAGAGGCGAGACCGGCATAGGTTGCCGTATAATTGGCGAAGGTCGCGAGATAATAGGCAAAGATCAGCGCGCCGGCGAGCCAGAGAAGCAGCGTCAACAGCACGCCGGGAATGACGTCGAAGACTCGCCGCTTGCCGGCCGGCAGCCAGAGATGCATGACCAGCAGTCCGACAGTCAGAACCACCAGCGTACCGTAGATGCGCCAGCTGAAGACGATGTCGAGCGTATCGGCAAACAGCGGAAACCAGCCGCGCGCATAATCGAGCGCCAGCGGCAAGGCGACCAGCAGGATGCTGATCGCCGCAAAGATGATGACCGCAATCAGCACGTAGCCGAGGCTGGCGAGACGCGTGAAATACCAGGGCCGCGTTTCCTGCACCCGGTAGGCGCGGTTGAGCGAGATGCGCAGCGCCTCGACGCCGTTCGAGGCGAAATAAGCGGCGGCCAGCACCGAGATCGTCAGCAGCCCGCCGCGCGGAATGGTCAGCACCTGCAGCACCTGGTCGGCGAGCGGCTTGGCGATCGCCTCAGGCCAGGTGTCGAAGATCAGGTGGATGGCCGTCGAGGAGAACTGATCGGCGCCGAGGAAGCTTGCAAGCGCGGTGCCGAAGATCAGGAAGGGGAAAACTGCAAGCAGGCTCGACAGCGCCACATGGCTTGCCATGGCAAAGCCGTCGTCCTCGACCATGTGACAGATCGCGTCATAGACCACGTCGTAGATCGTGCGCAGCACCTTGGGCATTCCGTCTCCGGCTTTCCAGATTGTATCCTCTGGCCGAATATGGGAAACGAGTCCCATTTTGTACAGGAATCATTCCATGGCGGGAGAGCGCACTATCGTCGTGACCGGATGTTCGTCCGGTATCGGCGCTCATTGCGCGCGGGCGCTGAAAGCCGATGGCTGGCGTGTCTTCGCGACGGTGCGGAAGCCGGACGATCTTTCGGGGCTTGAAGCGGAAGGCATCGAAGCCTTCCTGATGGACTATGCCAGGACCGAGACGATTTCCGACCTGGTCGGCACGGTTCTGGAACGCAGCGGCGGTCGCATCGACGCGCTCTTCAATAACGGCGCCTATGGCCAGCCGGGCGCCGTCGAGGATCTATCGACAGCAATGCTGCGCGCGCAGTTCGAGGCGAATTTCTTCGGCTGGCATGAATTGACACGGCAGGTCATTCCGCCGATGCGCAAACGTGGCCAAGGGCGGATCGTGCAATGCTCGTCGATCCTCGGCGTCGTCCCCTATCGCTATCGCGGCGCCTACACCGCGTCCAAATTCGCACTCGAAGGCCTCAGCATCACCCTGCGAATGGAGCTGCAGGGCAGCGGCATTCATGTGAGCCTGATCGAGCCGGGTCCGATCGCCACACGTTTTACTGCCAATGCGCTGGCAAAGATCAAGGAACATATCGACCTCGAAAATTCGCCGCACGCGGCCGATTATATCAGGCAACTGGCGAGACTCGACGGATCGGGGCCGGTCAACCGCCATAAACTCGGCCCGGAAGCGGTCTATTCCGTGTTGAAACACGCATTGAACTCGAAAAATCCGAGGCCACATTATCCCGTAACGACTCCGGCTAAGCAGGGCATGTTCCTGAAGCGGCTGCTTCCGGCAGACCTCTTCTACCGCCTGATGCGCTGGACGGACTGACTGAGAAAGCTGAACGCCATGTCTACGGTCACCTATATCCTCGCGATCATCGTCATGGGCGTCGTCGCCCTCGTCCTGATCCGCGGTCTCTTCAACATGATGAAGGGCGGCGATCCCAACCGTTCCAACAAGCTGATGCAGCTTCGTGTGCTGTTGCAGGCAATCGCCGTCATCCTGATCATGGTGACGTTGTGGCTGACCGGCGGCGGCCGCCCGACCTGAGGTGACCAATGGAGCGGGCATTTTTGATGACGGGCACGGACAGGAATGACGGGGGAGAGGTGGGTGCTGGCTTGAGGAAGCACCCCGGCGCCGTGTGTGCCAGTGTGCCGGGACGAGTTTGGCGAGAAGGCCAACCCCGCCCTCTGTCATCCTCGGGCTTGACCCGAGGATCCATGCCCGTAGCGGCTGATGGACGTAGTGTGGATGCTCGGGTCAAGCCCGAGCATGACGGAGGGCGGGGCAGGCGGAAGGTGCCATTCACGGCACAGACGCCGGTGTCAGACACATCATCCGCCAACGAAACCAACAATATCGGCCTCAGGCTGAACAGATTTAGTGCGGGAGGGTGGAGTGACGTGGTCGCCCTTCCATCGACTGGCGGTGCCGTATGGTAAAACTCAACAAGATCTACACGAAAACAGGCGATGACGGCACGACCGGGCTGGTGTCCGGCCCGCGCCGGCTCAAAGACGATCTGCGCGTCGAGGCCTACGGTACGATCGACGAGGCCAATTCCGCGATCGGCCTGGCGCGGCTGCACACGGCCGGCTTGCCTGAACTCGACGCCATGCTGATGTCTATCCAGAACGACCTCTTCGATCTCGGCGCCGATCTCGCCACCCCTGACACTGGTGAGCCGCCGGCCTACGAGCCGCTGCGGATCGCCGAGACGCAGGTCGGTCGCGTCGAGCGTGATATCGACCAGTTGAACGCCGGTCTGGAGCCGCTGAAGTCCTTCATCCTGCCAGGCGGCAGTCCGGCCGCCGCCCATCTGCATCTTGCCCGCACGATTGCGCGGCGCGCCGAGCGTTTGATGGTGGCGCTTGCTCGCATCGACGGCGAAATCGTCAGCGAGCCGGCGATGAAATATGTCAATCGGCTCTCCGATTTCCTGTTCGTCGCCGCACGTCATGCAAACGACCGGGGCCATGCGGATGTGCTTTGGGTTCCGGGAAAAAACAGATAGGCTTGTCGCGATCACGATCGCCGAGGGGCCTTTATGTTCATACCACTTCACGATGCCAATACGCTGAAACATATCAAGGTTCAGTGGGTGACGCTCGCACTGATGGCGCTGAATATCGCGGTCTGGCTTTTGATCAGCCTGGAGAGCGAACAGGCAGCCCAAGCGACGACCGTCGGGCTCGGCTACATCCCGGCAATCGCCTTCGGCCACGCGGTACTGGCGCAAGGGCTGGAAATCGTGCCGGAGCCGCTGACTTATCTCACCTATGCCTTCGTCCATACCGGCTTCTGGCATCTCGCCGGCAACATGATCTTCCTCTGGGTCTTCGGCGATAATGTCGAGGATGCGATGGGGCATCTGCGCTTCCTGATTTTCTATCTCGTTTGCGCGGCCGCCGGCGCGCTCTGCCACGGCCTGCTGACCATGACCTCGGAAGCGCCGCTGGTCGGCGCATCGGGGGCGGTCTCCGGCGTCGTTGCCGCCTATGTCATGCTGCATCCGCGCGTCCGGGTCTGGGTGCTGGTGTTTTTCCGTGTGCCGTTGCCCCTGCCGGCCTTCGTGCCGTTGCTTTTGTGGATCGGGCAGCAGTTCTTCATGCTGGCAATCGCGCCTGACGGCGACGTTTCCTGGGGCGCGCATGTCGGCGGCATCCTTGCTGGGGCTTTGCTGATCCTGGTGCTGCGCCGGCGTGGTGTGCCGCTCTTCGACCGCGAGATCGTCACGCCCCGCGCCGTGAGAAACGACCCGGGCGCCGGCCAGGCCATCGCAGCCGGCACGGACGGACGGACGACGCAGCGATTTCCCTGGGGTCGCCGCTGACGACAATATTGACGTGAACGTAAACGTCCATATATTGCCGGAAGCAAATCGCCTGCCGGCGTCATGGAAGCGTTGAATTTGGAGGAAAAACGCGTATCCATGTCGCCATTCGACAATCGGAGCAGCGTCCGAACGCGCATTTTCTAAAAAAGTCTCCGAAGCCAGTTTCTCCTGAAGGAAGGACCACATGAAGATACTCGTCCCAGTCAAACGGGTTGTCGACTACAACGTGAAGATCCGGGTGAAGCCGGACGGCACGGGTGTCGAGCTTGCCAATGTGAAGATGTCGATGAACCCGTTCGACGAGATCTCGGTGGAAGAGGCGCTGCGGCTGAAGGAAGCCGGCAAGTGCGAGGAAGTGGTCGTCGTTTCGATCGGTCCTGCCAAGGCCGAGGAGACGCTGAGGACCGCCCTTGCCATGGGCGCCGACCGGGCGATCCTGGTCGAGACCGACGATCAAATCGAGCCGCTCACCGTCGCCAAGATCCTCAAGGCTGTGGCCGATGCCGAACAGCCGGGGCTGATCATATCAGGCAAGCAGGCGATCGATGACGACAGCAACCAGACCGGCCAGATGCTGGCGGCGCTGATGGGCATGCCGCAAGCGACCTTCGCCTCGAAGATCGAGGTCGGCGATGGAAAAGCAACCGTCACCCGTGAAGTCGATGGCGGCCTGCAGACGATCGAGATCAAGCTGCCGGCGGTCGTGACCACCGATCTGCGCTTGAACGAACCGCGTTATGCCTCGCTGCCTAATATCATGAAGGCGAAGAAGAAGCCGCTCGACAAGAAGACGCCGAGCGACCTCGGTGTCGACACCACACCGCGCCTCAAAGTGTTGAAGACCGAGGAGCCGTCGGGCCGCAAGGCCGGCGTCAAGGTCAAGTCGGTCGCCGAACTGATCGACAAGCTCAAAAACGAAGCCGGCGTGCTGTAATCAGCTTGGAACAGGAGCCATCATCATGACCATTCTTCTTCTGGCTGACCACGACAATGCAAGCCTGTCCGATCAGACCGCCAAGGCGCTGACGGCGGCAGCCAAGATCGGCGGCGATATTCACATCCTCGTCGCCGGTAAAGGCGCAAAGCCGGCTGCCGAACAAGCGGCAAAACTTGCCGGCGTCTCCAAGGTGCTGCTGGCCGAAAGCGATGAGCTCGCCAACAATCTGGCAGAACCGCTGGCCGACCTGATCGTCTCGCTCTCCGGCAGCTACGACACGATCATCTCGGCTGCCACCTCGGTCGGCAAGAATGTGCTGCCGCGGGTGGCCGCCCTCCTCGATGTCGCCCAGGTCTCGGAGATCATCGAGGTGATCTCGTCCGACACCTTCAAGCGGCCGATCTATGCCGGCAATGCCATTCAGACGGTGCAGGCGAGCGATGCCAAGAAGGTGATCACCGTGCGCACCGCCTCCTTCGCCTCCGCACCGGAAGGCGGTTCGGCCACGATCGAGGCGATCCCGGCGGTTTCCGATCCGGGGCTTTCGACCTTCGTCGGCGATGCGCTGTCGGCCTCCGATCGGCCGGAGCTGACGTCGGCGAAGATCATCATCTCCGGCGGCCGGGCGCTCGGCTCTGCGGAAAAATTCAGAGAAGTCATCCTGCCGCTTGCCGACAAGCTCGGGGCTGCCGTCGGTGCATCCAGAGCCGCCGTCGATGCCGGCTATGCGCCGAACGACTGGCAGGTCGGCCAGACCGGCAAGGTGGTGGCGCCGCAGCTCTACATTGCCTGCGGCATTTCAGGCGCCATCCAGCATCTGGCCGGCATGAAGGATTCGAAGGTGATCGTTGCCATCAACAAGGACGAAGAGGCGCCGATCTTCCAGGTCGCCGACTATGGCCTCGTCGCCGATCTCTTCGACGCCCTGCCGGAATTTCAAAAGGCGCTCTGACCGCGTCAAATGCTTCTCTTTCGCACGTGCGAATGACTGGAAAATTATCTTTTATCGGGCTACTACTGCTGCCGGGCGATCCTTCGTCCGGCAGTATTGCTAGAAAAATGCGGCGGCGCGGGGGCGAATGCCGTGCGGGGGTTTGGAGATGAATGCGGTGTTGAAGAATATTGGTATTATCGGTGCCGGCCAGATGGGTTGCGGCATCGCGCATGTTTCGGCCGCCGCAGGTTATAGGGTTCACATCTACGATCTCTCGCAGGACCGCATCGAATCCGGCCTTGCCACCATCAACGGCAACCTGGCCCGCCTGGTGACGAACGGCAAGATGACCGAAGAGGAACGCAAGTCGACCTTGTCGCTCATATCAGGCTCGTCCGATGTCAATGACCTCGCCCCCTCCGATCTCGTCATCGAGGCCGCCACCGAGGATGAAACGGTCAAGCGCAAGATCTATACCCAGGTCTGTCCGGTCCTGAAGCCGGAAGCGCTGCTTGCCACCAACACCTCTTCCCTTTCCATCACCCGGCTTGCTGCCGCCACCGACCGCCCCGAACGCTTCATGGGCATACATTTCATGAACCCGGTGCCTGTCATGAAGCTGGTCGAACTGGTGCGCGGCATCGCGACCGACGAGAAGACCTTTTCCGCCGCCAAGGAATTCGTCGGCACGCTGGAAAAGACCATCACCGTCGCCGAGGATTTCCCGGCCTTCATCGTCAACCGCATCCTGCTGCCGATGATCAACGAAGCGATCTACACGCTCTATGAAGGCGTCGGCACGGTCGACGCCATCGATACGGCTATGAAGCTCGGCGCCAACCATCCGATGGGACCGCTGCAGCTTGCCGATTTCATCGGCCTCGACACCTGCCTCTCGATCATGCAGGTGCTGCATGACGGCCTGGCGGACTCGAAATATCGTCCTTGCCCGCTGCTGGTGAAATATGTCGAGGCCGGCTGGCTCGGACGCAAATCCGGCCGCGGCTTCTATGACTACCGCGGCGAAGTGCCGGTCCCGACGCGTTAAGCGCTACAGCTCGAGGCATCCTCTTCAGCGCCCGCGGCGCTACGACCCGATCGCGCCCTTGATCAGCGCCTTGGCATCCTCGCTGTCCCAGGCAGCCGGCCCGTTCATCGCCGAAATCAGGCACCCCTTGTCATCGATAAGCAGCGTCACCGGCAGCCCGAAAGCGAGGCCTTCCTTCTTCAGGCTGTTGAATACCGAAATCGTATTGTCGCGATAGAGCTGCAGCGCATCGACGCCGGTGTCGGCGAGGAAGGTCCTCGGCTTCTCATCGTCGCCGGTATCGATATTGACCGGCACGACCTGGAACCGGTCGCTGCCCATCTCCTTCTCGAGCGCATTCAGCGCCGGCATTTCCTCGCGGCAGGGAACGCACCATGTCGCCCAGAGATTGAGAAGCACGGTCTTGCCGGCGAAATGATCGAGCGTCAGCGGCTTGCCGTCCGGCCCGTTGAAAGAAACGGCGGTCAGCTTGCGCGGTTCATTGGCGGCGACCATGGCTGCCACCTGGCCCTTCATCAGCGGCGTAATGCCGGCGATGCGGTCTTTGGCGAGCTTGCATTCGACTGATACCGTTTCGTCGCCGCCATTGCCAATCCCCGTCTCCTTCACGTATACCGCTGCCGCACCGGCAACGACACCCGCAACGGCGGCCATCGCGATCCATTTCAGGGATGGCAGCCCGAGGGGTTTTCTTGTCGTCATTTCATTCTCCAGGACATGCATTTCAAGGCGGGCACCTTCATGGCCGACGACACCACGGACACCAAATCTTCCAACCAGATGTGGGGCGGCCGCTTCGCCTCCGGCCCGGACGCGATCATGGAGGAGATAAATGCCTCGATCGGTTTCGACAAGAAGCTATTCGCGCAGGATATCCGCGGTTCCATCGCCCATGCGACGATGCTCGCCCATCAGGGGATCATTTCCGCTGACGATAAGGACAAGATCGTTCACGGGCTAAACACGATCCTGTCAGAAATCGAAAGCGGCAATTTCGAATTCTCTCGTCAACTCGAAGACATCCATATGAATGTCGAAGCACGCCTGGCGACGCTGATCGGCCCAGCGGCCGGCCGCCTGCACACCGCCCGCTCGCGCAACGATCAGGTGGCGCTCGACTTCCGTCTCTGGGTGAAGGAAGAGCTGCAGAAGACCGAGCAGATGCTGACCGGCCTGATCGCGGCTTTCCTCGACCGCGCCGAAGAACATGCCGAAAGCGTCATGCCGGGCTTCACTCACCTGCAGACCGCCCAGCCCGTTACCTTCGGTCATCACTGCATGGCCTATGTCGAAATGTTCGGCCGCGATCGCTCCCGCGTCCGTCACGCCATCGAGCATCTGGATGAAAGCCCGATCGGTGCCGCCGCACTTGCCGGCACCGGCTATCCGATCGACCGCCACATGACGGCCAGGGCACTCGGTTTCCGCGAGCCGACCCGCAACTCCATCGATACGGTCTCCGACCGCGATTTCGCCATCGAGTTCCTGTCGATCGCGGCGATTGCGGGCATGCACCTGTCGCGTCTGGCAGAAGAGATCGTCATCTGGTCGACTCCGCAATTCGGTTTCGTGCGCCTCTCCGACGCTTTCTCGACCGGCTCGTCGATCATGCCGCAGAAGAAGAACCCGGATGCCGCCGAACTGGTGCGCGCCAAGACCGGCCGCATCAACGGCTCGCTGGTGGCGCTGCTGACGATCATGAAGGGCCTGCCGCTCGCCTATTCCAAGGACATGCAGGAAGACAAGGAACAGGTCTTCGACGCTGCCGAGAGCCTGGAACTGGCAATCGCCGCCATGACCGGCATGGTGCGCGACATGACGGTCAACACCGCGCGCATGAAGGCGGCGGCCGGCTCCGGCTATTCGACGGCGACCGATCTTGCCGACTGGCTGGTACGCGAAGCGGGCCTCCCTTTCCGCGACGCCCATCACGTCACCGGCCGCGCCGTAGCACTCGCCGAAAGCAAGGGCTGCGACCTTGCCGAGCTACCGCTCTCCGATCTGCAGGCGATCCATGCCGACATCACCGACAAGGTCTATGATGTGCTGACGGTTGAGGCCTCGGTCGCCAGCCGCAAGAGCTTCGGCGGCACGGCGCCGTCCGAAGTGCGCAGGCAGATCGCCTTCTGGCGCGCCCGCAATTAGAGATACCAGGCGTGGCGAAAAGCCGCCGCGCCCTTCCTGCAGGCGCGCAAAGACCGCCCAACAATCAGGGTGCACAAGGCGAATAAACTTCGCTATGAAGATATCAATCATTCGATATGAACGGTGCCATCACATGCCGCAGAAGAGGATATCCATGAAGAGCTTGCCGCACCTCGTCCGCCTGACGGCGGTTCTCGCCGTCATCGGCCTTGCCGTTGCCGGATGCGGGCGCAAGGGCGACCTCGATCCGCCGAGCGCTGCGGCAACCAAGGGAGGCGACGTTTCCAAGCCGACGAAACAGCCGGGAACCGTCGACAAGCCCTTCCTTCTCGATCCCCTTCTTTAAGGCACAAGCCCGTGAACCATTTCGAGCACCGTGACGGCGTCCTTCATGCCGAGAACGTTCCCGTTCCCGAGATCGCCAGGGCGGTCGGCACGCCGTTCTACGTCTATTCCACTGCAACGCTGGAGCGCCACTACCGCGTCTTTTCGGAAGCCTTCGCCGACATGGACTCAATGGTCTGCTATGCGATGAAGGCGAATTCGAACCAGGCGGTGCTGAAGACGCTGGGCCGCCTCGGCGCCGGCATCGACGTCGTCTCCGAAGGCGAGCTGCGCCGCGCGCTTGCCGCCGGCATTCCGCCAGACCGCATCATGTTCTCAGGTGTCGGCAAGACGCCATCCGAGATGGATTTCGCCCTTGAAGCCGGCATCTACTGCTTCAACGTCGAATCCGAGCCCGAGCTCGAGATCCTCAACCAGCGCGCCGTCAGCGCGGGCAAGAAAGCGCCGGTCTCCTTCCGTATCAACCCGGATGTCGATGCGAAGACGCATGCCAAGATCTCGACGGGCAAGAAGGAAAACAAGTTCGGCATCTCCTGGGAGCGCGCCCGCGCCATCTATGCCCATGCCGCCAAGCTGCCCGGCATCGAGGTCACCGGCATCGACATGCATATCGGCAGCCAGATCACCGAGCTGCAGCCCTTCGACGACGCGTTCAAACTGCTGCACGACCTTGTCGCGACGCTCCGCGCCGACGGCCACACCATCCATCACGTCGATATCGGCGGCGGCCTCGGCATCCCCTACAAGGACGACAACAATCCGCCGCCGCTGCCGGATGCCTATGCGGCAATCGTCAAGAACCAGCTGCGCGGCCTGGACTGCAAGATCATCACCGAGCCCGGCCGCCTGATCGTCGGCAATGCCGGCATCCTGGTGACCGAAGTCCTCTATGTGAAGGATGGCGGCGAAAAGACCTTCGTCATCGTCGACGCCGCCATGAACGATCTCATCCGCCCGACGCTCTATGAGGCCTATCACGAGATCCGTCCGGTGACGATTTCGGCGGCCAACGCCCCCCGCATCCGCGCCGATGTCGTCGGCCCGGTCTGCGAGACCGGCGACTATCTGGCGCTCGACCGCGAGATGGCGATGCCGAAGCCCGGCGACCTGATGGCCGTCAGCACTGCCGGCGCCTACGGCGCAGTCCAGGCCGGCACTTATAACGGCCGCCTGCTGGTGCCGGAAGTTCTGGTCAGGGGCAGCGATTTTCATACGATTCGCCCGCGCAGAACCTATGCCGAACTGATCAGCCTCGACTCCGTTCCGGTCTGGCTCGACTGAACAAGCCATCACTTTTTGGCGAACAAACGTGAAAAGCCGGTATTATCGGCCGCTCGCCCTCGCCTTCGCCACAAAGAGTGTTATCCTTTCGTTCATGAGCGTATTGCCCTGCAATCGCCGGAAGCGCCCTCTGTTCCAGAACGCCAGATCGCGGAGACCGGACCGATGACAAGCCCCTCTCGGCAGAAGAAAGGTGCATTTGCGTTCCGTCCCTCGCTTGCGCGGCTGGTGACGACGAAACGCCTGCTGGCGCGCATCGTGCTCTTTTTTGAGCAGTTGCTGCCGCCTTTGATGCCGGTACTATCCGTCATCGCCTTTTATCTCTGCGCTTCCTGGTTCGGCCTCTTCCGCAGTGTGCCGGACTGGCTGCGCATTGTGCTGCTCATCGCCTTTGCTGCCGCTTTTCTCGTCTCGCTCCTCCCCTTCCGCACCCTGCGCTGGCCGAGGATCGCTGAAGCCGACCGCATGCTGGAAGAGCGCAACGGCCTGCCGCACCAGCCGGTCACCGTCCAGGAAGACGAGCCGGCCTTCGATACGCCCTTCGGTCGGGCGCTCTGGCGCGAGCACCAGACGCGCATGGCCGAAAAGATCGCAGCGCTCGATGCCGGACTGCCGCGGCCTGATATAGCCGCGCATGACCGTTTCGCGCTGCGCGCCGTCCCGGCGCTGCTGCTTGTCACTGCCTTCGGTTATTCGCTGTCGATCAACGGCGGCTCGATCCGCGACGCATTGCAGGCTGCACCCGAGCAGGTGGTCAGCGATCCGGCGGTGCGCATCGACGCCTGGGTGACGCCGCCTTCCTATACCGGCCGCGCCCCGGTTTACCTGACGGCTGACGGCAGCGAGCAGGCGCCGATTGGCATTCCGCAGTTTTCAGGCCTCACTGTCCGCGTCAGCGGCGGAAAGACGGCCGAAAAGGTAGTGTTCCGCAAGGCGAACGGCGAGGCGCAGGATATCGCCGTGCAGGCCGATACCAAGCCGCAGCAGACGGCGGCATCCGGCAGCGGGCAGCCGACGGCGGCACCGGTCAGCCAGGCTCTCGTCGCGCAGACGCATATGATGAAGCTCCAGGAGAACGGTGCACTCGAGGTCAATGGCCGCCGCTGGAGCTTCGAAGTGCTCCCCGACAAGGCGCCGGAGATTGCTTTCGACGGCCTACCGAAGCCCAGTGTCAACGGAGCACTCGAAATCGGTTTCACCGTCAAGGACGATTACGGCGTCCAAGAGGCGCATGCGGAGATCGTTCCCGTCGAAACAGACCCGACGGCAACGCCGCTCTATCCGCTGCCGGAGTACCGGCTGGATATCCCCCGCCGCAACGCCCGTGACGCCAAGGGCGTGACCAGCCGGAACCTGACCGAACATCCGCTTGCCGGCAAGCGCGTGCGCATCACCCTCGTCGCCAAGGATGCCGCAGGCCAGACCGGCCGCAGCCCGCCGCATGAGATGGTGCTGCCGTCGCGGCCTTTCAACGAGCCGCTTGCCGCGGCCGTCGCCGAGGAACGGCAGGTCTTCGCGCTCGATACGCGCAAGATGCCGCAGGCAATCGCGCTGAACGAGGCACTGACCATCCGTCCCGAGGAGACGATCCCCAAGCTCACCAACTACCTGCTGCTCGAATCCGCCTTGGCACGCATGAAGCTCGCAAAGGGTGAGGATGCGCTGAAGGATACCGCCCAATATCTCTGGGAGATTGCCCTCGGCATGGAGGACGGCGATCTCTCGCTGGCCGAGCGCAAGCTGCGCGAAGCTCAGCAGAAGCTTGCCGACGCGTTGGACCGCAACGCTCCCGACGCGGAGATCAAGAAGCTGATGGATGAGCTGCGCAAGGCGATGCAGGACTATATGACCGAGCTTGCAGAGCGCATGCAGAACGCGCCGATGCAGCCGAACCAGAATGCGCAGAACATCCTGCGCCAGCAGGATCTGGAACGGATGATGGACCAGATCGAGAATCTCGCCCGCTCCGGCAATCGTGACGCGGCCCAGCAGATGCTCTCGGAATTGCAGCGGATGATGAACAACCTGCAGGCGGGCCGCCCGCAGCGCGGTCAGCAAGGCCAGGAAAACAGCGAAGCCCGCAAACAGATCGACAAGCTCGGCGAAATCCTGCGCGACCAGCAGAAGCTGATGGAACAGACCTTCCGGCTCGACCAGCAGCTCAGGGACCGCATGCAGCGCGGTGAAACTGACATGGGCGAAAACGATCCGCTGCTCGACGAGATGAACCCTGGAGAGAACGGCGAGCCGCAGGACCAACAGCAGGGCCAGCAAGGCAAGGAAGGCCAGCAGCCCTCCGACCAGATGACGGCTGAGCAGCTGCGCGAGGCGCTGAAACAGCTGCGCGCCCAGCAGGATGCGCTCGGCAAGCAGCTCGGCGAATTGCAGAAGAGCCTCGGCGAGATGGGCATGAAGCCCGGCCCGGGCTTCGGCCAGGCGCAGCGCGAGATGGAAGGCGCCGGCCGTGAACTCGGCCAGGGCCGCGGCCAGCCGGCCGTCGAGGGCCAGGGCCGCGCGCTCGAAGCACTTCGCCAGGGCGCCCGCGACATGATGAACCAGATGATGCAGGCGCAGCAGGGCCAGCAAGGTCAAGGTCCGAACGGCCAGGTTGGCCAGGGCGACCAGAACGGCCGCGACCCGCTCGGCCGGCCACGCCGGACCCAGGGACCTGAGTTCGGCGACAACGTGAAGGTGCCTGACGAAATCGACGTTCAGCGGGCGCGAGAAATCCTTGACGCGATCCGCGAAAAACTCGGCAACAATCCGCCGCAGGAAATGGAACGGCGCTATCTCGAGCGGCTGTTGGACATCCAGTAGGTCCTACGCCACCGCACAATGGATCGCAGTCGCTCTAACAGAATGATTTTAGGCCGGATCGGCCTAAAATCTAAATCCGGATATCAATCGAGGAAGGTGAGCACTATCTCGTCCGACGACCGCTCACACGTTTCGGCATCATGCTCTAAGCGACGAGCGCCCGGGCGACCGCCTTGCGGATATCGGGAAGCGCAAATGGCTTGGCGACGACATCGATGATCTTTTCGGCAAGATCGTCGGCCCGTTCGCGCTGTTCGGCATAACCGGTCATCAGCAGGATCTTCAGACCCGGAAAAGCGTCTTTTGCCTGATGGGCGAGCTCAATGCCGTCCATCACGGGCATGCGGATATCTGAAAGCAGCAGATCGTAGACCCCGTCCTTGAGCTTCTCTAGGCCCTCGGCCCCGTCGGCCGCCTCATCGGTCTCGTGGCCGTCAAGCCGCAGGGCCCGGGCCACGAAGGACCGCAGGGAGTCCTCGTCTTCCGTAATCAGAATTCTTGCCATATGTGCATCGCTCCGTCGTCAGCCCCGCGACGGAAATCACCAGACTTTCCTTTTCGATCGGTAAAGATGGTGAAGCGATGGACGAGATGGTTAACAACTCGTCTTGAAGGCATTACAGCGCCGCGCGTCTTTAAGACGCGCAAAGGACGCTGTAACACTTTTATTGCTGCATAATTTTCTCCTTAAATCGATTCCGATTTAAGGAATTATGCAGTAGCTCAGGCGTCCCCGGTCACCACGCCGACGAAGGGCAGTTCGCGAAAGGCATAGGCGACATCCATGCCGTAGCCGACGACAAAATAGTCGGGGCATTCGAAGCCGACATAGTCGGCCTCCAGCTTTTCCTTGCGCTTGATGCGCTTGTCGAGCAGCACGGCGATCGTGACGTTGCGCGCGCCACGTTCGAAGAGCAGCTCCTTGGCAAAGAGCAGCGTCCGGCCGGATTCGAGGATATCGTCGATCAGCAGGACGTCACGGCCATGCACGTCGCTGTCGATATCCTTGACGATGCGCACGCCCTGAGAAACCGTGCCGATGCCGTAACTCGACAGAGTGATGAACTCGACCTCCGGGGCAAGCCCGCTATCATGCAGGGCGCGGATCAGGTCGGCGGCAAAGATGAAGGAGCCCTTGAGCACGGCGATGACCAGCAGGTCCTTGGTCGGGCCATTGGCGATCTCCCGCGCCATCGAATGATTGCGCTCGGCGATCTGCTCGGCGGTGAAGAGCGGCTCGATGTTTTTTCCGCGCACGACAGGCATAAGGGCTTGCTCCATGAAAAGAAGGGTAAGCCGTTAGCACATATGCGAGCCCGAAACAGCCTCGCCGGCTATGAAATTAACGCGATTGGCGCGACCTGCGACGCGAAAATCGGCAATCCATGTCCTGTTACGTCTGCGGCAGGAAGGAAAGCCGGACCTCCGGCGTTTTTCCGCCGGCATGCTGGACGCGCGCCGAGAAGCCCCGGCTCTGGCCGCCATAGATCACATCGGCTGGCGGGTTGATGACGATGCTTGCGGTCAACCGTTCGTCGGTCACGAGATCGGCACGGATCGGGTGCACCGTCTGCGTCGTGCCGCTCTCGTTTTCGATGATGCCGTTGATGACGAGCACGCGCATGCCGTTCGCATCACGCGGCGTCACCGTGACATGGGTGAAGTGCAGCGATGCGCCGGAAGTGGCTCGCTCGCCGGAGAGGCCGGAAAAACCACCCGCAAGCCCGAAGACGAGCACGACGAGCGCCAGCACCAGCGCTGCGAAGCTCCGCATCGACGCACGCTGCAGCCAGGATTCCACGGTCTGCAGAACAGAAGCAGCCATTGCCAGGATGAGCGGCGGCTGTGCGGCGTTTGCGGCAGCCATGCGCTTGCGGTTGTCGTTATAGGTCCTTGCATTGAATTCCCTGGGCCGAACTTTGCCGAGGGTGACGAATTCGGCGTCGGAGATATCGGCAGGACGCGCCGAGCAGTACCGACGGTTGGCGGGTTCCGGCGGCAGGAAATCATAGCCCTGGCCCGGCGTCCGGCGACTGAAGGAGGATGCTTCCATGGTGGCGCCTCGCAGATGTCCACATGGTTTCGCTGCCAGGGGAAATCTTGGCATTGAAACGAATCCTGCTCAGTCGTAAATTTTAATGGTTAATGCTTCGCAAAGATCGCCATCAAACGGGCGTCTTTCCAGCAAAATTTACCGGCTGTTAACGGTGTTGGTTAACAAGTCGTGCGGTGAAACCCACAACAGACTGAGCTGCCCGTTGATCCACTTCGAGAATGTCGGTTTGCGCTATGGCATGGGCCCGGAAATCCTCCGGGACCTGACCTTCGACATTCCGAAGAAATCCTTTCAGTTCCTGACGGGTCCATCGGGGGCCGGCAAGACGTCGCTGCTGCGGATGCTTTTCATGTCGCTGCAGCCGACGCGCGGGTTGATCCGCATGTTCGGGCGCGACATTTCCGAAATCCCCCGCCCCGAACTGCCGCTGCTGCGCCGCCGCGTCGGCATCGTCTTCCAGGATTTCCGCCTCCTCGACCATCTCACGACCTATGAGAATGTCGCTTTGCCCTTACGGGTGCGTGGCAAGGATGAGAGCTCCTACAAGACCGACGTCCTGGAGCTTTTGAAATGGGTCGGCCTCGGCGAACGCATCAACGTGCTGCCGCCCGTACTCTCCGGCGGCGAGAAGCAACGCGCCGCAATCGCCCGGGCGCTGATGGATCGGCCGGAAGTGCTGCTGGCAGACGAGCCGACCGGCAATGTCGACCCGCCGATGGCCAAGCGCCTGCTCAACCTTTTTCTCGAGCTGAACCGCCTCGGCACGGCGGTCGTGATCGCCACGCATGACCTGGCGCTGATGGAGCAGGTGGAAGCCCGCCGCATGATCCTCTCAGAGGGGCATCTCGATATTTATGACTGAGCCCCCGTCCAGAAACCCCGAGAAGGCGTCTGCCAAGACCCAGCAGAAGCGGCCGGAATTGCGCGTGCGCCCGACCGCGCCCATCCTGCCGCCGTCCAACATCCAGGGCAGCGCCTTGATGGTGGTGATATCGATCATGGCCTTTCTCGCCTGCCTGACGCTCGGCGGCGTCAGCATGGTGCGCTCGACGGCGGCCAGCTGGGAGAGCCAGATCTCCCGCGAGATCACCATTCAGATCAAGCCGGACGATAATCTCGACATGGAAAAGGCGCTGACCCAGGCGCGCGACCTGGCGCTGACCTTCGTCGGCACCAAGAGCGGCCAGATCGTCGACGAGGCGGCGACCGCTCGCCTGCTCGAACCCTGGCTCGGCCCCGGTCTCGATCTCAAGGATCTGCCCGTTCCCCGTCTCGTCATCATCACCATCGACGAGAGCAATCCGCCGGATTTCGGTTCGATGCGGGCGCTGCTGAAGGACAGTATCCCGCAGGCCACCCTTGACGATCACCGCACCTGGGTCGACCGGCTGGTGTCCATGGCGCACACGACTGTCATGATCGGCACCGGCATCCTGCTCCTGGTTTTCACGGCGATGGTGCTCACCGTCGTCTTCGCCACGCGCGGCGCGCTGTCGGGCAATCGTCACGTCGTCGAAGTGCTGCATTTCGTCGGCGCCGAAAGCTCCTTCGTCGCCACCGAATTCCAGAAACATTTCCTGAAGATCAGCCTCAAAGGCTCGGCGATCGGCAGCGCGCTTGCCGCTCTCTTCTTCGCAACCGCCGGTTTCTGGCAAAGCCGTACCCTCGCCACCCCCGAAACGGACCAGGCGACCGCGCTCTTCGGCACCTTCTCCGTCGGCGTGCTCGGTTATGCCGGCATCTTCGCAACGATGATCGTCATCGCGCTTCTGACCACCTTCACCGCGCGGCTGACCGTCATGCGGACGATCTACGAAATCGATACTCTACGCTCGGACCCGACACGCACCGACGGCATCGGAAGTTGATCGTGACCGTGCCGTTTTGCCATGAAAGCGTCTGTTCCGCGCCGCAATCAGCGTATAATCACGATTCATGACGATGGGACACACGACACCCAACCCGATTCATCAGGACCCGGAGCTTGATCGCCCGACAGCTTTGCTGCCGCGGCGCGGCCCGATCCGCCGCCTACTACGCTGGGGCGGCTTTGCCTGCTTGCTGGCCATCGCCCTGGTGTTCGGGGGGTTTCTGCGTTTCGCCGATTCCGTGACGACGCTGAAGCCCCCGGCCGAACCGAAGGCGGATGCCATCGTGGTGCTGACGGGTGGTTACCAGCGCATCGACCAGGCCGTGGAGCTGCTGCAGAAGGGTGCCGGCAAGCGCTTGCTCATTTCCGGCGCGCACCCGACGACGACACCGGCACAGATCCGCAAGATGACGCAGGGTTCTGCCGATCTCTTCTCCTGCTGTGTCGATATCGGCTACGATGCGATCGATACGATCGGCAATGCCGAGGAAGCTTCGAACTGGATCCACGCCAAGGGATACCGCAGCGTACTGATCGTCACCAACAACTACCACATGCCGCGAAGCCTCGCCGAGCTCTCCTATGTCGATCCCGACATCGAGTTCATCGCTTATCCCGTGGTCAACTCGGATTTGAAGAGCCGCAACTGGTTCACCGACCCGAATGCGATGCGCGTCATGCTGGCCGAATATGTGAAAGTGCTTCTGACCGGCGCCCGCAACATCACCGGCTTCGGCCGCCACACCGGGCTGCGCTCGGCAGGCGTATCCGCCACAGACTGAGCTTTTACATCAGGGCAGCATCAAACGCTTTTTATGGCGGGCAATATCGTGTAGGCCGGTCGCGTGAGCATGCCTCGGGAAAGTTTCATGATCGCCCTGCGTTCCGTTCTCTTCAACACGATCTTCTACGCCAACCTCATCATCCGGATGATCGTGCTCTCGCCCTACTATTTTCTGGCGCCGCGCAAGATCGCCTATGCGATCCCGAAGAACTGGGCGCGCTCCAACCACTGGCTGATGCGGGTAATCGTCGGCACCACCTTCGAGATCGAGGGCCTGGAGAACCTGCCTGACGGCAGTTACATCCTGGCGCCGAAGCACCAGTCCTTCTGGGATACCTACGCACTGCTGCCCTGGCTGAAGGATCCGGTTTACATCCTGAAGCGCGAACTGATGTGGATTCCGCTCTTCGGCTGGTATGCGAAGAAACAGCGCATGATCCCGGTCGATCGCGGCGCCCGCGGCAAGGTGATGGTGGAAGTGCTGAAACGCACGAGGGAAGAGCTTTCGACCGGCCGCCAGCTCATCATCTATCCCGAGGGCACCCGCCGCCCGCCAGGCGCAGAGCCGCTCTATAAATACGGCATCGCCCGCATGTACCGCGATCTTAACCTCCCCGTCGTGCCGGTCGCCATGCATCCCGGCCTCTTCTGGCCGCGGCGCAGCATTCGTCGTTATCCCGGCCATTTCAAGGTGAGGATCCTGCCGCCGATCACGCCCGGAATGGATCCGGACGCCTTTTTCGCCCATCTGATCGAGGTATCGGAGCGGGCAAGCGACGAGCTTCTGCTCGAAACCGTCGCGCAAAATCCGCATCTGCCGCTCCCGCCGACGGCGGTCGAAAGGCTGGCCGAGCTGCGCAAGCTGAACGCGGCAACTGGCTGAGATCAGGCGGCTCGTAACCGCTCCACTTCGTTGACGACCTGCTCCAGCCAATGGTCGCGAATACCCATCTGCTTCAGATGCGTCAGCGTGTTGAAGACATAGGCATCATTCGGACCAGACTGGCCCTTTGCTTCGTTCACCACCCGTGCCGCCGCAAGCGCATCCAGGGCACCGGCATATTGCTCGTGCTCGCGGTCGATGATGTAGGCGACCGCTTCCACCCGGCGCCGGCCGGCAAGCTGCAGCCGTACCCGGCGCTCCAGGTAGACATTGGTGACCAACTCGCGGGCGCGGAGATAATCGATCACCTCATCCCATTTTTCCGGCGAAATGCGGAAAGCCATGCCGCGGCAGGCGCCACCCCTGTCAAGGCCGAGAACCAGGCCTGGATTGTCGCGGGTGCCGCGATGGACAAAGGAGCGGACGCAGAGCGAGCGCCTGTAGCCGTAGACCAGAGCCTCTGCCCGCTCCATGAACTCGAAGCCCGGATTCCACATCAGCGAACCGTAGCCAAATACCCAAAATTCGTCCATATCGCACGCCAGACCGGAATCACATTTGCGATTCACCATTGGAGAACATCATGGCAGCGTCAAGCCGATCCGGCAGCGGCCAATCCGGCAGCGGCAAGAAATTCTGGTTGCTGGGTGGAGGCGTCCTCCTGGTGATCGCACTTTATACCGGCGGCTGGTTCTATGCGGCGTCGGCGCTGAAAACCACGGTGCTGAAAGCGATCGCGCCGCGCGATCAGGCAGGCGTCAGCGGCGAATGCGCCGATATCGAATTCCGCGGCTATCCCTTCCGTATCGGCCTGTTCTGCTCCAAGATCGACGTCGACGACAACGTCAACGGCGTCTCCGCCACCTTCGGCGCGCTACGCTCGGCAGCACAGGTCTATGCGCCCGGCGATATCGTCTGGGAACTGGATTCGCCGGCCGAAATCCGCACCAGCAACGGCCTTTCGATCTCGGCCCAATGGACGAACCTGCAGGCAAGCCTTGCGACCAGGCTCCAGGGCGTCGACCATAGCTCGACCGTCATCGAAGGTCTGAAGGCAATGGCCGTCTCCTCCTACACCGGCCAGACCATGAGCTTCGATGCCGCTCGCACCGAAATCCATCTGCGCCAGAACGGCGCCGATCTCGACGGTGCGATCTCCGTCCAGGACGCCAACACGGCGATCAAGGACTGGCCGCAGATCTTCCCGAAATTGTCGGCCAGCATCAATCTGACCGTCGCCGGCAAGGCCGGTCTGATCGACGGCAGCGACCGGAACGGTCTGAATGGTGCCACCGGCGAACTGCGCCGCATCGTCGCCGACATCGGCGACGGCAAGGTGATGACGCTCACCGGCCCCTTCTCTTTCGACGAGCAGGGCTTCCTCTCTGGAAAATTCAAGCTGGAGATCGAACAGCTCGGCCCCTGGGGCGACAGCCTGAAACAGGCCTTTCCGGATATCGCCTCGACCGTCAATACAGCGACGAAGCTCTTGAAGGCGCTTGCCGGCGGCGGCGACAAGGTCTCTGTCGATCTCGTCGTCGATCGCGGCAATGCCACTGTCAGCGGCTTCATCCCGCTCGGCCGGATTCCGCCGATATGATGCATCTCCCCCAAAACTGTCCAGTGGTCTTGGGATAACGGGATGCATAGGAAATACGAACGGGCCTGAGCGCGTCGCATGATTACGGCTCGACGCGAGGCGCTTCAGGCAATTCGCTTGATGAAGAAGACTTCCGGGACCGATTGCAGGCCGGGCAATTCGATCGCACCGGTTTCCAAAAATCCGTTGCGGCGATGCCAGTCTTGAGGCCGGCTTTCGTCGCATTCGCTCGACGTCATCAGCAGGCGGGCGCCGTCGCCGCGCATGGCGTCTTCCCAAGCGAGAAACAGCGCCGTTCCGACGCCCGACCGGCGGTGGCCGGGCAGGACGCGGATCATTTCCATATAGGGAACCCTGCCCCAGAAGCGGGAGAAGCGCAGGAAGCCGACGATTTCGCCGGCCTCCCTGGCAACCAGATATTCTCTAAGTGCAACGCAGCGCGATACCCATGCCGCACCGACGCCGGCATCCTCGCGCACCAGCCAGTCGATATCGGCCTGGCCAGCGCTTGCCACCTCAACCATCGCGGCAGCTACTTCTTATCAAGCGCGTGGCGGCCGAAATCCGGCGCGTCGACATCCTGGCCGGCCTGGACGATCGAACGGCGGATGGCGCGGGTGCGGGTGAAGAGTTCAAAAATCTTGTCACCCTCGCCCCAGCGGATGGCGCGCTGCAAATAGGCGAGATCCTCCGAGAACCGCGCCAGCATTTCGAGGATCGCATCGCGATTGTGCAGGCAGACGTCGCGCCACATCGTCGGGTCGGACGCAGCAAGACGGGTGAAGTCGCGAAAGCCCGAGGCGGAATATTTGATGACTTCCGATTCCGTCACCGTCTCCAGATCGTCGGCGGTGCCGACGATATTGTAGGCGATGATATGCGGCAGGTGCGAGACGATGGCGAGCACCTTGTCGTGATGCTCGGCATCCATCTCGTCGACCTTCGAGCCCAGCGCTTCCCAGAAGCTGCGCAGCCGCTTCAGCGCCGCCTCGTCGGTACCGGCGACCGGCGTGAAGATGCACCAGCGGCCTTCGAAGAGGCCGGGGAAGCCGGCATCCGGACCGGATTTTTCGGTGCCGGCCAGCGGATGGCCGGGGATGAAATGCACGTCGGCCGGCATATGCGGCTGCATCTGTGCAATGACCGAGGCCTTTGTCGAACCGACGTCGGTAACGATCGCCCCGGGCTTCAGGCTTGCCGAGATCTCCTTCGCCACACTTTCCGAAGCGCCGACCGGCACCGAGACAATCACCAGATCGGCATCCTTGACGGCATCCTGCGACGACGCCGTATAGCGATCGCCGAGACCGAGCTCTTCGGCGCGCTTCAGCGTATCGGGGCTGCGTGTGGCGACGACGATCTCCCTTGCAAGACCAAGCCGCCTGATGTCATAGGCGAGCGAAGAGCCGATCAGGCCGATGCCGATCAGCGCGATCCGATCGAACTGCACGCTCATGCCTGATGTCCTATGAATTCGCCGAGCGCGGCAATGACGCCGCGGTTGGCCTCTTCGGGACCGATGCTCATGCGCAGCGCGTTGGCGAAGCCATAGCCGCGCACGGCGCGCAGGATGTAGCCGCGGCTCGTCAGGAATTCATCGGCATCCGCCGCGCGCTTGCCGTCGATTTCGGGGAAATGGATGAGGACGAAATTGGCAACCGACGGCGTCACTTTCAGGCCGATCGCTTCGAACGCCTGCGTGAGTCTCTCGACCCACATCTGGTTGAAGGAGACGGCCTGCTGGACAAAGGCCTGGTCGCGGATGGCAGCAGCGGCGGCGACAATTGCCGGTGCGTTCAAATTGAACGGCCCGCGCACGCGGTTCAGCGCGTCGACGATCTCGGCCGGCGCATACATCCAGCCGACTCGCAGCGCCGCAAGACCATAGGCCTTCGAGAAGGTGCGGGTCATCACCACGTTGGCATTGGAGGATACGACCTCGATGCCGGCTTCATAATCGTTGCGGCGCACATATTCGGCATAGGCGGCATCGAGCACGAGGACAACATGTCTCGGCAGCCCGGCCTGCAGGCGGCGGATCTCGCTGACGGAAACATAGGTGCCGGTGGGATTGCCGGGATTGGCGATAAAGACGATCTTCGTCTTCTCCGTCACCGCGGCAAGGATCGCGTCGACATCGACGGTATAGTCCCTCTCCTTGACGACGACGGGCGTAGCGCCCGCGCCCAGGATCTGGATCTTGTAGACGAGGAAGCCGTGCTCGGTGATGATGCCCTCGTCGCCGGCGCCGAGATAGACATGGCAGAGCAGGCCGAGCAACTCGTCGGAACCGTTGCCGCAGAGGATGTTTGCCGGATTGAGGCCGTGCACGGCGGCGATCGCCTCGCGCAGTGCGATCGCCTGCCCGTCAGGATAACGCTCCAGATTGTCGGCAACCGCCTTGAAGGCCTCGATTGCCTTCGGGCTGGCGCCGAGCGGCGTTTCGTTGGACGAAAGCTTGTAGACGCGGGCGACGCCCGGCGCATGTTCCTTGCCCGGCACATAGGCTGCAATATCGAGAATACCGGGACGCGGAACGGGCTTGCTCATCTCAACGCTCATGGGTTCGACCTTGGAATTGCCGGTAAAACCGGGCTGAAAAACACCAAGTGGCATTAAAGCGGAATGCGATTGTTGTCGAGAGCTATGGGCGTGACACAAGCTTTTGGAGAACGCTGGGAGCGACGTTACCTCCTGCATTCAAAGTGCTGCAGCGTCCTTTGCGCGTCTTAAAAGACGCGCGGCGCTGTCGTGCGTGTGGTCGGTACACCATGGGGTGCGAGAACCGGCACGAAGACGCGGCGGGAGGCCCGCGCCGCAACCGGCAGCCCCTGATAGAGCCGCTTCTGCGCTTCGACGATGATGACGCCCGAGAATGCCGGCCACAGCGTTCGGCCGATCCGCTCGAAGGCGCGGCGAAGGCGCAATATGGTCCTGAGCTTAGAGGGCGGGAAGAACAGCGCTTCAGCTGTCGCACCCGGCGTGAAATTCGTCTCGCGCAGCAGATTAGTCAGCTGACCGCGGGAATAGGGGCGGCCCGAACCGAAGGGCGTATGTTCCATGCGTGCCCAGACGCCGCGCCGGTTCGGCACGACGATGACCAGCCGTCCGCCCGGCGCCAGCACCCGCCAGAGCTCCTTCAGCGTCTCGCGCGGGCTTTCGGCGAACTCCAGCGAATGCACCATCAGCACCCGGTCGATCGAGGAGTCCGGCAGCGGCAGTTCCTCGTCGAAAATCAGCGCCGTCGTCGAAAGCGAGCCCATCGGCCAGTTCACCGCGCCCTGCCCGGCTGGCATGAAGGCGAAGGTGCGCTCGGTATCGGCCTGGAAACGGTCGAGGAAGGGCACGGCATAACCGAGGCCGACCAGACGCTCCTGCGGCAGCCGCACCCAGAGCGAGGACAGCGCCATGGCGATCGACTGCTCGGCAAGACGTCCGAGCTCGGAGTGATAGAACTGGCGTAAGTCGACGATATCGGCGTGCATTGCGACAAATGTTATCAGCGGGCGGTTGGACTTCAAGGCCGGAACCTCTACATTTCCGCGAGACTCCTGGGATAAGGGATTATTGAACGATGAAACCTTTGGAATTAGACGTTTTTCTCTGCCGCACCGACAATTTCGGCGTTCTCGTGCACGATCCGGAGACAGGCTTTACCGCGGCGATCGATGCACCGGAGGAGGCGCCGATCCTGGAAGCGGCGACACGTCGCGGCTGGAAAATCACCCATATCTTCACCACTCATCATCACACCGACCATGTCACCGCCAACTTGGCGCTGAAGGAGCAGTTCGGCTGCGAGGTCATCGGCCCGATCAACGAGGCCGTCGCCATTCCCGGGCTCGACCGGGCGATGGCCGATGGCGACAGCTTCCTTTTCGGCGATCACACGGTCAACGTCATCGAAACGCCCGGCCACACCGCCGGCCACATCTGCTATCACTTTGTCGACGATAAGCTGCTGTTTGCCGCCGACACGCTGTTTGCGCTCGGCTGCGGCCGGCTGTTCGAACGCCCGGCCGCCGATATGTGGCATTCCCTCCAGAAACTCGCCGTGCTGCCCGATGAGACGGCCATCTATTTCGGCCATGAATACACATTGTCCAATGCCCGCTTCGCGCTGACCGTTGATCCCGACAATGAGCGCCTTAAGAGCCGTGCCGCCGAGATCGAGACCTTGCGCGCCGACGGCAAATTCACCATCCCGACGACATTGGGGCTGGAAAAGGAAACCAACCCGTTCCTGCGCGCCGCCGATCCGGCGATCCGCCGTAATCTGGTGATGGAAGGCAAGACGAACGAGGAAGTCTTTGCAGAGATCCGCAAGCGCAAGGACCATTTCTGATGTCGCCTGAGGACATCATCCGCGAACTCGGCGTGCAGCCGCATCCCGAAGGTGGCTGGTACGTACAGACATTCCGCGACAAGGCGGGCGGAGAACGCGGCCATTCGACGGCGATCTATTATCTGCTGACCAGGGGACAGCGTTCGCACTGGCATCGCGTCCATGACGCCGCCGAGGTCTGGCATTATTACGCCGGCGCGCCGCTCTCGCTGCACCGCTCGGAAGACGGAACGGCAAGCGAGACCCTGACGCTCGGAACGAATCTCCCTGCCGGCGAGCGGCCGCAGGCAATCATTCCCGCCAATTGGTGGCAATCGGCCGAAACCCTCGGCGATTTCACCCTGGTCGGCTGCACCGTCTCGCCCGGCTTCGAATTTTCGAGCTTCGAGATGGCGCCGCCCGGTTGGAAGCCCGGCGGTTGAGGTCTACTCCGCCGCTGCAGGCTGTGCCTGGCGCTTGCGGCGGAACATGTCCTGGGCGGCGAGCACGGCCCCGCCGGTGACGAGCAGGCAGGCGAGAGCAATGCGCCAGCTCGGCTCGGCAAATCCGAACAGCACCAGAATAAGCGTCGAAAGAAGTGGTGCTGCATAACTTGCCGCGCCGAGGATTTGGATATCGCCGTTCTTGACGCCGTAATCCCAGGCGTAGAAGGCGGCACCGACCGGAAAGAGCCCGAGCCCGGCGACGGCGACCCATTCGAAAACGGTTTCCGGCCAGACGGTCGTCTCCAGGCCGAGATGGCAGAAGAGCGACAGGATGGAGGTCGCAAGGCAGAAGCCGGTAACGACATCCGTGGAGACGGCGTCGAAACGCCGCGTCAGCAGCGAATAGCCGGACCATGTGAAGGCGCAGAGAAAGGCAGCACCGTAACCGATCGCATAGGCGCCGTCGAAATCAATGCCGTTGCGGCCGACGATCAGGAAGGTGCCGCAAAGTCCGGCAAGCGCGCCCGCCACATGATACCAGCGCAGCCGTTCGCCCGGCAGCAGTGCCGAACCGACGACGATCAACAGCGGCCAGAGATAGGCGACCAGCCCCGCCTCCACTGCCGGCGCGTTCCGGAGCGCGGTAAAATAGAGGAAATGATAGCCGAACAGCCCCGCAATGCCTGTTATCCAGACCTTGGCCGGCTGCTTCAGCAGCGCCAGCCGCGAGGGGTTGAGGGTAAGAACCACAAGGCCGGGAATGCTGCCGATTGCAAAGCAGACTGCCGAAAGCTGGAAGGGTGGCATCTTGCCGGAGGCGGCCGTGAACAACGCCAGGAACGACCACATCAGAATGGCCGTGAAACCGATCAACGTCGCGCGAAGCTTCACCTGTCCCCCTTCACGGGGGACGAAGCCCCCGTCAGCTGTTGCTGCCGTATTTGACGGCAGTGATCGTCACCATTCCATATTCGGTTGGAATGCGCACATAGACAGGAGCGTATACATTTGCCGCGTCCGACTTGGCAAACCAGATTTCCATGCGGTTGCTCTTGCTGAGATAGTCAATGTCCTTGCGGCCTTTCTTGTAGCCCGAGCGCGGTACGAAGCGCACACTGCAGACGGTCGCCTTGCCCTTGAAGCCATTGGTGGAAAAATCCTCGTCGCCCTTCGGCGACAGCACCAGATCCATGCGCGTCTCGCCGTCGAAGATCGGCAGCGTCTGCGAGCAGACCTTGGTATCGCCGGTGAAGACCAGGCCGGAGATCGGATCGAGCACCGAGCGCATGTCACGCGGCGTGACGTCGATCCAGTTCTTCGGACGCTTCGGCATCGGTGTCGTCGTCGCCGAGATAATGTTGCCGTTGCGGTAGCTGACCTCGTAGACGCGGGCCTTCCTCTTGCCGCTCTTGTAGTAGAGCGAATATTTCAACGCCTGCAGCCTGTTCTTGCGCACGACGCCGGTGACGCTGGTCTTGGCCGAAATCGTCGTGATGAGATCGGCAAGACCCGCGGAATTGATGTCGCCGGCGATCTTGTAGCTGTGATCGTCCTCGATCTGCGTCAGGAACGCGGCGCGCGCGATCGGCAGGCCGGCGAGCGCCACCCGGTATTCCGTCCGATGCTGAATTTCGGCCGCCGATGCCGGTATGGCAAGAAGTGCGGCGATGGCCGAAATGAAAATCCGTCTGCCCGAATGAGCCATGGAAAAAGCCTTGTCTTGCTGCGCGCCGGCAGGCCCTTGCTGAGCGCTCTATACTCCTGCCGCGAAGGGAAGAAAACAGCAGCTTTTTGACAGAATTGCGGGAAAGGCCAAGGTTTGGCTTGACGCGAGCAGCCTGTCTGACTATAGAACCGCAACTTTCCAATCATGCCCGTTGGATTGCGCCCCTGGCTTTGCCGGGAATGGCAATTCGATGGCCCGAGAAAAACAAGAATAGGTGTTCCATGTCCCGCGTGTGCGAATTGACCGGCAAGGCCGTCCTGACTGGTAACAATGTCAGCCATGCCAACAACAAGACCAAGCGCCGGTTCCTGCCGAACCTGTGCCAGGTAACGCTGATTTCCGACGCTCTCAACCAGCGTTATCGTCTTCGCGTTTCGGCTGCCGCTCTTCGCTCCGTCGAGCATCGTGGCGGCCTCGATGCCTTCCTGCTGAAGGCCAGCGAAAACGAACTGTCGATGCGCGCGCGCCTGCTGCGCCGTCAGATCGCCAAGAAGACTGCTGAAGCCGCTGCTGCGTAAGCTTCTGCCCTTCTTTCATACGGCTTCAAAAGGCTTGAACGGATAATACCGGACAAGCCTTTTGCATTGCCGGTTTGCTCCTCCAACTGGTGGCATCACCCAGGATAAAAAAATGCTGAAGACCCGCTATACCATCGCCTATGTCGCGCTGATGACGCTCGTCGTCGTCGCCTCCAACTTCCTCGTCCAGTTTCCGCTGAACGCAGAAGTCGCCGGCATCAACCTCGCGGACATCCTGACCTGGGGCGCCTTCTCCTATCCGATCGCCTTCCTGATCACCGATCTGACCAACCGCCAGTTCGGCCCGCAGGCAGCCCGCAAGGTCGTCTTTGCCGGCTTCGTCGTCGGCGTGACGCTCTCCTTCTTCACCTCGGCGCCGCGCATCGCCATTGCCTCCGGTTCGGCCTATCTCGCCGGCCAACTGCTCGATATCGCCGTCTTCAACCGCCTTCGCCGCCAGGCGTGGTGGCGCGCGCCGCTGGTCGGCTCGCTGATCGGCTCGGCGCTCGATACGGTGATGTTCTTCTCACTGTCCTTCGCCGCCTTCTTCGTCTTCCTCGGCCCGAACGATCCCTTTGCGCTGGAAGCAGCCCCCGTCCTCGGCGTCTTCGCCACCGAGGCTCCGCGCTGGATTTCCTGGGCGATCGGCGATTTCGCCGTGAAGATGATCGTCGGCCTCGTCATGCTGCTGCCCTATGGCGCGCTGATGAACGTTCTGCGGCCGATGCAGGCCGCCCGCGCAAATTAAATCACGGACGCCGCCGGACCGCACCGGCGGCGATGGCAGGATGCAGCAGAACCTCTGCGGCCAGATTGTCGATCTCTAGCGATGAATCAAGCCGCAGCACCGGCGCTGTCTGTGTTTCCAGCCATTGCTCATGTGCCGCAAGGCTGCGGCGTTCGGGACCGGCCGTATCGTAGCTGGCCGCCCATTCCAGGAATTCCCCGCTTTTGACGACCATGTCGCCACCCGGCCTGATTCTTTTGCCGTATCGGGCAATCTCGCGCGCAAGGATGCGCGCCATTCTAAGCTCAGGATCGATCCTGAGAAACACGATCAGATCGTAAAGCGGCTCGAGCGGCCTTCCCCATTTCAGCGCCGATCCGGAGAGGACCCAGCCTTCATGCCGCGCCACCTCATCGAGGAGCAGCCCGATGCGCTCGTCAGCATCCCTCGGCGTCGTGAACGGCGGATCAGTCGGCAACCAGAAGAAATCGTCGGTGTCGAGATGGGCGATATCGAGCTTTTCGGCAAGCGCACGGCCGAGTGATGTCGTGCCGGAACCGGACGCGCCCATGACATGAATATGCACCTGGAACTCCCCTCCGAGGCTGCTTTCCCGGTATCGCGGGGATAGCCGAGGCATATGACATCGGTCTGACGTTTTGGATCAATTCCGCTTCTGAGAACTCGGCGCTGCCCACGCGGCCTCTTCCGAAAGCCGAAATTCCAGCATCAGATTGCGCTGCAGGATCGAATGATTGTCGTCCGACACCAGGATGATATGGGTCGTACCGTCGGCGGCCTGGAAAGCATCGAGCCCTTCCATATTGTCGATCTGCGAGTTGAAATTGCCTTCCAGCAGCAAGTCGCCGTCGACGACGGCGTCGGGCCTGATGTCGGCGCCCTTGATGCGCCGAAGACGCATGCCGATGCCTTCGGCCATGTTGAAGCGGCGCTCCAGCAGCAGCAGGTCGCCGTTCGGCAGGAAAGCACCGTCGGTGATGTCGAAGCTGCCGTCCCGCTTGACCGAGAAACGGCCTTTCAGCGGCCCGCTGAGAATGGCCGCCAGCCGGTTGCCGTCGTTGTCGAGACCCCGTTCGGAAACGACGACCACGCCGCCCTTGAGCGGGCTGGATGCCGGCGCCGCAGTGATGGTTTCGATGCCGCGGTTGTCGCTCAGCATTCTCCGCGGGATGAGGATCGGCAAAGTGGCGATCGCTCCCGAGCCGGCAAAGCCGGGATCGGGATAGACATCGACGCGATGAGCCTGCTCGAAGGAGACCAGGATCCGGTCGCCGTCGAGCGCCAGGCCTTCGGCATCCATATGTCCCTTGCCTTCGAAGCTGCGCCCGGCGCTGTTCTTCATCGGCGTGATCTCGACATCCGAAAGGCCGGAAAGCCTGCCCTTGACGTCGCGCTCGATGCCGCCGGTCAGCCACTGGCCGGTATCGAGCACGACGACGAAATGTTTTTGGTCCGGCCGGAAACGGATGGAGGAGAGCGAGCCGAATAGCGCTCGGCTGGAGACCATCTCCAGCCCGCCGAGAAATTCCAGCGATCCGAATTGCGTCTCCGAAGAGCCTATCCTGAAATCGGAGATTTGCCGGCTAATGACCGGCACGTCGTCGCCGGCCCATGACGAGGAAGCGCCGGCCGCAATACAGAGGGCGATCGACGCCGCATGGCAGAGACGCTTGACCGTCATTCTTCCCGCGACGTCAGCCGGCACGGCGTATCCGGCCGCCGCGCGGCTGGACGGATTGGTCCTCAAACAGTGAGGCAAGCTGCTCGGTCATCGCACCGGCAAGCTCGTCAGCATCGACGATCGTTACGGCGCGGCGATAGTAGCGCGTCACGTCGTGGCCGATGCCGATCGCCAGCAGTTCGACAGGCGAGCGCGTCTCGATCCGTTCGATGACGGCGCGCAGGTGCCGCTCGAGATAATTGCCCGGATTGACCGACAGCGTCGAATCGTCCACCGGCGCGCCGTCCGAGATCATCATCAGGATGCGGCGCTGCTCGCGGCGCGCGAGCAGGCGATTATGCGCCCAGATCAGCGCCTCGCCGTCGATATTTTCCTTGAGCAGGCCCTCGCGCATCATCAGCCCGAGATTGGCGCGCGCGCGCCGCCACGGCGCGTCAGCCGACTTGTAGATGATATGACGCAGGTCGTTGAGACGGCCTGGCGTCTGCGGCTTGCCGCCGGCGAGCCAGTTTTCACGCGCCTGCCCGCCCTTCCAGGCTTTGGTCGTAAAGCCCAGGATCTCGACCTTGACGCCGCAGCGCTCAAGCGTGCGGGCAAGAATGTCGGCGCAGGTGGCGGCAACCGTGATCGGCCGGCCGCGCATCGAGCCGGAATTGTCGATGAGCAGGGTAACGACCGTATCGCGGAACTGTGTGTCGCGCTCCATCTTGAAGGAGAGCGCCTGCATCGGATCTATGATGATACGCTGCAGCCGCGCCGGATCGAGATAACCCTCTTCCAGATCGAAATCCCAGGAGCGGTTCTGCTGCGCCATCAGGCGGCGCTGCAGCCGGTTGGCGAGACGGCCGACAGCACCTTGCAGATGCGCCAGCTGCTTGTCGAGGAAGGCGCGCAGGCGCTCCAGCTCGGCGGCGTCGCAAAGTTCCTCGGCGGTGATGATCTCGTCGAACTCTTCGGTAAAGACGTGATAATCGACCTTCTCGTTGAAATCGGCGAAAGGCGTATTCGGTCGGCGGGTCTCGCCCGGCGTTTCGGAATCGTCCTCACCTTCTTCCATCAAGTCGTCGTCGGAGATTTCGGCGCCCTCGGTCTCGCCGTCCTCCATCTGCTCGTCGGCAACTTCACTGTCCTCGACGGGGGCGGCATCGGTGCCGGCATCCTCGTCGACCTCGTCCTGGTCCTGTTCGTCGCCGCTCGACTGGTCTTCCTGCTCCGATTGGTCGTCATTGTCGGCGTCGCTGTCATCGTCGCCGTATTCCTCGGCCATTTCCATGGCCGACAGCATGTTGCGGATGACCTTGGCGAAGGCCTGCTGGTCGTTGATCGCGCTCGACAGATTGTCGAGTTCGGACCCTGCCTTGTCCTCGATAAAGGCGCGCCAAAGGTCGAGCACCTTGCCGGCGGAGGCCGGCGGGCGCTGGCCGGTCAGCTTCTCGCGCACCATCATCGCAACCGCTTCGCCGACCGGTGCGTCTTCCTGGCGCTCGATGCCGGTAAAATTCGCCTTCGAATATTTCTCATCCGTCATGGAGCGCAGGTTCGACGCCATGCCCTCCATGCGCAGCGCGCCGATCGATTCGACACGCGCCTGCTCGACCACATCGAAGATCGCCCGGGCATCCGAGCCCTGCGGCGCCATCGTCGCATGCACCTTCTCGTCATGGCAGGCGAGCCGCAGCGCCATCGAATCGCCGAGACCACGAGTGACCGCCAGCTCATGCGCCGTCGGCCGCTTGGAAAGTTCCGGCAGCCGAATGCGCTCGCCGGTCATCCCCGGCCGTTCATTGGCGAAGGTCACCTCGACGTCGCCATCGCCGGCGATCGAGCGCACGCAGCCGGTTATCGCCCGGCGCAATGGCTCGACGTCGACAGGCGCGCCGGGCTTTGCTTTCGAATTGTCACCGCGAGCTGCCATGATCGGTCGGTCTCAAGCTCCGAGAACGATATTGGCGGCACTTTCCTTCAGCTCGACGCCGAAGGCCCGCTGATAGTGCTCGGCGACCAGCGGACGCTCCAACTCGTCGCACTTGTTGAGGAATGTGACGCGGAAGGCGAAGGCGAGATCGCCGAAGATCTCGGCGTTTTCGGCCCAGGTGATGACCGTGCGCGGGCTCATGACGGTGGAGAGATCACCGTTCATGAAGGCAGCGCGCGTCAGGTCGGCGACGCGCACCATCTTCGACACGGTCTCGCGGCCGCCCTTGTCCTTGCCGAAGCTCTTCACCTTGGCGGAGACGATATTCACTTCATGATCATGCGGCAGATAGTTCAGCGTGGTGACGATCGACCAGCGGTCCATCTGCGCCTGGTTGATCTGCTGCGTGCCATGATAGAGGCCGGTCGTGTCGCCGAGGCCGATCGTATTTGCGGTCGCAAACAGGCGGAAGGCCGGATGCGGCCGGATGACGCGGCTCTGGTCGAGCAGCGTCAGGCGGCCGGAGGATTCGAGCACGCGCTGGATGACGAACATCACATCGGGACGGCCGGCGTCATATTCATCGAAGACGAGCGCGACATTGTGCTGATAGGCCCAGGGCAGGATGCCGTCCTTGAATTCGGTGACCTGCAGCCCGTCCTTGACGACGATCGCATCCTTGCCGACGAGATCGATACGGCTGACATGGCTGTCGAGGTTGATGCGCACGCAGGGCCAGTTGAGGCGCGCCGCCACCTGCTCGATATGCGAGGACTTGCCCGTGCCGTGATAGCCGGAAATCATCACGCGGCGGTTATGGGCGAAGCCTGCGAGAATGGCGAGCGTCGTGTCGCGGTCGAACAGGTAGTCGGTGTCGAGATCCGGCACATAGGCGTCGCCCTTGCTGTAGGCGGGAACGCGGATGTCGGAATCGATGCCGAAGGCCTCGCGAACCGAAACGGTGGTATCGGGCAGTTCTGATATATCCAGGTCGATCTTGCTCATCATGTCTCCAAGGCGGGTGACGCCACCCGGCCATACTGTCTCAGGCCATGTCGCAACCAGACGCCGCGTTTTTTATTCCGCGCCCGTCCAGGTCGGAACGTCGGCGATACTTCTCCGGGACTGAAACGAAACCTCGGCGGGATAATGACCGCGTGCGAGCATTCTTGAAAGAGTCCCGGACAAGAAACGCCGCGTCCGGAAGGTCGGCGGAGGCGATGTCGGGAAAACGCACAAATATGAGCCGCGTTTGCCTGCGGCCTCAGCCGATTTGGACCATACCCGATTGAAGCCCAAGAGCAAGGACGGGAACTAACAAAAACCGTTCTGCTTCAACAATTGATAGGCTTGGATGACGGCGCGGAAACGCTCCTCCGAGCCGCGGTCGCCGCCATTGGCATCCGGATGGTGTTTCTTCACCAGTTCCTTATAGCGGCTCTTGATCTCCGCCGATGTCGCATTGGCATCGAGGCCCATCGTTTCGAAGGCCTTGGTCTCAAGCGATTTCAGCTTGCGCGCCTGGGGGAAACGCGGTCCGCTGCCTTTGCCGCCTTCCTTGACGAAGCCGAAGGGATCGCGAACGCGGGTATAGGCGCCGGAACGGATCTCCGAATGCAGCGGACTGTCCTTCGCCGCCTTGTTGACGCCGACCGTCCATGTCGGCCGATGGCCGGTGGTCGCCTCTTTCTGGTAACGCGCGATCTCGCCGTCCGAAAGACCGGAGAAATAGTTGTAGCCCTTGTTGTATTCCTTGACGTGCTCGAAGCAGAACAAGAAGAACTGGCCTTCTGCATTGCGGCCGACGGGAGCGCGATGCGCCCCCTTCTTGTCGCACCCGTCCCATTGACAGGTAGGCGGCGCCTGCTCTGTCTCCGGCTCGCGTTTGCGGCGTGTTCGGATGCGATCGAAATATTTGGAATCAAGTCTCATGACGGCGCTAATTATGGGGCTGTCGCGAAGCGACAACAAGAATTGACAAACGGGAATGTTGCAGGCTTGTTAGGAACCCTTTTCGCGAACCAGCAAGACCGGATGATGACCCTGCGAACCCGCATCGAAGAAAAACTTGTCAAAGCCTTCGCGCCCGAACGCCTGAGCGTCATCGACGAAAGCCATCTGCATGCCGGCCACCAGCCTGATATCACGGGCACCGGCGAAACCCATATGCGGGTGAGGATCGTTTCCGGAAAATTCGCCGGCATGTCGCGGCTGGCGCGTCACCGGGCCATCACCGACCTGTTGAAACCGGAGCTCGATGCCGGCCTGCATGCGCTGGCCGTCGAACCGGCTGCACCTGATGAACCGACCCGCTGGTAGCCGCACGCAACCCATATGGGCACTGGCCGTTCGAGATCCAAGCAGAATCAGGTTGGCTTGGCGCCGTCTTCCCCGGCCGGGCGGATGCGCAGCTTGGTGATGCGGTTCTTCTCCCGCTTCATGACGACGAAACGCTTGCCGTAGAAGGTGAAGGCCTGACGCTCTTCCGGGATGGTCATCGATTCGTGGATGACGAGGCCGGCGATCGTCGTCGCCTCCTCATCGGGCAGGTTCCAGTCGAGGGCGCGGTTCAGGTCGCGGATCGGCACGCCGCCGTCGACGACGACGGAACCGTCGGCCTCCTGACGCACGCCCTGTATCTCGATATCGTGCTCGTCGGAAATGTCGCCGACGATTTCCTCGAGAATATCCTCCAGCGTGACGATGCCCTGCACCTCGCCATATTCGTCGACGACGACGGCGAAATGCTGCTTGCGGCGCAGGAAGGCATTGAGCTGGTCCTCGAGATTGGTGCTGTCGGGCACGAACCACGGCTTCTGCGCGATCTTTCCGATATCGAGGTTCTGCGGCTCCATGTTCGGCTCGGCAAGCGCCCGCAGCAGGTCCTTGGCGTGGACGACGCCGATGATGTTGTCGATCGTGCCGCGCCACAAAGGCATGCGCGTATAGGGACTTTCGAGGATGACGCGCACCACCGCTTCCGGCGCATCGTCGGCGTTGATGGCCCGCATCGCGGTGCGGTGGACCATGATGTCGGACAGTTCGAGCTCGCTGAGATCGAGTACGCCGCCGAGGCGATCACGGTCGGCCTTCACCACCGATCCCTCGCGGTGCAGCAGATCGACGGCGCCGCGCAACTCCTCATGCGCCGTCAGCATCGATATCTCTCGTGAGAGATTGATACCGAACAGCGAAAGAATCTGCCGCACGATTGCATTGACGAAGGAGGAAACCGGGCCGACGACGGCGACGAAGAGCTTGGCCGGCAGCGCGACGGCGAGTGCGAAGCGTTCGGGCGCCGAAATCGCCCAACTCTTCGGCAGCACTTCGGCGAAAATGACCAGGATGACGGTCATCGCAAGCGTCGCCAGCGCCACGCCGGAACTGCCGAACAGCCCGAGGAAGAGGCTGGTGGCGATCGATGAGGACAGGATATTGGCGAGATTGTTTCCGATGAGCAGCGCGCCGATCAGCCGGTCGCGCCGCTCGATCAGCTGTCGGACGAGGCCGGCGCGTTCGTCGCCGTTGACTTCGAGCGTATGGACACGGCTGCGCGAAACGGCGGTCAACGCGGTCTCGGAGCCGGAAAAGAAGGCGGACATGAGCACCAGCGCCGTGATCGAAAGGATCTCCGGCCAGTATGTCGAAAGAAATGCCAGAGCGCCTTCGACCGACATCAGGCGCGTTTTTCTCGGAGAAAGCTGATCACTTCGGACGCCGGAACGTCGTCGGCGACGAAGGACTGGCCGATGCCGCGCGTCAGGATGAAAGTGAGCCTGCCGCTCTTGACCTTCTTGTCCTGGGCGATCGCGTCCATCAGCGTTTCGGCCGGCGGCAGGTCGCCTGGAATGCCGGACATGCGGGTCGGCAGGCCGACCTCCTTCAGATGCCGCTCGACGCGCCGCGCGTCGTCGGGGCTTGCAAGGTTCATCCGCGCGGAGAATTCGTGCGCCAGCACCATGCCGATCGAGACGCCCTCGCCATGCACCAGGCGAGAGCTGTCATAGGCGGTCGCCGCTTCCAGCGCGTGGCCGAAGGTATGGCCGAGATTGAGCAGCGCCCGCTGGCCGTTCTCGCGCTCGTCGGCAACGACGACATCGGCCTTCGCCTGGCAGCTTGCGGCAATCGCCTCGATGCGCGCCGAGCCGCCTGCAAAAACCGCCTTCCAGTTCGCTTCCAGCCAGGCGAAGAAATCCGGCTTGTCGATCAGCCCGTATTTGGCGACCTCGGCGTAACCTGCGCGGAATTCGCGCTCGCTCAGCGAATTCAGCACATCCGTGTCGGCCAGAACCAGATCAGGCTGATGGAAGACGCCGATCAGGTTCTTGCCGTGTCGGGAATTGATGCCGGTCTTGCCGCCGACGGAGGAGTCGACCTGAGACAGCAGCGAGGTCGGTACCTGCAGGAAGCGCACGCCGCGACGGACGATGCCGGCCGCAAATCCGGAAAGATCGCCGATGACGCCGCCACCGAGCGCGATGACGTAATCGTTGCGCTCGACGCGCGCCTCCAGCACCTTGTCGCAGACCGTCATCAGATGCTCGAAGCTCTTGGTCTTCTCGCCGGCCGGCAGGACGACCGCAGCCGAGGCGATACCTGCTTCATCCAGACTTGCGACGAGAGCTTTGAGATAGAGCGGCGCGACATTTTCATCGGTGACGACAGCCGCCTTGCGGCCCTTGAGGCGCAAGGCAATTTCGGCGCCGGCCCGCGCAATCAGCCCCGGCCCGATCAGGATGTCGTAGGCGCGCTCGCCGAGCGGCACATGCACCGTTCGGATGGCGGCGGCGGAGGTTATCGCATTCATGTCGCTGCACTTTCCTTCTGAGCTTCGATCAAGGCCTTTAAGACTTCGTCGGCCATGATTTCCTTGCGCACGTCCCGCGAAAGCACCGTGAGATCGGCCTGCGCATAGATCGGATATCGCGCATTCATCAGGCCCTCGAGCGTCTGCTTCGGATTTTCGGTCTTGAGCAGCGGCCGCGTGTCGCGCTTGGCGACCCGGTCCCAGAGCACGTCGAGATCGGCCTTCAGCCAGACGGAAAGGCCGCCCTTCTTGATATGCTTGCGCGTCCGGTCGTCGATGAAGGCGCCGCCTCCGGTGGAGACGACGCGCGGCCCGCTCTTCAGCAGCCGCTTGATCACCCGCGCTTCCAGCGCCCGGAACTCCTGCTCGCCATAGGCGGCGAAAAGCTCGGCGATCGTCATGCGCGACACCCGCTCGATCTCGAGATCACTGTCGATGAAGGGAATGGCGAGCTGGCTGGCGACGATGCGCCCGACGGAGGATTTGCCAGCGCCCATCAGGCCGACAAGGATGAGATTGCGTGAACCGAGCGCGGCGCGAGCTCTGTCTTTCAGGCTGTCAGCAACGGTCAGCAGTTGTTCACTCATCGGTCCATTCACACTTTGTTTGCAAACGGTATCGACAAATGCAGATGGAGCGTCAAGTCGCAGGCAAGGGAATCATGGCTTGAACACCGCTTCTTGCACTTGCAGATAGGCTTCTTATAACAGAAGCAGAGCATGAAGGAGTTGCTGGATGCCGACCCTGTTCCGTTTCCTGTTCGTCTGCGCGATCCTCGCCGGGACGGTCTACGGAGCGATGCTGGCGCTTGTGACCTTCGTGGAGCCGCAGCAGCGCGACGTGACGATCCGCATTCCGTCCGAGAGGGTCAATCCGCCCGCCACGGGCGCAATCGACACGACCAGGAAGTGACCGGAATGGTGGATCTCGGCCGCGTCCATGTGGAATCCTTCCTGGAGATGATGAGCGCCGAGCGGGGTGCTGCCGCCAATACGCTGCAATCCTATGAACGCGATCTCGACGACGTCCGCTCCTTTCTGACGGAGCGCAGCATACGGCTTACCGAAGCCGCCTCCGCCGATCTCGCCGCCTATCTCTCTTCGCTCGCCCGAAAGGGCTTCAAACCCTCGTCCCAGGCGCGCCGGCTTGCCGCCATGCGGCAGTTCTACAAGTTCCTCTACGCCGAGGGACTGAGGACCGACGACCCCACAGGCATACTCGACGCACCGAAGAAGGGCCGTCCGCTGCCGAAGACGATGGGCGTCGAAGAGGTCGGCAGGCTGCTTTCACAGGCCGAGGTCGAAGCCGAGGATCCGACTCCGGGCCAGTTGCAGCGCCTGCGCATGCTGGCGCTGCTGGAACTGCTCTATGCCACCGGAATGCGGGTCAGCGAACTCGTCTCGCTTCCGGCCCGCGTGCTCGATCAGGAAGGCCGTTTCCTGATGATCCGCGGCAAGGGCAACAAGGAGCGGCTGGTGCCGTTGTCGCAATCGGCGATATCAGCCCTGAAATCCTATGGGCGCCTGCTGGCGGCCGAAAATGCAGCGGCGAAAGAGCCGCAGGAAAGCCCCTGGCTGTTTCCCTCCGTCTCGAAGGAAGGATACCTGCCGCGCCAGGTTTTTGCCCGCGACCTCAAGAACCTGGCGATCCGCGCCGGCCTACCGCCGTCGCTGATCTCGCCGCATGTCATGCGCCACGCCTTTGCCAGCCACCTGCTGGCCAACGGCGCCGATCTGCGCGTCGTACAGGAACTCCTCGGCCATTCGGACATTTCGACCACGCAGATCTACACACATGTCCTCGAAGAGAGGCTGCAGCAGCTTGTCCAGACGCATCACCCCCTTGCCAAACAGGCGAAAAAGCACGAATAGGACCGGCGACAAGGGGCGGAGCCAGGAAAACGCCCCCGGCACAAGGAACGGAAACGCACCTCATGCACAATTATCTCGACTTCGAAAAGCCGATCTCCGACCTCGAAGGCAAGATCATCGAGCTGAAGAAGCTCGCAACGGAAGACGAGAGCATCGACACCACCGATGAGATCGGCAGGCTGGAGGTTCGCGTCCGCGACGCGATCGTCGAAATCTATTCCAAGCTCAATCCCTGGCAGAAGACGCAGGTCGCCCGCCATCCGCAGCGCCCGCATTTTGTCGATTACGCCAAGACACTGTTCCAGGAATTCACGCCGCTTGCCGGCGACCGCAAATTTTCCGAGGATGCCGCGATCCAGGCGGGCCTTGCCCGTTTCCGCGGCCAGCCCGTCGCCGTCATCGGCCAGGAAAAGGGCAATGATACCAAGAGCCGCCTGAAGCACAATTTCGGCAGCCCCCGCCCGGAAGGCTACCGCAAGGCGATCCGCATTCTTGAAATGGCCGATCGTTTCGGCCTGCCGGTGATTTCGCTGGTGGATACGGCAGGCGCCTATCCCGGCGTCGGCGCCGAAGAGCGCGGCCAGGCCGAGGCGATCGCCCGCTCGACGGAAATGTGCCTCGGCGTCAAGGTTCCCCTGGTTTCCGTCGTCATCGGCGAAGGCGGCTCGGGCGGCGCCATCGCCATCGCCACCGGCAACAAGGTCTACATGCTCGAGCATTCGATCTACAGCGTCATCTCGCCGGAAGGGGCCGCCTCCATCCTCTGGCGCGATTCCACCCGCGCCCGGGAAGCGGCGACCAACATGAAGATCACCGCCGAGGACCTGAAATCGCTCGGCGTCATCGACGGCATCATTTCCGAGCCGCTCGGCGGCGCGCATCGCGATCCCGACAGCGTGATAGCAGCAACCGGTGACGTGATCGCCAGTGCTCTGGCCGAAATGGCACCCCGCTCGGGCGAGCAGCTGCGCAACGACCGCCGCCAGAAATTCCTCGCCATGGGCCGCAATCTCTAACGGACATTCGGCTCTTCGCCGATTGGGGCCAAATCTTGGCCACATTGATGTTATCTGTAGCATTCGCGCTTGCGGGGATGTTCCAGGCACGTCATAGGCTGGTAAGGACTTGTAAAGTATAAACCGTCTATGATTCCGGTTGATGCCCGGACTCCATGGGCGGACCGGGTCGCATTATCTTTATGGGCTAGTTGGGATGCGCATACGTCATTTTGCCTATATTTCCCTCATGGCGCTGGCTCTGTCCGGCTGCAATGATGCGTTGGAAACCGCGCAGGTCGATCTTTCCAAGATCAAGAACAAGGTCGAGCAGCCGCTTCCCAGCCATATCCTCGCGCAGATGTCCGCCAAGGGCATGGACCGCAATTCGCCGATCATGATCCGCATCTTCAAGGAAGAAGGTGCCATGGAGATCTGGAAGGCGAAGACCGACAACCGTTTCGACAAGATCGCCGATTACAAGATCTGCGCCTGGTCCGGCCGTCTCGGCCCGAAGGTAAAGACCGGCGACCGGCAGGCGCCGGAAGGTTTCTACGACCTGACGCGCGCCAACCTGAACCCCAATTCCAAATATTATCTGGCGATCAACACCGGCTTCCCGAACCGCTACGACGCCGCGAACGGCCGTACCGGCTCCGATCTGATGATCCACGGCGCCTGCTCGTCTTCCGGCTGCTATTCGATGACCGACCAGCAGGTGCTGGAGATCTACGCCTTCGCCCGCGACGCCTTCAAGGGCGGCCAGTCGACCGTGCAGCTGCAGGCCTTCCCCTTCCGCATGACGGCGGAAAACATGGTCAAGCATCGCCTCGACAGCAATTACGACTTCTGGAAGATGCTGAAGGTCGGCTACGACAATTTCGAAGTGACGAAGCGCCCGCCTGAGGTGAATGTCTGCGAGAAGAAATACGTCTTCAATCAGCAGGCAACCGACGGCGGCGCCTTCAATGCCGCCGGCAAATGCCCTGTTATGTCGACGCCGCCGGCACTGACGGCCGCCCTCGCCTCCTACGGCAAGACCTATGATGCCGATTATGCCAAGGCGATGAGCAAATTTGACGGCATGGCCTGGTACGATCCCACGGAAGCCGAGCGCAAGGCCGTGGTCGCCAAGCTGCGCAAGGGCCGCGAACTTGCTTACGCCCCGACCGGCACGTCGCTGGAAGCCGGCCGCATGGTCAAGGTCGCCGAACTCGAAGACCTGATGGCCAAGCGCACCGCGCAGGGCCTAGCCGCCAAGACCGCGCCGGGCGCCACGCCTGCAGCACCTGCCCAGCCGCAGGCAACGGCCGTCGCTGCCGCGACGCCCGCAGTCGTGCCGGTGCCGATGCAGAATCCGCTGGCCTTTACCGCGCCCGAACCGCAGGAAACGGCAGACGCCACGGCAAAGAAGCCGTTTTGGAAATTCTGGGCGAGGAACTGAACGGCTTGAACCCCGTTCTCTACGATCTTCGCGGCCTGAAATGCCCACTCCCCGTGATCAAGACACGCAAGAAGCTCGCCGCCTTGGCGAGCGGCACGCTCATTCGCGTCGACACCACCGATCCGCTCGCAGTGATCGATGTGCCGCATTTTTGTAATGAGGAAGGCCACGAACTGGTCGAGACGGTAAAGACCGAAAGCGGCCACCGCTTCCTGATCCGCAAGCGCTGACGCGCGTCGCCCAAACCAGTAAGCAGATCTAAAAGCCGCACGCGGTTAGGTATCTGACCCTTGCTCTTTGCGGGCGCATATCTCGCCGAGCATGGGACTAGCAAACCGTCAGGCTTCACCATTACTGCTGCCCGCGTCTCCGACCTTGCTTGCTCGCGCTTCTACAGCTGTCGATGGTAAGCAGCCAAAATTCATCATACAACTACACAGCTTTTGTATGTTGACATTATACTTTACAGGATCTAGCCATAATTGGCCGGTCGGAGGAACGGCAAGAATAGGGAGGCTATCGATCCAAGTCTTCGATTCCCATGAGAAGAGCGCAAGTGTTCGCGTGTAGAGGTAAGCAGCTGCTCCATCGGACACGATGGGCACTGTGAACCCTGTTGGTATGTCTCGATGAGCATCCTCCAACGCGCGCATCTTTCGTGCCGGACCATCAGTACCCGGTTGCGGAAATATTGCTTGAAGGAGGCGAAGCGTGCTGAGGACCTTCTTCTAAGTCGCAACGCCGGGATACCGACTCTGAGAATTAATCGTCATGCAAAACGGGAGGAGAGCATGAAAAACTTTGTTAAACTGGCGGCCGGTCTTATGGTTGCCGCTTCATTCATGAGCGGCGCGGCCAGCGCTCAAACGGTGCTGAAATCGTCCGATACACATCCGGACGGCTATCCGACGGTCGAGGGCGTCAAATATTTCGGTGAGCTGTTGAAGGAGCGCACGCAGGGCCGCTATTCCCTCGAGGTGTATCATTCCGCCCAGCTCGGCGAGGAGAAAGACACGATCGAGCAGGTTCGCTCCGGCGTCATCGAGCTGAATCGTGTGTCAATGGCGCCCTTCAACGGCACTGTGAAGGAATCGATCGTTCCGGCTCTGCCCTATATCTTCCGTTCGGAAGATCACATGCACAAGGTCATGGACGGCGCCATCGGCGACCAGATCAAGAAGGCGTTCGAACCGGCCGGTCTCGTGGTGCTTGCTTTCTACGATGCCGGCGCGCGCTCGTTTTACAACAAGACGAAGCCGATCAATTCGGTTGCCGACATGAAAGGTCTGAAGTTCCGCGTTATCCAGTCCGACATCTTCGTCGACATGGTGGCGGCACTCGGCGCCAATGCCACGCCGATGCCCTATGGAGAGGTCTATTCAGCGATCGAAACGGGCGTCATCGACGGCGCGGAAAACAACTTTCCGAGCTACGACACCGCCAAGCACGCCGAAGTGGCGAAGAACTACTCGCTGGACGAGCATACGATCCTGCCGGAAGTGTTCGTCATGAACAAGGCGGCGTTCGACAAACTGACGCCGGAGGATCAGGCGGTCTTCAAACAGGCAGCCAAGGACAGCGTCGCCAAGCAGCGCGAGCTGTGGTCAGCCAAGGTCGCTGAATCGCGCGCCAATGTCGAAAAGCTCGGCGCTCAGATCACCATGCCGGACAAGCAGGGGTTCATCGACGCCATGGCCCCGGTTTATGAAAAGCACGTGAAAGACGACGTGCTGAAGAAGATGGTCGAGGATGTAAAGGCTGTGCAGTAGCCCTAGCCTGCCTTCTTTGTCTCGGAAAGCGGCGTCGATTATCGGGGTGGAAAGTTATCTCCACCCCGGTTCACCGGCCGTTTCGTGAACATCTTGTCGTTTCCTCCTGACAAGGGAGAGTGAGCGCCCAAATTCGACGAGGTCCCTATGTCGAACAACCTGACACCCGTCGTCAATTCTCTGACACGCCTGAGCAACGCCGCCCTTTGGCTCGCGGGCACCGGCTTGGTGCTGATGACGGTCTTTGTCGCCTGGCAGGTATTTTGCCGCTATGTGCTGAATGACTCGCCGAGTTGGACGGAGCCAGGCTCGGTCATGCTGATGAGCTGGTTCATCTTCCTCGGCGCCGCCGTCGGCATCCGGGAGAACAATCATCTTGGTTTCGACGTGCTGCTTTATGTGCTGCCGAAATCCGGCAAGCGCGTCCTGCGTATGATCTCGGACGTCGTCATTCTCGCCTTCGGCGCCGGCATGGCCTGGTACGGCGGCGCTCTCATGAGCCTGACCTGGAACACAACCTTGCCTTCGCTGGGTATCTCAGGCGCGTTCGACTATCTGCCGCTCGTAGGCGGTGGCGTGCTCGCCGTCATCTTCTCGCTGGAGCGCATCGTGCTCCGCCTCGCCGGCGAACCGATTGACGATGCGCTGGATGAGATTCTGCCGGCGGAAATCGCCGTAGAGATCGAAAACATCAATGCCGATCCGAACGTCAAATTGAAAGTGTAGCGCGATGGAACTCTGGATCCTGTTCGGTGTTTTCACCACCCTGATGCTGATAGGCACGCCGATCGCCTTCTGCCTCGGCGTATCGAGCTTCGCCACGGTGCTCTACATGGGCCTGCCACCGCTGGTCATCTTCCAGCGGCTCAATTCCGGCATGAGCGTATTTTCGCTTCTGGCCATCCCCTTTTTCATTTACGCCGGCGACTTGATGGTGCGCGGCGGCATCGCCAGCCGCATCGTCGCTTTCGCCGCATCACTGGTCGGCCACGTGCGCGGCGGCCTCGGCCAGGTCAACATCGTCACCGCCACGCTGTTCGGCGGCATCTCCGGTTCGGCGGTGGCAGAAGCCGCAGCCGTCGGCGGCCTGATGATCCCGCAGATGAAGCAGCGCGGCTATGGCGCCGATTATGCGGTGAACGTCACCTCAATGGCAGCGCTGATCGCGCTGCTGCTGCCGCCCTCCCACAACATGATCATCTATTCGATCTCTGCCGGCGGCAAGATCTCCATCGCCGACCTGTTCACCGCCGGCGTGTTACCCGGACTATTGCTCGCGGTCGCGCTCATGGTGACGGCCTACATCGTTGCGCGCTCGCGCGGCTATCCGACGGAGCCCTTTCCCGGCTTTGTCATGGTGGCTCACTTGCTCGCCGTCGCACTCCCAGGGCTGCTGCTGATCGCCATCATCTTCGGCGGGGTGAGGTCCGGCGTCTTCACTGCGACGGAAAGCTCTTGCATCGCGGTGCTCTACGCGCTGCTGATAACCCTCCTGGTCTACCGGCAGATGAGTTGGAGAGACTTCGTTCACGCCACGCAGGGCGCCGTGCGCACGACGGCAATGGTGCTTTTGATTATCGGCACAGCCGCCGCCTTCTCCTGGTTGATGGCCTTCCTCAAGGTGCCTGCCTCGCTGGTGATCTGGATGAAGAGCGTCGCCGACGATCCGCTGACGGTGCTGCTCCTGCTCAATGTCCTCATGCTTGTGCTCGGCACTTTTATGGACATGGGGCCGACCATCATTATCTGCACGCCGATCTTCCTGCCGGTTGCGCAGGCCTACGGTGTCGATCCGGTGCATTTCGGCGTCATCATGATCCTGAATTTCGGCATTGGGCTGAACACGCCTCCAGTCGGCGCGGTACAATTCGTGGCTTGTGCAGTCGGCAAGATCTCGGTCTGGGAGGCCATGCGCTCGATCTGGCCGTTCTACGGTGCGGGCATCGTGGTGCTCGGTCTGGTCACTTACATCCCGGCGATTTCGCTGTGGCTGCCGAGCGTGTTCAAATAGGAGTGCGACATGGCGACCGACACAGCCGTAGATTTCAGGGTCGAGCGAAGGCCGAAACTCTCCGAAGGCGTCGTTTCGGCCATCCGCGCTCAGGTCGTGTCCGGAGTGTACGCGCCCGGCCAAAAGCTGCCGACGGAGAGCCGGATGGGCGAACTCTTCGGCGTCAGCCGCACCGTTGTCCGTGAGGCGATCGCAACCCTTGCCGCCGACGGCCTCGTCGAGGCGCGGCAAGGCGCCGGCGTCTTCGTCAAGAACCATCCGACGATTACCTTCGGTTCGATCAGCGCCGATGTCGGCAACAAGGTCTCCCATGCACTCAACATCATCGAGGTGCGCATGGGGCTGGAAATCGAGAGCGCAGGGCTTGCTGCGCTACGCCGCAATGCGGCGCAGGAAGCGCAGATTCAGGAAGCATTCTTCGAATTCGACCGGCTGCTCGAGCGCGGCGAAGCAACCGGCAAGAGCGACTTCGCTTTCCACCGAGAAATTGCGGCTGCCACCAATAATTCATATTATGTCGAAGTTCTCGATGCGCTTGGCATGCGGGCCATCCCCTGCGACGTCGCCTCGCCTTGGGGGACTGATAGCACACTGTCGCGTGACTATCAGGAAGGCCTGCAGCGCGAGCATCTGGCGATTTTGAAGGCGATCTCCGCCGGGGACGCGGAAGCTGCCCGCGCCACCATGCGCGCCCATCTGGCGGCAAGCCAGGAGCGCTATCGCACCCTTCTCAGCGGTCAGCAGGCCAAGTGGATGTCAAGCATTCCTAAACGCAAGACCTGAAGAAGATCGCATAACAACGAAAATCAATGATTTAAATCCGCATGCCGGGAATGGCGAGCGGATTGTCCGACAGCGCCGCACGATCGGGCATATCGATGCGCGGCTTGCCGAGGAAGGCGTCGAACAGATCCTTCACGAAAGCTTCCGGCAGATCCCGGGTGATCAGCACCATGCGCGTGCGCCGGTCTGTCGGATCCGGCCAGGCCGGAAGCCGCGCCGGCGGATGGAAGATGCTCTGGACCCCGTGCAGCACCAGCGGCCGATCCGGCCGGTCGGAAAGGGAAACGATCGCCTTCATCCTCAGCAGCTTCTCGCCATGGGCCGAGCGCAGCAGATCGATGAACATCTCGAGCGCCATCGGATCGATCGGCTTCTCCTCGATGATCGAGAAAGAGCGGATCGAGGCATCGTGACGGTTGACGTCGTGCGGGTCCTGATGCGCGTGACCATCATGATCATGACTGTGGTGATGGTGGCCGTGGTGATCGCCATCATCATGGTGATGGTGATGCGCTTCGTGCGAATCCTCGTCCTGCAGCCAACGGCCGACATCGGCGATCTTCGTCGCCGGATCATAAAGCCCGTTGAGCAGAACCGCGGCGCTGCCAGCCTCGGCGCTGTCGGCATCCATCATCACGGCGCGCGGATTGAGCGCCCCCAGCCGCTTTTCCAGCCCGTCCGTTGCCCCGGTCATCGACTTTTTCGAGACGATCAGCCGGTCGGCGACCGCCGCCTGCTTACGCGCTTCCTCGTGATTGTCGAGCGTCTGCAGCCCGTTCACCGCGTCGACGACGGTAACGACGCCGTCGAGCTCGAAATTGGTGGCAATGACGGGATTTCCCATGATCGCCTGCATGACCGGAGCGGGATCGGCAAGACCCGTCGTTTCGATGACGACGCGCTTCACCGGTTTGACGCGGCCTGTCTGCACGGCGTCCATCAGGTTCGCCAGCGTATCGACAAGCTCGCCGCGCACGGTGCAGCAGAGGCAGCCGTCGGACAGCTCGATGATCGAATCGCTGGAACTTTCGACCAGCAGGTGGTCGATGCCGACATCGCCGAATTCATTGATGATGACGGCCGCATCCTTCATGACAGGATCTTTGAGGATGCGGTTGAGCAGCGTCGATTTGCCGGCGCCGAGAAAGCCGGTCAGGATGGTGACCGGAATCCTGTCGTTGAGCGCGCTCATGTTATTTTACCTTAAAGCTTAAAAGGATGTCGGGCGCGGCATCGGCACCGGCACGTTGGCGATCGCGCCTGCCGTATCGCCGCGCGCCATTTTTTCCGACTGCGCGACCGGCTGCGCATCCTGGCCCGGAATGAGGCCGGCAAAGACGAATTGCGGATCGTGGTCCATCGGCTGGATATAGGGTGACTGCACCTTCATGCGGCCGACTTCGTCGCGCGTTTCGCTGCGCACCTTGGCGCCCTTGGCGCTGCAGATATCGGCGCTGATGTCGGTCACCTGGTCCTGCCCCGATCCATAGGGTCTCAACGAACCCAGCGTGTCGTTGCTGGCAGGCTGGGTGGTGAAGCCCTTCTGCAAAAGGTTCGCCGTCGCATCGGCGCGCGCTGCAAGGCTGTCGGTGCCGAGCACGACGGAGATCAGCGTGCGGCCGCTGCGGGTCGCCGACCCGATCTGGTTGAAGCCCGAAGCGCAGATGAAGCCGGTCTTCATGCCGTCCGCACCGGCGAAACGGCCGATCAGCATGTTGAGGCTCGGCACGTTCTGCTGGCCGGTGGTAAAACCCTCCAGTGCGAAATAACCGGCATATTGCGGAAAATCGCGGCGCAGCGCCACCGTCAGCACCGCAAGGTCGCGCGCCGTCGTATACTGCCCCTTGCCGGGCAAGCCGTTCGGATTGACGAAGTGCGAATCCGTCATGCCGAGCTTCAGCGCCTCGCCGTTCATCCGCGTCACGAAGCCTTCCTGCGTGCCGCCGATGGCTTCGGCGACCGCGACCGCCACGTCATTGGCCGATTTGACCAGCAGGATCTTCAATGCGCTATCGAGCGTCAGTTTCTGCCCCGGCTTGAAATACATCTTGGCGGCCGGCTGCGCGGCGGCGCGCTTGCTGATGACGATGGGCGTATCGAGGCTGATCTGACCGGCGCGGATCGCGTCGAACACGGTATAGACGGTCATCAGCTTGGTCAGCGAGGCCGGATACCATTTGCGGAAGGCTTCTTCATGCTCGAGCACGCGGCCGGTCTGCACATCGACGAGAATATGCGGATTGGCATGGGCCAGCGGAACGGAAGCCAGGAAAACGGCAGTCGCCGCTGACACGAAAGAAAGCGGCCGCAAGGCAGCAAACAAACGGAAGTGGCTCGTCGACACGGTTCGTCCTTCGGATATCAGGAAAATCTCGAAATCTTCCCCTATTTAGCCTATATGGCTATGACATGGCAAAGGTCATTGACTAAGTAATTTCCACAGCCTCACACCCCTTGTGATGCGATGAAAGATTGTCGAGATTTCATAACAGGAACGCCGATATGCCGATTTTGAACAGAGCCGCGGAGTTGCAGGACGAGGTCGCCGAATGGCGCCGCCACATCCACGCCCGGCCGGAACTCCTCTTTGCGGTGGAAAATACGGCAGCCTTCGTCGCCGAAAAACTCAAGCAATTCGGCGTCGACGAGATCGTCACCGGCATCGGCCGCACCGGTGTCGTCGGCCTGATCAAGGGCAAGGGCGAAGGCCGCCGCACGGTCGGCCTGCGCGCCGACATGGACGCCCTGCCGCTCACCGAGATATCAGGCAAGCCCTGGGCTTCGAAGACGCCGGGCAAGATGCATGCCTGCGGCCATGACGGCCACACCGCCATGCTGCTCGGGGCTGCGAAATACCTGGCCGAGACCCGCAACTTCAACGGCAATGTCGCGGTCATCTTCCAGCCGGCCGAAGAAGGCGGCGGCGGCGGCAATCTGATGGTCAAGGACGGCATGATGGAGCGCTTCGATATCGAAGAGGTCTACGGCATGCACAACCTGCCGGGCCTGCCGGTCGGCCAGTTCGCCACCCGCAAGGGCGCCATCATGGCGGCGACCGACGAATTCACCGTCACCATCAAGGGCCGCGGCGGCCACGCCGCCCAGCCGCATAAGACGATCGACCCGATCGCCATCGGCGCCCAGATCATCGCCAATCTGCAGATGATCGCCTCGCGCACCGCCGATCCGCTGCGCTCGGTCGTCGTCTCGGTGACCAAGTTCAATGCCGGTTTCGCCCATAACGTCATTCCGAACGATGCGACCTTCGCCGGTACGGTCCGCACCCTCGACCCCGAGGTGCGCACGCTCGCCGAGAAGCGGTTCCGGCAGATCATCGAGGGCCTGGTCGCAGCCCACGGCGCCGAGGCCGAAATCAGCTTCCACCGCAACTATCCCGTCACCGTCAACCACCCGGATGAGACCGAGCACGCGGTCGCCACCGCCAGTGCCATCGCCGGCGAAGGCAACGTCAACGCCGAGATCGATCCGATGATGGGCGGCGAGGATTTCTCCTACATGCTGAACGCACGCCCGGGCGCCTTCATCTTCATTGGCAACGGCGACAGCGCCGGCCTCCACAACCCGGCCTACGACTTCAACGACGAAGCCATCGCCCACGGCATCTCCTATTGGGTCCGCCTCGCCGAACAGCGCCTCGGTCTCTGACAACAATTAAGGCTTGGCTTCCCGCCAAGCCTTTTGTATGCATGGCGTGCAAGTGGTCCCGTAGCTCAGCAGGATAGAGCACCAGATTCCTAATCTGGGGGTCGCGCGTTCGAATCGCGCCGGGATCACCATTGATTTCAATTTACATTTTAGGCTCGGACTTCCAACTCACATCGAGGCGTCACTGCTGCGGTCCGCGAGGACGGAACAATCAACGGGTCCACGGCAGTTCCCTGTTTGCGACCTACCAGATCTTTTTCGTATCTACATTTAATCATTGTCCAAAGCAATGAATTATTGTAGATACATTTATGAAGCTCGTATGGGATGAACCGAAGCGGATTGCCAATATCGAGAAACACGGCCTCGATTTTGCCGATCTGACTTTCGAGTTCTCCTGTCTTCCGTTGTCGTTCCGGCCAAAGACGGGCGGTCCAAGGCCATAGGCCGCCTCGCTGACGGAACTATGGTCGTGATCTTCGTAAATCTGGGCTCTGAGGCGCTTTCGATCATTTCGATGCGCCCCGCGCGCAAGGACGAAAGGAGCATGATCTGATGATTATCAAAGCCCGAAAAATGACCCAGTTCCAGCCTGGCCGCGGCTACTCCAAGGAGGATTGGGATGCCGTTTCCGACAATCCCCCTCTGTCCAAGGAAGAGATGGCAAGAGCCAAGCCCTTCAAGGAAGCATTTCCGGACGTTGCCAAAAAGATGGAGACAGCCATCGCAGCCCGAGGTCGACCCAAGCTGGACAATCCGAAGCAACCCCTCAACATCCGCCTCGATGCCGATATTATCCAGTTCTACAAGGCCACCGGTAAAGGCTGGCAGTCAAGGATGAACGATGCATTGCGAAAGGCGGCCGGCTTATAGCGCCCTCGATGTTTGTGGACGTGAGAGCTTTATCCGGACAGGCAGGCCGCGCTCGCCCCGGTCAGCTCGCCTGACGAACGCCCCTTCGTCTTCGCGAAGCTCGACGGGCGCACAACCCCAGCAGTGCCGCCACGACCGAGCTACTGACAAATCCAATCGCGCCCCAGACGAGACCCGCAAAACTGACCGGCACGCCGGGCACGAAGTCGCGCCAGGTATTGGCGAAAACGACGTCGTCCGCATTGCGTAGCAGAACAAAGGGTTTGGCGACGGGTGCGGCGGTGCCGAGGTGGAGTTGCTGCGACAACAGCGTTTCGTAGCGCGTGATCGTGCTTTGCATGGAGACGCCGCGGTCGCGCAGGAAATCGTCGGACGATTGCGCATAGGTGTTCAGCGCCTGCTGGCGATCGAGATGGTGCTCGGTGGCCTGGCGGTTGAAATCCTCGACGATGACGCGCAATTCGTCGATCGCCCCGCCGATCCGCTGGCGGTATTGTTGCGCAAATTCCGGCGCCTGCGAAAAAACCGTGCCGCCGGCAAGCCCGGCGACGATGGTGATGATCCTTGCAATCGGTCCCATGCTCGATGCCTCCGGCTATCCCCTTGCGCTAACGATCCGGCGCACCAAAGGTTTCTGCCTTCGACATAATCGGTAACCCTATGTGATTGAACCGACGGCTTCCGGCGAGTTGATGCCGTGACCAACTCAGAAAAGAGAGGCTCGTCATGAAACAGATTATCCTTGCCTGCACGCTCGCTGCTGCGTCCATCTTTTCCGCAATGCAGTCCCAGGCGGCAAGTGTGACGATCACCACGGATGATGCGCGTTCCTATTATCGTCATTTGGAACGGCCCTACTACCGCCATCACATGAGGGCGCCACGTGTCCCGCGATTGCTTCACCAAGACGGAAAAGATCCGCGGCCACGGCCACACGGTCATCAAGGAAACCCAGGTCTGCCGATAAGGCAATCCATGAGGAAAAGCCCGGACTTTTCATCTGATCTCGACATGAGGAACTTCGCCATATCAGCCGCGTTTACCGCGAAACAGGAGTATTCATCATGCGTCTCAAGATGACTCTTTTGGCAATCGCCTATGTCGCCGTCAGTGTTCTGCTGCTCGCCATCGCCTACCAGCCGCAGGGGTCGGGCGCGGCGCAGAAAACGGATCGGCTGGCCGGTTCGTCCTTCCTCGTCGAACGCTTCGCCGGTTGATCTGCGGCTGATAGGCGACGACGTGGAAATAGTCCTCGTCCTGCAGGGTCTGGCCCTGGGAGCGGCCAGCCATCTCGTTAATGCGTGCCATCGAGCGAGGATCCGCCGAGCAGGATACGGTTCTGCACCGCATGCACGCCCTCTACCGCCTTGGCAACAGCAGTTGCCCGTTCGATTTCGCCGACCGTGCCGACGGTGCCGCTCAACACGATCTGGTCGTTCTCCATCGTCACCTCGACATCGGAGGCATCGATGCCGCCGGCGATCGCCAGGGCATTGGCAACGGCCGCTTCGACCGATGCGCGATTGGCGATCTCTATTTCCATCTCGGGTTCGAGCCCGTGAAATGTCTGCTCTTTGAAAACCATGATCCGTTCCTCCGTGAAAACCTCGTAGGAAACGCTGATCGGCGCAGTTTGGTTCAGCGCCGCTACCACTGCACGCGATAGCGGAGATTGACGCTGCCCGCCTCACCCCCCGAAAATGGATTGTTCACCGAGGCATCGAGATTGAGGTTCGGCAGGATGGCCTGGCTGACGCCAACCGTGCTCGAGAAGTCGCCGCTCGCATTGCTGACGCCCGTCCCTGCCGAAAGCGAGGTTCCCGTCCAGGGATGAATCAGCTTCAGCGCCTGCGATGCCGTCACCGAAGCCTGCCGGGCCTCCACCGCGTCATATTGAACGCTGATGGACCGGCTCGACTGCATGTCGAGCGAATCGGAGAGAATCCAGCTGCGCGAGCGGCTGAGGGTCAGCGCGCCGCTGCCGCGCAGCGTATCGACGCTGACGCTGGCACCCCGCTCTGACCGGCCTGCCGGGGTAACGCTCGTCCTGGTGATCCTGCCCCAAAGCATTGCCTGTTCGGAATCGGGCAGCAGCGCTCCGCCTTTGGTCGAGGCCAGCGCGATGTCGGCGCCAGCGCTCGTTTCCCATTCCGCCGGCAGGCGAAAACCCACCGTCGCCTTGTAGGACCGGTCCGAAAGCTTGGCTGGCGACCAGATCAGCAGGTCGTCCGCCTTCGCTGCGGCTGTGAGCGAGGGTAGGATGGCGAAAAAGATGCATACTAATTTGAATGTCGTCATGAAGTTCAGAACGTTTTGACCTGTCACAGGGCTGCGGCGCGGAGTGGACGCAGCAGCGCATATGAAAGCGTTCGCAACGAACGCAATGAGATCACGGCCAAGCCGCGATAGAGATCACGGCCAAGCCGTCCATCCCGGTTTCATCCTCGATAATGTGTGGCCCAAAGGCCGGCGGCACCGAGTGCCTGTTCTTCGATGGACGCCACAGCGCCCCGACTTGCCATGCGACCGTGACCGGCCGCGGCGGAAGCGATTCCGGCAGCAATGTTATAAGGATCACATCCGGCCGCCGCTCTGTAAACCCCTCAAGGGTTGAAATCTGCTGCACCGCACACTTGCCGCCCCCTCCAAAGCCTAGTAGAGCCTGAGCCTACGAGAGAAATTTTCGCGAAATTCTACATGATGACCGGCAAAAGCGCGCCGCGGCGCCTCAGCATCTTCGGTTCGACGGGTTCGATCGGCCAGAATACACTCAATGTCGTCGATCATCTGGGCGGACGGGAGAACTTCGAAATCTCCGTGCTGACCGGCAGCGGCAATGTCGAATTGTTGGCCCGGCAGGCGAAATCATCCGGCGCGCGGCTGGCGGTGACGGCAAACGACCGGCATTACGAATCACTGAAGAGCGCACTTTCCGGCACCGGCATCGCTGTCGCTTCGGGAAAATCCGGCCTGATGGAAGCCGCCGACCGCGAAGCTGACTGGGTGATGGCGGCAATCGTCGGTACTGCGGGCCTGGCGCCGACGCTTGCCGCGGCCCGCCGCGGCGCCGATATCGCCCTTGCCAACAAGGAATGCCTGGTATCGGCCGGCGATCTCTTCATCGCAGCGATCCGGGCGGGCGGCGGCAGGCTGCTTCCGGTCGACAGCGAGCACAACGCGATTTTCCAGGTGCTGGAAGAGAACCAGCGCCACGCCGTCGAGCGGGTCATCCTGACGGCGTCGGGTGGCCCCTTCCGCACCGCCTCGCTGCGTGACATGGCGGATGTGACGGTGGAAACCGCGCGCGCCCACCCGAACTGGTCGATGGGCTTGAAGATTTCGATCGACAGTGCCTCGATGTTCAACAAGGCGCTGGAGATGATCGAAGCCCGGCACCTTTTCGGCCTCAGGCCCGAACAGATCGAGGTCATTTTTCATCCGCAATCGATTATCCACTCCATGGTCGGCTATACCGATGGATCGGTGCTGGCGCAGCTCGGCGCGCCCGATATGCGCACCGCCATCGGTTATGCCCTATCCTTTCCGCGCCGGTCGAACCTGCCGGTCGAGCGGCTGGATTTCGCCAAGCTCGCCAGGCTGGATTTCGAGGCGCCGGATGAGGTGCGGTTTCCGGCGCTGCGGCTCGCGCGCCTGGCGATGACGCGCGGCGGTGTTCAGGGCGCGGTGCTGAACGGCGCCAAGGAAGTGGCGCTCGAAGCCTTCATCGAAGGGCGGCTCTCCTTCCTCGCCATGGCCGAGGTCACCGAGAGGGTCATGGACGATCTGGCCGGCCTGCCGCCGGCTTCCGGCATGGATGATGTCTTCGCCGCCGACAGGGAAGCCCGGCAAAGGGCGGCGGAGCTCATGACACTAGCGATTGCTGAGTGAAGTTCGCACGGGCCGCCGAGTGGTCGTCCGCTCGTGACCGTGACTGCCGCGATTAGCGCAACCGGTTCCCACCCTCGTCGAACAACCGGCAATCCGACGGTTCAAACAGCAGGCTCACTTGCTCGCCCGCCGCGATACTGATCGGTGACCGATGCTCGACGGTCAGTGACTGGCCATCGGCAAGCTGGCAATAGAGGTATTGCGTTCCCCCGAGATATTCCGAAAAATCGACCCTGGCCGTCAGGCTGCCCGACAGGTCGGAGGCCACCTTCAGATGCTCCGGCCGCAGACCGAGCGTCACCGCGCCACCAACCGGCCTGTCCGCCGGCGGCAGGCCGCTTTCGATCTGCCGGCCGGCGACCTCGACCAGGCCGCCCTCACGCCAGCGGGCATTGAGCAGGTTCATCCTCGGTGAGCCGATGAAGCCCGCCACGAAGGTATTTGCGGGATTTTCGTAGATTTCGCGGGGCGTTCCGGCCTGTTCGACGCGGCCGTCGCGCAGCACGACGATCTTGTCGGCGAGCGTCATCGCCTCCGTCTGGTCGTGCGTGACATAGATCATCGTGTTACCGAGTTCGCGGTGGAGGCGGGCGATCTCGATGCGCATCGAAACGCGCAGTTCCGCATCGAGATTGGACAGCGGCTCGTCGAACAGGAAAACGTCGGGCTTGCGCACGATCGCCCGGCCGATCGCCACACGCTGCCGCTGGCCGCCGGAAAGCTGTCCCGGCCGCCGGTCGAGAAGATGGTCGATCTTCAGGATCGCGGAAGCGGCCTTGACACGCGTCTCGATCTCCGCAGCATTCGTGCGCGCCATCTTCAAGCCGAAGGCCAGATTGTCGCGCACGCTCATATGCGGATAAAGCGCGTAGGACTGAAAGACCATGGCGATGCCGCGTTCGGATGGATCGAGATCGGTGACGATACGTCCCTTGATCTCGACCTCCCCGTCGGTCACGTCTTCCAAGCCGGCGATCATGCGCAGAAGCGTCGATTTTCCGCAGCCGGAAGGGCCGACGAAGACGACGAATTCGCCCTCCGCGATCGTCAGGTCGATCCCGTGGACCACCTGCAGATTGCCATAGCTTTTTCGCACGTCCTGGAGCACGACGCTCTTGTTACCCATACCGTTCGTCATCCCCAATAAGACCTATCTGTCCGACTGGACCCAGACGAGCATCTCTCCGGGTGCGCGGTTGTCCCAGAGATGATAGGGCACGAAACGCGCGGTGGCGACCTGCCTTTCGGCCGGCGCCTTGCGGTAGAGCGCTGTTCCCCAGTTCGATGTTTCCTCGCGCTCGACCTTGAGATCGAGGGCGATGGCATCGTTGAGATCCTTCAGTACGACGGTTTCGGCCGCCGGGAGTTCGCGGGGCAGGACGATGGCGTTGAGGTCTTCGCCATTGTCCGTTGTTTCCAGACAATAGACCAGCGGGCCGCGCATCAATGCGACGCGGCCGGCATCCTGGCGCACCTTCGGGTTGGCATACTGCGGTCGAAGCGCCAGCGGCAGGTAGAGGGCGACACGATCGCCGTCGGCCCAGTCGCGATCGATCCTGGCATATCCGTCCCGCATATTGGCGTTGAGATCGAGCACCTCTCCATTGACGCTGAGGGTTGCGCCTTCGGCCCAGTCCGGAATACGCAGCGACAGCGCAAACTTCGCCGGCTTCTCCAGCTTGGTCGTAAAAGCGACCGCACCGTCCCACGGATAGTTGGTGGTCTGCTGGAGTTCCACCTCGGCGCCGTTGGCCAGCTTCAGCCTTGCGGTGCTTGCGCCATAGAGGTGCACGGCGATTTCGTTATCCGAAACGGCGTACATGTAGGAGCCGATCGAGGTCACCAGCCGGGCGATGTTGGGCGGGCAGCAGGGGCAATGGTGCCACTTCCACCGGTGGTGCTTGCCGGCACTTTCGAGCGGATTGTCATAGAAGAACGTCTTGCCGTCGGTCGAAAGCCCCGGCAGCGCGCCGTTGTAAAGCGCCTGCTCCATGATGTCGGCATAGCGCCGATCCGGACCGCGGCCGAGCATGCGGCTCGCCCAGAACACCAGCCCGACCGAGGCGCAGGTCTCCGCATAGGCGGTATCGTTCGGCAGATCGAAATAATCGGTAAAACCTTCGTTGGAGGCAGCCGGCCCGATGCCGCCGGTGATGTACATCTGCTTGGTCGTCAGATCGTCCCAAAGCGTTTCCAGCGCCGCCGTCAGGCTATCGTCCTTGTACTCGGTGGCAATGTCGGCCATGCCCGAATAGAGGTACATGGCGCGTACGGCGTGGCCGACGACCTTTGTCTGCTCGCGCACCGGCTGGTGCGCCTGCGCATATTCATAGGTTTTCTGGTGGTACTCGGAGACATCGCGCCCATCGCGGCTTGCCTCGGCGGTGAAGAAATGCGGTTGGGTGCCGCGTTCGTCGATGAAATATTTCGATAGCTCGAGATATTTCTTCTCATCCGTCACGCGGGCGAGCTTGACCAGCGCGAGCTCGACTTCCTCGTGGCCGCAATAGCCTGGTATCTGGCCGTCGCCGTGACCGAAAATCTTGATCATGTAATCGGCATAGCGGCACATGATGTCGAGCAGCTTGCGTTTGCCGGTCGCCTGAAAATAGGCGACCGCAGCTTCCATCAGATGGCCGGCGCAATAGAGCTCATGATGGTCGCGCAGATTGGTCCAGCGGCGGTTCGGTTCCACGCGCTGGAACCAGGCGTTCAGATAGCCGTCCTCGTCCTGCAGCTTCTCATACATGTCGATGATCTCGTCGGCGCGCGCCTCGAGCTTCGGGTTCGGCCGGCGATAGAGCGAGTAGGCGATCGTTTCGATCGACTTGCCGAGGTCGGAATCCCAGAACATCTGCGTCGTCCCACCCCATGGCTGGATGGGAATGACGACCCCGGGGCTTGGCTGACTGACATCGATCGCCTTGAGCATGCCGGCCTCGACGCAGCGGTCGAGCAGGGTCGCGGCAGTGGAATTGCAGACGGCGTCCTGCCATTTGCCCCAGAAACCGCCGAGCTCCACATCGGGAACGGCGACGGGACGAAACTGGCGGTCGTTGCTTGGTTTGTTCATAGGTTCCACTTTCTTTGAATCATTTCACGGCGCCGGCCATCAGCCCGCGCATGTAGTAGCGTTGCAGGAGCAGGAAGACGATCAGGCAGGGGATCGTCATGACGACGACACCGGCCTGGACCGCTCCCCAATTGATGGCGCCGAGCCGTCCGGCGCGAACCGCCGTCATCAGCACCGGCAGGGTGTATTTCTCATTGCTGGAGAGCAGCACGAGTGCGGCGAGAAACTCGTTCCAGGCATTGAGGAAGGCAAAGATCGCAACCGTCGCAACGCCGGGAAGCACCAGCGGCAGGAGAACGCGGACCAGCAGCCTGAGGTCACGCGCACCGTCGATGCGCGCGGCCTCTTCGATCTCCTTCGGCACGGCGTCGAAGGCGTTGCGCATCATGAAGACCGAGAAGGGCAGTTGCAGCGTCACATAGACGAGCGTCAGCCCAAGCAGCGAATTGTTGAGGCCGAGCTTTGCCAGGATGATGAAGAGCGGCGTCAGGATCGACTGGAACGGGATCATCAGCGTCGCGATGATCAGCACGAAGAGCACATTCTTCAGCGGGAACCGGTAGCGCGAGAAGCCGTAGCCGGCGAGCAGGCTGACGGCGACGGTGAGCACCACGGTGGCGACCGAAACGAACAGCGAATTGATCATGTGCCGCCAGATACCGGCGCCGAACGTGTCGAGCAGTGCGTAGGAATCGATGCTGACGCCGGAGGTCGGCCAGGGCGGCAAGGGCGGCAGGCTGGCCTCCGTGCCATGCCGGAAGGACGACAACAGCGTGATCACGAAGGGGGCGAGAAAGAAGATCGAGATAGTGATGCCTGTCAGATGATAGGCCGACTTCGTCCGGATGGCCTTGCGGGCGCGGCGTTCCCTTGAGGTGGTCATGGACGCTCCTCCCCGACACGAAGCAACCAGAGCTGCACGATGCTGATCGCCACCAGGATGGCGAGAAGCACGATCGAGAGTGCTGCGCCATAACCGAGATTGAACGACACGAAGGACTGATTGAAGATGTAGTAGACCACCGAGATCATCTTGTTCTGCGGTCCGCCTGACGTCATGATGTAGAATTGGTCGAAGGCGAGGATCGAGCCGGTGACGGAGACGATCAGCGCCAGCGCGATCGTCTTGCGCATCAGCGGCAGCGTCAGATGCCGGAAACGCTGCCAGCGGCCGGCGCCGTCGATGCGGGCGGCCTCCGTCAGCTCCGACGGAATAGCCTGAAGCCCGGTCAGGAGAATGATCATGGTGAAGCCGGCGATCTTCCAGACGACCATCACCACGATCGTCAGAAAGGCGGTGTCGAAGGTCGCAAGAAGGTTGGGGCTCTTTTCGACGAGGCCGAGCGCCTTCAAAGTCGGGCCGACGAAGCCGCTATCGACATTGGCGAGCCAGACCCAAAGCAGGGAGGCTGTGGCAAGGCCGACCACGACGGGCAGGAAGATGATCGTCCGGTAGGCGCCGACGAACTGCCGTTCCTTTTCGACGAAGATTGCCAGCGGAAAGGCGATCGCGAAGATCGCGATGGTGACGATCACGGTGTAATAGGCCGTGAAATTCAGCGCCGTCATGAAACGGGTATCGTTGGCCATGCGGAAATAATTGTTGAAGCCGATCCAGCGGGACGCCCCCATCAGCGGCCAGTTATGCAGGCTCATCCATCCGGTGAAGAGAACCGGCATGATGAAGAAGACGATGACCAGCGCCATGGCCGGCGCAATGTAGACAAGGCCGCGCCAGTTCGATCTGCGCCGTCGCCTGCGCCGAGGCAATAGAATCTCTGAACCGGAACCGGTCATCAAAACGCTCCGCATCTGTCGAGTGGGATTGGCCGGGAAGCTGCCACCGCTCCCCGGCCGCGGCCGAGGGAGAGTTTACTGGCCGCTATCGATGATCGATTGCATTTCCGATTGCGCACTCGAAAACGCGCCGTCGACGTCGTCGCCGAAGATCGCGGCGTTGGTGAAGCTTGCCCATGGCCCGTTGGCGCTGTTGATCAGGTCGTTGAACTGCAGCGTATAGGGTGTCTTGGCGACACCGATCGCCTTCAGGCCGACCTGCATGCGCGAGTCAAGGCCCTCAAGCACCTTGTCGGCGATATCGCCGCGCGTCGGCAGGCTGCCATACTTCGCCATGATCTTCTGGCCATCCATCGAATACACATATTCGAGGAACTCCTTCACCGCGTCGATCTTCTTGGTGCCCTTGGTGATCACGAAGTTGTCGCCGCCGGCAAAAGACGAAGGCTTCCCGTCGACGCCAGGAATGAGCGTGACGCCGAAATTGATATCGGGATGCTCGGTCACCAGCGTGCCGATGGCAAAGGCGCCAAGGCTCTGCTGGCCGATCTTGCCGTTGGTGAAAGTCAGGAAGTTCGCGCCGTTGTCGCTGGCGGCTCCCGCCGGCACCAGGTCCTTCTTGATCATGTTGCGGTAAATATCGACGGCCTTGCGCATCTGCGGCGTATCGAGCGTTGCCGTCTTGCTGTCGGCCGACAGGATATCGGCGCCCGCACCCCAAACGAGCGGCGTGAACGTGAAGATCATGCAGCCGCCGCAGCCGCCACCGGAGAAATAGAAGCCGTAGGTATCGTCACCCAACGCCCGGATCTTCTCGGCATTGGCGGTAATTTCGTCCCAATTGACAGGTGCCTTTTCCGGGTCGAGGCCGGCCTTCTTGTAGAGATCCTTGTTCCAGGCAAAGACGGAGGTCTCGACCGACAGCGGCAGGCCGTAAATCCGGTCCTGGTAGGTGCCGAGGCGAACATGCGATGGCGAAAGCGAGTTGAAATAGGGCAGGGATTTTGCCCAGTCCGTCAGGTCTTCGAGCTGGCCGGCCGCGGCAAAGGCCGGATTATAGATCAGATCCATCGACAGCGCGTCCGGCGCCTGTCCGCCGGCGATAGCCGTCGCGTATTTCTGCACGAGTTCGGAGAACGGCACCTCGGTCATCACGACCTTGTTCTCGTGACCGGAATTATAAGCTTCGACGACCTTCTTGAAGGCGTCGCCGATCCCCGAGCGAACCCACATTTCGACATTTTCGGCAGCCGATGCGGCCGACACCAGACATAGGGTTGCGATGCTGGTCGCCGCCAAAAGACGCTTGATCATGACACTCCTCCCGATATGGCGCATCTCCTCGCGCCTTTGCTCATTCTCTTGTTCTCATCCCCGGGGCTTTACCCCCCGCATGACTGCCGGACGATCAGCCGGCACGGCAATTTCCTCACTCCCGGTTCGACGGGCCGTCCTTCCGCAAGCGCGAGCACCGTCAATCCGGCTTGCCGCCCGAGCTCCTTCAGTTCCATGTCCACCGTCGTCAGCGGCGGCCGCGTCTGGGCCGCGACAATCTCCCAATTGTCGAAGCCGATGAGCGAGACGTCCTGCGGCACCTTGACGCCGCGCTCGCGCAACGCATCCACCGCACCGCGGGCGATCTGGTCGTTGCCGCAGAAGAGTGCATCCGGTTTCTCTCCCGGTCTCTTCCAAAGCTGTTCGACCGCCTCATGCCCCCAGCTTTCCGACCAGACGCCGTAGAGCACCGGCTCGCGATGACCTGCCACCTCGTGATAGGCGCCGGCACGCTCCCGCACCGAGAAGAACTCCTGCGGCCCGGTGATGTGCGCGACCCGCCGCCGTCCGATCTTCATGAGCCATTCCACAGCCAATCTCGCACCCTGTTCGTCGTCCGAACGGAAGGTGACACTATTCTGCGTCCCCTCCGTGAAGGCGTAGACGACGGGCACATGCAAATTCGAAAGATCGACAGGCAGGCGCCGATCCAGGCGTTTTCCCGTCGCGATAATGCCGTCGACCTGTTTGTCCAGCATTGCGTCGACATGGATCTGGGCGAGCGCCGGATCGTCCTCGATGGCGCACAGGAAGACCGAAACGCCGTGATCGACGAGAGCATCCGAAATGCCAGCCATGACCGGCAGCGTAAAACGGCCGTAAGTGTCATTCGTCAGCAGCCCGATGGTGAAGCTGCGCTTGCTGAGAAGACCTCTCGCCAGCGCATTCGGTCGGTATCCGATTTCGGCGGCGATCCGTTTCACCCGTTCGCGCGTTTCCGACCCCATCCGGCCGGTATCATTGAGCGCTTTCGATGCCGTCGAGATGCTCACCGCAGCAGCAGCAGCCACCTCGTGGATGGTGATCCTGCCTCTTTTCCCTCCCGATATGTTCAGAACGTCCTCCTTCTGAAGTGATCTGAGAAAAGCTTTTACCAATCTCCGTGTCAAGTGGGAAAAGGTTTTCTCACGCGGCCACAAGATTCGGATCGGCAACACAGTTGCGGCAGGAGGCAAGCACAGGGGAAAGATCCATCCGCATCGGTCAGGCCGATTGCGATGTGTCATCGGTGCTAAGACCAAGCGCAGAGCGGATGATCCTGGACGAGCAAGGAAGGTTTGTTGCAGCGTCTTGCGGGAGCAAGACCGATCACTGTCAGAGCCTCCGGTGGAGGCCCCGATTACGGTTCGAACCGAGTGATCATCGAAAAATCAGGCGACGTGCCTTGCGAGCGCGCAACGCGACCAGAGCGAATGCAAGGCCTCGACGAGATGGGCGATATCGGCATCGGAATGCAGCGGCGTCGGCGTGATGCGCAGGCGCTCGGTCTTCTTCGGCACTGTGGGATAGTTGATCGGCTGGACATAGACGCCGCAGTTGTCGAGCAGCAGGTCGGAGATCCACTTGCACTTGGCCGCATCGCCGACCAGCACCGGCACGATATGGCTCGGATTGGGCATATGGGGAATGCCGCGTTGGTCGAGCAGTGCTCTCAGCTTGCGGACACGGTCCTGATGGCGGGCGCGCTCGAACTGGCTGACCTTCAGGTGCTGGATCGAGGCGACGGCGCCGGCGGCCAGTGCCGGCGGCAGCGCCGTCGTGAAGATGAAGCCGGAGGCAAACGAGCGGATGAAATCGCAAAGCGCCGTCGAAGCGGCGATATAGCCGCCCATCACCCCGAAAGCCTTGCCGAGCGTGCCTTCGATCACCGTCAGCCGGTCCATCAGCCCTTCGCGCTCGGCAATGCCGCCGCCGCGCGGGCCATACATGCCGACACCATGCACTTCGTCGAGATAGGTCATCGCGCCGTATTTCTCGGCGAGGTCGCAGATCTGCTTGATCGGGGCGATATCGCCATCCATCGAATAGACGCTCTCGAAAGCGATCAGCTTCGGCGCCTTCGGATCGGCGGCCTTGAGCTTGGCTTCGAGATCGGCCACGTCATTGTGCTTCCAGATCACCTTGTCGCACTTGGCGTAGCGGATGCCCTCGATCATCGAGGCATGGTTCAGCGCGTCGGAAAAGATGATGAGGCCGGGGATCTTGGCGCCGAGCGTGCCGAGGGCTGCCCAGTTGGAAACATAGCCCGACGTGAAGATCAGCGCTGCTTCCTTGCCGTGCAGGTCGGCAAGCTCACGCTCGAGCATGACGTGATGGTGGTTGGTGCCAGAAATATTCCGGGTGCCTCCCGCACCCGCGCCACAGTGGTCGATGGCGTTCTTCATCGCCTCGATCACCTTGGGATGCTGGCCCATGCCGAGATAGTCGTTGGAGCACCAGACCGTGACTTCCTTTTGGCCATCCGCGGTGTAACGCGTCGCGCGGGGAAAATTGCCGCGGTGACGCTCGAGATCGGCAAAAACGCGGTAACGGCCTTCGGTATGAAGCCCGTCCAGCTCGTTTTTGAAAAACGCTTCGAAATCCATCATATGCTCCAGTATCGCGCGAATGTTCTTGATGACTGAACGTCCGCACGTCAATGCTTACCCTTTGCTTTAACATCAACTGCGGCAAAAGGCCCAGATTTTTGAATGATTCCAGATAAAAAATATGCGAGCCGCGATCAACGAAATTAATGCCGCAGAAGGCAGCAAAGTTTGCGGACGGCGCGAAAGACGACGACAGCCCATCGCAAAAAAATCAGCACAGCAGTGGACAACCCTTTCTTCCGACATAGTTTTCGGTCTAGCCTGACAAAAAATAAAAGGGACGGCCTTTGCCCGCTGGGCAACAACCTCGGAGAGAAAAAATGAAGAAAGCTGTCATACTCGCATTGGTCGGCCTGTCGATCGCAAGCTGCACGCCGACGCAGCAGGGCGCCGGCATCGGTGCTGCATCCGGCGCCGTCATCGGCGGCGCAGTCACCGGCAATGTTCGTGGCGCGGCAGTCGGCGCCGCTATCGGCGGTGTGTCCGGGGCCCTCATCGGCAGCGTCGCCGAACAGCCTGGCCAGTGCTACTATCGCGACCGCTACGGCCGCCGATACATCGATACCTGCCCGCGCTGAGAACGTTCAGAAACAAGTAGATTCAGGAAATCCCGGACACAGTTCCGGGATTTTTTGTGCTAAATTAGTGCGTTGGCAATTTAAAATGGTACACCCCGCGCGATTTTGTCGCTAAGCTGTTCACGGCTGGGCAACGAAGCTTCATCGTAGGCGTAACCAAAAGCGGCGGATGCGGATTAGAGGGACAAGTCCGAAAACAGGTACTGCGTATCGGCGAACAGGCACCATGATGGTGGTCGCAGCGGCAGCTGCGTTCTCACCGGTCCTGATCGGCGACGCTTACGCCTTCAAGCTTTTCGGCATCACCATTTTCGGCAAAGAGGAAGATGAAGGCGAACAGGTGCCCGATCCGGTGCGCTATCAGGTCGACCTCAAGTCCGATACCGCCGATCCCGACCTCAAAGAAGCGCTGGAAAACAGTTCCCGTCTCCTCAGCGACCAAAAGCTCCCGGTTTCCGGCGATCTCGGCATCGTCGTCAAGGCGCGCGACGATCGAGAGCGGCTGATCGCCACTCTTTATGAAAAGGCCCGTTATGGCGGCCTGGTGACGATCACCATCGACGGCAAGAATATCGACGACCTCCCGCCCAATCCGACATTCGACCGGTCAGGGCCGATCCCCGTCACCGTCGACATTGCGCCAGGCCCCGTTTTCAAGGTCAGGGAGGTCCAGTTCGGCGGCGATGCCGCAAACCATAATCCCGCCGATTACGATCTGGCGCCCGGCGCACAGGCCGGCTCGCTCGCCATCATCAAGGCCGGCGACAGAATAGTCGAACAATTGAAAAGCGAAGGCCGGCCTTTCGCCAAGTTGACCGAACGCAAGGTTGTCGCCGATCACAGCAGCGATACCGTCGATATCGTCCTTGCTGCCGAGGGCGGCCCCGTCGCTCCGATCGGCGATGTCGGCGTCACCGGCGAAAGGACCGTCAAGCCGGCTTTCATCCAGCGTTATTCCCGGCTGAACAAGGGCGAAGCCTACTCCCCGGAAACGCTGAAGAAAGCCGGCGAGCGCCTTCGCACCCTCGGCGTTTTTTCGAGCGTCACCATTCACGAAGGCGATGCATTGGCGCCTGACGGCACGTTGCCGATGACGATCGAAGTTTCCGAGGGCAAGAGGCGCTACTTCGGCGTCGGCGCGCAATATTCCACCACCGACGGCTTCGGCGTTCAGGGCTATTGGGGCCACCGCAACCTATTTGGCGAAGCTGAAACGCTGAGAATCGAGGGATCGGTCTCCAGGCTTGGCGAAACGACGGATGTCGGCAGCCTCGACTATTCCGCCGGCATCCTCTTCACCAAGCCCGGCGCCTTCTTTCCCGCCGCCACACTGAAGGCCGGCATCGTCGCCAAGACCGAAAATCCGGATGCCTATAACGCGACACTCGTCACCGCCTCGCTTGGCCTTTCCTACGAATTGACCGACCGGGACACGGTCTCGGCGAGCGGCGAGGTCAGCTGGGAGCGCGACGAAGACGCCTTCGGCGAGAACGACTACCTGACCTTCACTCTGCCGATCCAATATGATCGCGACGCACGCGACGACAAGTTCAATCCGACGGAGGGCTACCGCGCGACGCTCTCGGCGACGCCTGGCTACGAAATCTTCAACGCTACGCCCTACGCGGCATTCGAGGGCTCGATCTCCGGCTATCTGCCGTTCGGCCAGGAAGACGGCTTGGTGCTTGCCGGCAAGGTTGCAGCCGGCGTCCTGATCGGCGGCGACAGCATAGGGGATATTCCCGCCACGCAGCGCTTCTTTGCCGGCGGCGGCGGCTCCGTGCGCGGATACAGCTATCAGGAAATCTCGCCCTATAACGACAATGGCGATCCCACCGGCGGCCGCTCCTATGTGACCGGTTCGCTGGAGGCCCGCATCAAGATCACCGATACCATCGGCATCGTGCCCTTCATCGATGTCGGCACCGTATCGGACAGCACCTTTCCGGGCTTTTCCGATATCCGCGCCGGTGCCGGTGCCGGAATACGATATGCAACGCCTTTCGGCCCGCTGCGGCTTGATTTTGCCGTGCCGCTAAACAAGTACGAAGATGGCACAGATTACGGAATCTACGCCGGCATCGGCCAATCCTTCTAGGATTGCCGATTCCGCTCGTGTTTTCCGATTTGTGAGCCGTCATGAAAACGGGGTAGTGTCCGCGCCGATGCAAACGCTGACAAAAATCGTCAACTGGATCGTAAGGCTCACCGGCTATGCCGTCGGCGCTATCTTGATTCTCGCCGTCGTAGCATTGGCAATCTTCGGCTTCACCAGTTTTGGCGCCCGCATCGTCACCGAAAGGATAGCCTCCACGCTGTCCAACCGCGACATGACGATCGAAGTTCGCGAACCGCAAGGCCTTTTGACCGGCGGGCTTCGCGCCGCCGAGATCTCCCTCTCCGACACCAGGGGCGTCTTTGCGGAAATTCATGGCGTCGCGATCGACTGGAACCCGCTGGCGCTGCTGACCGGAACCTTCCACGCCAAACACTTCGAGATCCAAGCAATCAACGTGCTGCGCAAGCCGGTGCGCACCCTGCCCTCGCGGCCCGCAGCTGAGAATGCCGGCGGCTTCAGCCTTCCGATTAAGGTCGACATAGACCGCATCGCGCTGCCCGATATCAAGCTGGCCGCACCCTTTGCCGGCCGCGCCTTTGCGCTCGCCGCCGAAGGCAGCCTTTCGGCGAACGGCGAAGGCGGCGAGGCTATCGTCAATGTCAGCCGTCACGCGGTTCCGGATGCGCGGCTTGCCGCCGATATCGCCTTTGCGCCGGCCGAAAACCGGCTGCGGCTGAAGGCGCAGCTTTCCGAGCCGAAGGGCGGGCTGCTGGCGGGCTTTCTCGGCCTCCCGGACAGCCCGGCCGTCAACATCGATCTCGACGGCCAGGGGCCTATATCCGATTGGAAAGGCAAAGTGCAGGCCGCCCTCGACGGGCAGCAGCGCGCCGCAATCGAGACCCGGCATCAGATCACGGCAGACGGGCTGCATCACCTCGACCTCAAGGGCGGCGGTGACCTGAGTTCGCTGCTTCCATCGGCATTCCGGCCGCTTTTTGCCGGCCAGACCAATATCGATCTTGCCACCACCTTCGACGATCGCGGCAAGATCGATATCCAGACCGGCAATATCGCCACCGGCAGCGTCGTCATCGCCGCCTCGGGCACCCTCGATCCGGCCGGCAACAATAGCCTGAACGCCAATCTGCTCGGAACCTCGGGACCAGTCGATTTCCGCTGGCCGCTCGCCGATGGCGAAGCGCGCTTCCTCATATCGGGCCTCAACCTGGCGCTCACCGGCGATGCGCAGGCCGCCAGACTGAATGTCAGCGGCTCGCTCGACACCGCAACCCTTCCGCAGGCCAATATCGGCAACATCAAGCTGACGGCAAAGAGCGATGCCTTCAACCTTGCCGCCCGTTCCGGCAGCGTTCAGTTGCGCCTCGTTGCCGGCGACGCGACCTTTGCCGACCCGAACCTCAATCGCGCCGTCCAAGGCCCAGTCACGATCGCCTCGCCCTTGCAGATCTCGCCCGATAGCATCGGCTTCAACGGCACCACCGTCGAAAGCGCCAATATCAACGGCGGCCTCAACGGCTCCTATCGGCAGACAGACAAAGCACTGACCGGCAACCTCAAGCTCACCATCAACCCGGCAGCCCTGCCGGTGGCGGCAACAGGCAGGTTCGACGGACCGATCTCGCTCGAAAGCCAGGTAGTCGGCACCATCCCGTCAAAATTCGCGCTGTCCAACCTCGTCCTGAAATCGGGCACGCTCGAAGCCGCCGGCAATGTCGCGCTCGACGATGGGATGTTGAACGCCGATCTCTCCGGCCGGCTGCCTGACATCGGCAAGCTCATCCCCGGCGCCAGCGGTGGGGCAGGTTATGCGTTGAGAGTGGGGGGTGAGCTCCCGGCAATTTCCGTGACGGCCAATCTCAAGGCGCCCAGTCTTGAAATGGCCGACCGCGTGCTCGGCAACCTCAATATCGACCTGTCGGGTCTTGCCGATCCCAAGGCGCCCCAGGGCAGGATCGCCGCCACCGGCACGATCGACGGCCAGCCGATCAGCATCAACGGTGACATAAGTTCGCAGAGCGGCAAGACGAGCATTCCGGCGCTGACCGCCGATATCGGCGGCAACCGGCTGACCGGCAATGTGGAATTATCGCCCTCCCTTGAGCCGACAGGCGCGCTGACCTTCGATTTCCCCAATATCGGCCTGCTCGCCGCCCTCGGCGGACAGAAGGCCGAAGGCGATCTCAAAGGGTCGCTCGGCGTCAGCAGCGATGGCGGCAGGATTGCGCTCAAGCTGCTTGCGACCGGCGGCTCGATCCGCCGTGATACGCTTGCGATCGTCAAGCCTGATATCGATGTCACGGTCAGCGATCTTAAAGCCCTTGCGGCAAACGGCACGGTCAAGGCCGAGGAGGTGAGTGCCGGAACGAACCGGCTCGCCGGCCTTTCGCTCGATTTTACCAAGCAGCAGAACCATACCGATTTCGATCTCGATGCTGCCTATGACGGCAATCCCGTGCTGGCGGCCGGCAATATCGAGGCGGCGGGCGGCACGATGCACCTGAACCTCGAACGCTTCTCGGCAAGCCCCCGCAATATCCCGATCGAGCTTGCCGCACCGACGCAGGTCGCCATCGGCGGCGGTGCCGCCAATCTGAACGGGGTGACGCTGAAGACCGGCACCGGCTCGGTGACGGTCACCGGTTCCGCCGGCGAAACGCTGAAGCTTGATGCCGAGATCCGCGAGCTGCCGGCAACGCTCGCCAACGGTTTCGTGCCGAACCTGTCAGCCGGCGGCGCGATCTCCGGAACCATTGCCGTGACGGGAACGCCGGCAGCACCCGTCGCCGACTTCAAGCTCGACTGGAAGGATGCGACGACCGGGCAGACCAAGGGCGCCGGCCTGGCGCCGCTCGGCATTACCGCCGGTGGCAAATTCGCCGACCAGAAACTTGATTTCGACGCGACGGTCGGCAGCAATGACGGCTTGTCGCTGAAGGCCGCCGGCAATGTCGTGCTCGCCGACTCGAAGGCACCGGTGCTTGATATCAACGCCGATATTCTCGACCTGCCTGCCCGCATCGCCAACGGCTTCGTTCCCGATCTTGCCGCCGAAGGCACGATTACCGGAAAGGTCTCGGCCTCCGGCTCCCTTGACGCCCCAACCGCCAATTTCGATCTCAATTGGAAAAATGCTGCGACGAGCCAGACGAAGCGTGCGGGCCTTGCGGATCTCGCGGTCAAGGCATCCGGCAAATTCGCCGATAGCAGGCTCGATTTCGACACTGCGATCGGCGGCGCCAACAGCCTCTCGCTGAAGGCAAACGGCAATGTCGCCGTGACAGGCACGACGATCGGTCACGTCACGGTCGACGCCGCACTGGCCAATGTTCCGGCGAATATCGCAAACAGCTTCGTTCCCGATCTAGCCGCCGAAGGCGCGATCTCAGGAAGGATCGCGGCCACCGGCACTCTTTCCGCCCCGAACGCCAATTTCGATCTCAATTGGAAGGATGCCGCGACGAGCCACACGAAACGCGCCGGCCTTGCAGCCCTCGGCGTGAGCGCGTCGGGAAAATTCGCCGAAAACAAGCTCGATTTCGACACAGCGATCAATGGCGCCGATAACCTGTCGCTGAACGCAAACGGCAATGTCGCCGTGAAAGGCACGACCATCGACACCGTCAAGGTCGATGCGGCGCTGGCCAATGTTCCGGCAACCATCGCAAACGGCTTCGTCGCCGATCTCGCCGCCGAAGGCACGATCTCGGGAAAGATTGCGGCCAGCGGATCCCTCTCTGCCCCGACTGCAGATTTCGATCTCAATTGGAAAGACGCTGCGGTAAGCCACACGAAACGTGCCGGCCTTGCAGCACTCGGCGTGACCGCATCGGGAAAATTTGCCGAAAACAAGCTTGATTTCAACGCGGCAGTCAGCGGCGACAAAGAGCTCTCGCTGAAAGCCACCGGCAATGTCGCATTGGCCGGAAAGACGATCGACAGCATCAAGGTCGATGCCGAGATCGCCAAGCTTCCCGCCAGTCTGGCAAATGCCTTCGTTCCCGATCTGGCGGCCGGCGGCACGATTTCCGGTACCATGTCCGCCGCCGGGACGGCCGCCGCACCCAAAGCCGACTTCAAGCTCGACTGGACCGATGCTGCGACCAGCCAGACCCGAAGCGCTCATCTCTCAGGCCTGGCACTTGCCGCATCGGGACGCTTTGCCGACAACCGACTCGATTTCGATACCAATCTCGCCGGCCAGGGCGGCCTCTCGCTGAGGGCCGCCGGCAACGTCGCGATTTCAGGCACGTCGGTTCGCAACCTTGACGTCAAGGCCGATCTTGCCAACCTGCCGGCAGCCCTCGCCAACGGCTTCGTCCCCGGTCTTGCCGCCGAAGGCACCGTCTCGGGAACGGCATCGGCTTCCGGCGCGCTTCCAAAGCCGGCGGTCGATTTCAAGCTCGACTGGAAGAACGCCGCGACCGCCCAGACCAAGAGCAGCGGCCTTTCGGGCCTGAGTGCTGCGGCTTCCGGCAAGTTCGTCAATGACAGGGTCGATTTCGATGCCAATCTCGTCGGCAAGGACGGCGTGTTGGCCAAGGCGAAGGGCGGTGTCAGGATCGCGGGAACGGCCATCCGGGACCTTTCGATCAATGCCGATATCCCGGCGCTGCCGGCAAATATCGCAAACGCCTTCGTTCCCGGCCTCGGCGCCGAAGGCACGCTTTCGGCAAACGCTGTGACGTCGGGAACGCCGGCAAATCCGATCGTCGATTTCAAGCTGGACTGGAAGGACGCCGCGACCAGCCACACCAAGGCTGCCGGCCTAGCCCGCCTCGCGCTGGCGGCAACGGGAAAATATGCCGGTGACAGGCTGGATTTCGATGCGAACCTGACTGGCAGTGGCGGTATTGCGCTGAAAGCAGCCGGCAATCTTGCCATCGCGGGCACCTCGATCCGCTCGGTCGACGTCACGGCGAACGCCACCAATGTTCCGGCCGGCATCGCCAACGGCTTCGTTCCCGGCCTTGCCGCCGAAGGCGCAGTCTCGGCAACCGCAAAGGCCACCGGCGGGCTGTCGGCGCCCTCCGTCGACTTTAAGGTCGACTGGAAGAACGCAGCGACGAGCCAGACAAAAGGTGCCGGCCTTTCGCCGTTCACCATCGGCGCATCAGGCAAACTTGCCGAAAATAGGCTGACGGTCGCTACCAGCTTTGCCGGTGACGCCGGCATGTCGCTGAAGGGCGGTGGCAGCGTCGTCATCACCGGCGCTCGCGCCATCGACATGCGCTTCACAGGCAATCTTCCCTTCGCCGTGCTCGGCGCCCCGCTTGCGCAACAGGGCTTTGTCGCGGACGGCGTCGCCACCGTCAACCTTCAGATCGGCGGAACGGCCGCAGCACCCGTCATCAACGGCACCGTTTCGACCAATGGCGCGAAGCTGGTCGACGTCCGGCGCAATCTGGCCGTCAATAATCTGACGGCGACCGTCACCTTCAATGGCAACCAGGCGGTCATATCGCGCCTCAGCGGCAATCTTGGCGGCGGCGGCACGATTTCGGCAAGCGGCACCATCGGCATCCAGCCGGCCGGTGGTTTTCCCGCCGACATTTCGATCAAGCTCGATAAAGCGGTCTATGTCGACGGAACGCTTGTTGTCTCGACTGTCAATGGGACAGTGGCCCTGCGCGGGCCGATCATGAACGCGACGCTGAGCGGCAGACTCCGGCTGGACAAGACCTCGATCAGCGTCCCGGAAAAATTGCCGACCTCGCTCAGCCAAATCGACATCCGGCATAAGAATGCACCCCGCGCGGTGCTTGCGCAGCTGCGGGATGACGGCGAGCGAAAGCCGGGCGAGAAGTCCTCGGTTATCACGCTCGACCTCGAAATCGATGCACCCTCGCAAATCTTCGTGCGCGGCCGCGGAATCGATGCCGAGCTCGGCGGCCGCGTGACGATCCGCGGAACGGCGGCAGCACCCATCGTCACTGGCGGCTTTACGATGCGCCGCGGCCGGCTGACCATTCTGAACCGCCGACTGAATTTCTCCGACAAGAGCAGGATCACCTTTGCCGGCGATCTGACGCCGGCGCTCGATATGGAGGCGACTTCCACCTCCGGCACGACGACCCTGACGGTCGATGTAGCAGGTCTTGCCACCGACCCCTCGATCACATTTTCCTCCTCGCCCCAGCTGCCGCAAGACGAAGTGCTGGCGCAACTGATCTTCGGCCAGTCGATGTCGAAGCTCTCGCCGGTGCAGATCGCCCAGCTCGCCGACGCCGTCAGCCAACTGGCCGGCAACCGCTCCACATCGCTGTTCGAAGGCCTGCGCAACCAGCTCGGCGTCGACGATTTCGACGTCAGCACCGACGAGAAGGGCCAGACGAGCGTCAACGTCGGCCGCTACCTCAATGACCGTACCTATTTCGAACTGCAACAGGGTGGCTCGGCCGGCGCCAAGGCAATCATCAATCTCGATGTCGGCCGCGGCGTCAAGCTGCGGGGGGCCGCCGGCGGTAACGGCGCCGGTGAGGCGGGCATCGTCTATGAACGCGAATACTAGGCCGGCTCAAAAGCCTGTCTTGCTCGTCTTGAGAAGAATATTGGTTTCGGTCGAATTGATGCCGTTGATCAGCCGGATGCGACGTAGCGTCTCGTCGAAGGAGGCGAGGTCGCGGTCCTCGAGTTCGGCGACGAAATCCCATTTGCCGTTGGTGCTGTGAAGCGCGCGCACCTGCGGCAGGCCCCTCAACTGATCGGCCACCCTGTCGGCGAGCTTGCCGAGCACCTCGATCATCACGATGGCGCGCACGCCGGCGGAGCGCGTCTCATGGCCGGTGCGGATGGTGAAGCCGACGATGGTGCCGCTGGCGACGAGCCGGTCGATACGGGTGGCAACCGTTGCCCGCGATGCGCCGGTCATCGCCGCAAGTGAGGAGACGGAAATCCGGGCGTTATGGCGAAGTGCGCTCAGAAGTTCGGTGTCGAGATCGTCCACGCTGATCACTTTGTCAAAAGTGGTTTATCAATCTGCGCAATCATAGTCCATTTCTGACACTTTTCCATCTTTTTGCCGCCAGCCCTTTATCCCACTATCGGCCGAAACAGGCCTCAACACGGAGCCCTCTAAAATGAATGCGCAATCGCGATCTGTCACCCTCATCGGCGCGCCGCTGGAAGAAGGCTCCGGCCGCAGAGGGGCTGCCATGGGCCCTGCGGCCCTGCGCATTGCCGGCGTCGACCAGACGCTGATCGAGCTTGGCCATGACGTCGCCGATATCGGCGATCTCAGGATCGTGCCGGCGATGGATCTGCCGAACCACCCGAAGGCCCACAATCTGAGGATCGTCGGCGCCTTCACGCGCGCCCTCGAAAGCAGCGTCCACGACGTCGCCGCATCCGGCCGTTTCCCGCTCATTCTCGGCGGCGATCACAGCCTTTCCATGGGCAGCGTCTCCGGCATGGCGCGGTATGCCGCGAGCAAAGACCGCCCGCTCTTCGTGCTCTGGCTTGATGCCCATGCCGATTTCAACTCTCCGGCGACGTCGCCCTCCGGCAACATCCACGGCATGCCGGTCGCCTTCTTCTGCGGTGAGGCGGAGTTCGCCGAGATCCTGCCGAAGGACCGTCCGTTCGTCGATCCGAAGAATGTCTTCCAGGTCGGCATCCGTTCGGTCGATGCGCGCGAGCGCGAGGAAATCCACGAACACGGCGTCAACGTCTTCGATATGCGCGCGATCGACGAGCAGGGCATCGGCGCCATCATGCGTGAGATCCTCGATGTCGTCACCAAGGCGAACGGCCTGCTGCATGTCAGCCTCGACCTCGATTTCCTCGATCCCGAGATTGCCCCCGGCGTCGGCACGACGGTGCCTGGCGGTGCGACTTTCCGCGAGGCGCATCTGGTGATGGAAATGCTTTCGGACAGCGGCCTCGTCTCGTCACTCGATCTCGTCGAACTCAATCCGTTTCTCGACGATCGCGGCAAGAGCGCCCGCATCCTGGTGGAGCTGACGGCAAGCCTCTTCGGCCGCCGCATCTTCGATCGTCCAACACGCGCCGCATAGAGGGCACGCGCCACATAAAACGCATAGAGGGAGAACGGCCATGAACACTTCGGAAAAACTGATCGCCACGGAACAGCGGCTCGGCGCCCATAACTACAAGCCGCTCGACGTGGTGCTGACGCGCGGCGAAGGTGTTCATGTCTGGGATACCGACGGCAACCGTTATCTCGATTGCCTCTCGGCCTATTCCGCCGTCAACCAGGGCCATTGTCACCCGAAGATCCTCGCCGCCATGGTCGAGCAGGCGGGCAGGCTGACGCTCACCTCCCGCGCCTTCCGCAACGACCAGCTCGCCTATCTCTACGAAGAGCTCGCGGCTCTCACCGGATCGCACAAGATCCTGCCGATGAATTCCGGCGCCGAAGCGGTGGAGACTGCTATTAAGGCAGTCCGCAAATGGGGATACGAGGTCAAGGGCGTGCCGGAGGGAAAGGCGGAGATCATCGTCTGCGCCGATAATTTTCATGGCCGGACGCTGAGCATCATCAGTTTCTCCACAGATCCCGACGCCCGCACCGGCTTCGGCCCCTACACCTCGGGCTTCCGTATCATTCCCTTCGGCGATGCCGAAGCTTTCGAGACCGCGATCAATGCCAATACGGTGGCCGCCCTCATCGAGCCGATCCAGGGCGAAGCCGGCGTCATCATTCCGCCGGCCGGTTATTTCACCCGTATCCGCGAGCTCTGCACTACAAACAACGTCACCCTGATCCTCGACGAGATCCAGACCGGGCTTGGCCGCACCGGCAAGCTGCTGGCCGAGGAACATGAAGGCATCGAGGCCGATGTGACGCTGATCGGCAAGGCGCTCTCCGGCGGCTTCTACCCCGTGTCGGCCGTGCTCTCGAATTCCGAAGTTCTGGGCGTGCTGAAGCCCGGCCAGCACGGCTCGACCTTCGGCGGCAATCCGCTCGCCTGCGCGGTGGCGCGCGCAGCACTCAAGGTGCTGACGGAAGAGGGCATGATAGAGAACGCCGCTGTTATGGGCGACTATTTCCTCGAAGGCTTGAGATCGATCCGCTCGAACATCGTCAGGGACGTGCGCGGTCGCGGCCTGATGATAGCCGTCGAGCTGGAACCCGAAGCCGGCGGCGCACGGCAATATTGCCATGCGCTGAAAGAGCGCGGCCTTCTCGCCAAGGACACCCACGACCACACGATCCGCCTCGCTCCGCCACTGGTCATATCAAGAGAGCAGGTGGATTGGGCGGTCTCGCAGATTGAAAAGACGATAAGCTGAGTAGGCCGGCGAAATTCTTCTTCAGTATCCCGAATGCGAAAACATCGGCTCAAGGATATCGCTATCGAAAAACTGCCGCGCTTGATCAAGCACTAAAAACCTTCGCAATCTCGCTGGCTAATTTAGATTTGGGCAACACTCTTTCGCTAGAGTCATCGATAACCGTAACGATGCTTCGCCGAGCGCGAAGCCATCGCGTGGTATGAAGGCAAAGCTTGTCCGCGCCAATGGTGGCGCATCCGCTTCTGCCCTGGCTTACGATAGTTGGGAAGAATTCTAATGGCCACGATCAATTCGACTAACTTCAGCGGCGATACGCTCGAAATCATTGCCTTCCGCCTGCATGACCAGGAATTCTGCGTCAAGACCACGACCATCCGCGAAATCCGCGGTTGGGCGCCGTCGACGCCGATCCCGCATGCCCCGGCTGACGTCATCGGCGTCATGAACCTGCGCGGCTCGGTGATCCCGATTATCGATCTGGCTTTCAAGCTCGGCATGAAGAGCACGGTCGCCAACGAGCGCAGCGCCATCGTCGTCGCCGAGGTCCACAGCATGGTCATCGGTATGCTGGTCGACCGCGTCTCGGATATTCTCACCATCTCCTCCAGCCAGGTCCAGCCGGTGCCTGAGGTGACCGCCTCCTTCGACCGCGCCTATTGCGAAGGCATCATTGCTTCGGAAAATGGCATGATCTGCTTCCTGAACCTTGCCAAGATGTTCAAGGAAAACGAGACGGATGAATTGGCCGCCTGATTCGGACAATACAATCGAGTATTAGAAAGCCGCCCGCTGTAGGCGGTTTTTTATTGCGGCATCACAAGCAACCTTCAGCAGCGACTATCTTTTTTCTGCTCTCCAAAGGTTAGTAATGCCGTCTATACCGGATATTAACCATGCCGCATCATCATGGGTTGCGAAGCATAAGGATGACACGTTTTCCGATGGGCAGGAAAGATAACCGTTAGCGGTTGTTTTCCGGCACCGGTATTCCTCGCCCGACCGGCTTCGCTTTACCAGCCGTAGCAGCGGAAGCTGCTCATCTCATGGGCACAGGAATGTTTGGTCTATCATCTGATTCGACGTACGTTCTCGACGCCATTTCCAAATCGCAGGCCATCATCGAATTCGACCTCGAGGGAAATATTCTCAAGGCGAACGAGAATTTCTGCAGCGCGCTTGGTTATCGCCTAGACGAGATCGTCGGCAAACATCACAGCATGTTCTGCGAGCCGACCTACACGGCAACCATTGAATATCGCGCATTCTGGGCGCGGCTCGGGCGCGGCGAATATGATGCCGGCGCATACAAGCGCCTTGCCAAGGGCAACAGCGAGATATGGATCCAGGCTTCTTACAATCCTTTTTTCAAGGGCGGAAAGCCATTCAAGGTGGTGAAATTCGCCGCCGATATCACTGCCGCCAAGAAGCAGGCGATCGAGGATTCCGGCAAGCTGGAGGCGATCTCGCGCTCGCAGGCAGTGATCGAATTCACCCCGAAGGGCGAGATCCTGACCGCGAACGAGAATTTCTGCAAAGCTTTGGGATATTCCTTGGCCGAGATCACCGGCAAGCACCACCGCATGTTCTGCGAGCCGGCCTATACGCGCACCGAGGATTACGACAATTTCTGGCGGCGTCTCGCCAGCGGCGAATTCATTGCCAACGAATTCGTCCGCTTCGGCAAGGACGGCCGCGAAATCTGGATCCAGGCGGCTTATAACCCGATCGTCGATGCCGACGGCAAGGTCTACAAGGTCGTGAAGTTCGCAACCGACGTCACCCAGCGCATGAGCGCGATTTCTCTGCTCGGCAACGCGCTGCGTCAGCTGTCCGAAGGTGATCTGACAAGGACGGTGGACACGCCCTTCGTCCCCTCGATGGAGCAATTGCGCCACGATTTCAACACCGCGATCAAGGGTCTTGCCGAGACGATGAAGACGATTGGCGAGAATGCCAGCGCGATCGCCGCCGGCTCACGCGAGATAGGCACATCGGCGGATTCCTTCTCCAAGCGGACGGAACAGCAAGCCGCATCCATCGAAGAAACCGCAGCCGCGCTGGAAGAGATCACCACGACCGTAAACGATTCCAGCCGTCGCGCCGATGAAGCCGGCCGCCTCGTCGCAATGACCAAGCAGGGCGCCGAGCAATCCGGTGTCGTTGTCAGCAATGCCGTCGCCGCCATGGGCCAGATCGAACAGTCCTCGCGCGAGATCACCAACATCATCAGCGTCATCGATGATATTGCCTTCCAGACCAACCTCCTGGCATTAAATGCCGGCGTCGAGGCGGCCCGCGCCGGTGAAACCGGTAAGGGCTTCGCCGTGGTGGCCCAGGAGGTGCGGGAACTCGCCCAGCGCTCCGCCAAGGCCGCCAAGGAGATCAAGGCGCTGATCAACGCATCGGGCGAGCATGTCAGGAACGGCGTCGGCCTTGTCGGCCAGACTGGTAAGGCGCTCGAAGAGATCGTCGCGCAGGTCGGCGATATCGACAGCAATGTCGTCGCCATCGTCGAAGCCTCCAGGGAACAGGCAACCGGCCTTAAGGAAATCAACCAGGCGGTCAATACGCTGGATCAGGCAACCCAGCAGAATGCCGCGATGGTCGAGGAGAGCACCGCGGCCAGCCACAGTCTTGCGAGGGAAGCCGAAACGCTGCGTGTCCTGCTGACGAAGTTCCGTCTGCCGGGTCAGACCCAGACGTCCGGCAAGCATGAGGCAAGACAAACGGTTTCCCCGGCGTCGCATCTCGTTTTACGTGTCGCAAAGGCGCACGGCGCCGGCGCAGCAACAGCCCAGAGCTGGGAAGAGTTCTGAAAGCGCGTCGCCGACTGATGTCGGGCGACGCGCTTCGATTGCTTACCCGAACAGCGCGAAGGTCGCCCTCAGCGTCACCCACACGCCCCAGAGCAGCGGAATGCCGACAACGGCCCAGGCAAGCATCGCCTTGGCATCCAGTCCGCCTGTGCCGATGCCGAAGGAACCCGTCGGCCCGGCATTGACGGCCGCCGACTTCGCCTGCAGCGCAGCGACCTCATCATCCGACATGAACCATTTGTCCGAAAGCGGCCTGATCAGCGCATTGGCGACGAGCCCTAGCGCGAGCATGCCGGCGAGGATGTACATGGTGCCGGTATAGAGGGTTGGCCCGGGCGCAACGCCGGCGGCGATCTGTGCTTCGCGGATATAGTTGACGACGACAGGCCCGACGATGCCGGCCGTTGCCCAGGCCGTCAGCAGCCGGCCGTGGATGGCGCCGACGAACTGCGTACCGAAAATATCGGCAAGATAGGCCGGGATCGTCGCAAAGCCGCCGCCATACATCGACAGGATGATGCCGAAGGAAAGAACGAACAGCGCCTTGTTGCCCATGCCCGCGAAGGTGGGCGCCAGCGTATAGAGAACGATGCCGAGGACGAAGAAGCAATAATAGGTATTCTTGCGGCCGATCTTGTCGGACAGCGACGCCCAGAAGAACCGTCCGCCGATGTTGAAGAGCGACAGCAAGCCGGCGAATCCGGCGGCGATCGTGGCAATCGATGCCTTCTGCCCGGCGTCAAGCTGGGCGAAGCCGACATCCGGCAGGCCGATCAGCGAGCCGGCGAAGATTTCCTGCAGCATCGGCGAGGCCATGCCGATAACGCCGATACCAGCTGAAACGTTGAGGCAAAGCACCGCCCAGATCAGCCAGAACTGCTTGGTCTTGTGGGCATCGCCGAGGTGCACATGTCTGGTGGTGATCATCGTGCTCTTGGCCGCAGGCGGTGTCCAACCCTCGGGGCGCCAGCCGGCCGGCGGAATGCGATAGCCGAAGGCGCCGCCCATCATGAAGACGAAATAGATCACCGCCATGACGATGAAGGTCTGCCAGACACCGACCGAACTGTCGGTCTTGAAGGCATTCATCAGCAGGTTGGCGAGCGGCGCGCCGATCATCGCACCGCCGCCGAAGCCCATGATCGCCATGCCGGTCGCCATGCCGCGCCGGTCTGGAAACCACTTGATCAGCGTCGAGACCGGCGAGATGTAACCGAGGCCAAGGCCGATGCCGCCGATGACGCCGGCGCCGAGCCACATCATCCAGAGCTGATGAGTGATGACGCCGATCGCGGCAAGAATGATGCCGCCGCACCAGCAGCAGGCGGAAACGACGCCCGCCTTGCGCGGACCGGCCCGCTCGAGCCAGCCGCCCCAGATGGCGGCGGACGAACCAAGCAGAACGAAGAACAGCGTATAGATCCAGCCGAGGTCGGCAACGCGCCAGTCGCAGGTCGTGGTGAACAGCGCCGAGGCGAGTGTCAGATCGGGGCAGGCCGTCGAGGCCGTGATGCCGAGCGACTTGGAAAGCGGTAGCCAGAACACACTGAAACCATAGGCCATGCCGATGCAGAGATGAATGGCGAGCGCTGCCGGCGGCACCAGCCACCGATTGAACCCCGGCCTTGCGACGATCCTTTCACGATCGAGCAGGCCTACCCCCGCCAACGCCCCGTCTGTACGTGTTCCCGCTGCTGTCATGAACAACTCCTCCTTGATTCAGACCTGGCTTGATTCAGACTTATTGTGACCGGCATACGCAAGCAGCGTGCTCCTGCCCCCTCCCGCATGGGCCCAATGCTGGCTATGGGACCTGGTGTGTCACCGGCTCCGGTTTTCTGATCAGAGGAACGGCCTGAAGCACGAGTGCATCCAGGCCATTCTCCTCATTCTCCAGAATTTCGAACAATTGCCGCCGCATGCGCGGGTCCCAGAATTTATTGATATGGGTGGCGACCCCCTGCGCGGCCTCGCTTTGCGGCTGGCTCTTGAAGAAGGTGGCGATCTGGTTTGCCATATAGACGAGCTTGGTCTTGGTATCATGCGACATCGGCAATGCTTCCGGGCGAGATGCGGTGCGGGTGGGTGAAGATCTCGAAATCCTCGCCACGCACCAGCGCGACGAGCGTCATGCCGGCTTCTTCGGCCGTGCGGATGGCGAGAGCCGTCGGCGCCGATATGGCGATGAGCACCGGACTGCCGAGGATCGCCGCCTTCTGCACCATCTCGACGGAAAGTCGGCTGGTGACGACGACGGCGCCGTCCCCGCCTCGTTCACTGGCACCGATGACGGCGCCGCAGAGCTTGTCCAGCGCATTGTGCCGGCCGACATCTTCGCGCACGGCAATCAGCCCCCTGCCGGGAAGATAGAAACCGGCGCCATGCACCGCCCGCGTCTCACGATGCAGCGGCTGTGCCTCGTTCAGAAGCGAAACGGCGCGGACGATATCCGCATGCGACAGCGCCAAGGGCGATGTCGAAACGTCAGGCACCGGCCGTACCGCCTGTTCGATCGATTCGATGCCGCAGAGCCCGCAGCCGACCGGTCCCGCCATGCTGCGGCGTCGTGCCCCCAGCCGATCGGCGACGTCGTCGACCAGACTCACCTGCACATCGATCCCCTGCTCACCCTCGACGACCTCGATGCCCGATATCTCCGCCGGCCTGGTGATGATCCCTTCGGTCAGGCTGAATCCGACCGCAAAATCCTCGAGATCATCAGGCGTTGCCATCATCACCGCATGAGAACTGCCGCCATAGGAAAAAGCGATCGGCACCTCTTCCGGCACGATGCGCGAACTGGTCTGGAGGATGCCGTTGCGGCGGGCGGTTTCGGGCGCACGGGCGGTGACGGTGAAGGTCATGATGCGCGTTCCTGTTTACAGAGCCGCCCCCGCATTGTCACTCCGCAGCCTCGAGCTTGCCGGCGATGCGGCGCGATTGCCGCGCCTGCTCGTCATATTCGAGTTGCCATTCGCTCGGCCCGTTGGAGGGCGAGACCTGCACCGCCGTCACCTTGTATTCCGGGCAGTTCGTCGCCCAGTCCGAGAAATCGGTGGTGATAACGTTCGCCTGCGTCGTGGGATGATGGAAGGTCGTATAGACGACACCCGGCGCGACGCGGTCGGTGATCAGCGCCCTGAGCGTGGTGTCGCCGGAGCGGCTGCCGAGCTTTACCCAGTCGCCGTCGCGAACGCCGCGCTGCTCGGCATCGTGCGGATGGATTTCCAGCCGGTCTTCCGCATGCCAGACGACATTCTCGGTCCGCCGTGTCTGCGCCCCGACATTGTACTGGCTGAGGATACGGCCGGTAGTGAGAAGCAGCGGGAAGCGCGGACCGGTACGCTCGTCGGTCGCCACATATTCGGTGCGGATGAACTTGCCCTTGCCGCGCACGAAGCCGTTGACATGCATGATCGGCGAACCGAGCGGGTTCTTCTCGTTGCAGGGCCACTGCACCGAGCCCATTTTGTCGAGATAGTCGTAGGAGACCATTGCGAAACTGGGCGTCGTCGCGGCGATCTCGTCCATGATCTCCGACGGATGGGTGTAATTCCAGTCGAGCCCCATTGCCTGGGCAAGCTTCTGCGTCACTTCCCAATCGCCATAGCCGTTGCGCGGCGACATCACCTTGCGCACGCGATTGATGCGGCGTTCGGCATTGGTGAAGGTGCCGTCCTTCTCGAGGAAGGTCGAGCCCGGCAGGAAGACATGAGCGTAATTGGCGGTCTCGTTGAGGAACAGGTCCTGCACGACGACGCATTCCATCGCCGCAAGTCCGGCCGCGACATGTTTGGTATCGGGATCGGACTGGAGGATGTCTTCGCCCTGGATGTAGATGCCTTTGAAGGAGCCGTCGACTGCTGCATCCAGCATGTTCGGAATACGCAGGCCCGGCTCGTTGTTGAGCTTCACGCCCCAGAGCTTTTCGAAGATATCGCGCGTCGCATCGTCGGAAATGTGCCGGTAGCCCGGCAGTTCGTGCGGGAAGGAACCCATGTCGCAGGAGCCCTGCACATTGTTCTGGCCGCGCAGCGGATTCACACCGACGCCGGGACGGCCGATATTGCCGGTCGCCATCGCCAGGTTGGCGATCGCGATCACCGTGGTCGAGCCCTGGCTGTGTTCGGTGACGCCGAGGCCATAATAGATCGCGCCATTGCCGCCCTTGGCATAGAGCCTTGCCGCACCGCGCAGATCCGCCGCCGGCACGCCGGTGAAGATCTCGGTCTCTTCGGGACTGTGCTGCGGCTCGGCGACGAAGGCCGCCCAGTCCTCGAACTCAGACCAGTCGCAGCGCTCGCGGATGAACGTCTCGTCAAAGAGCCCTTCGGTGACGATCACATGCGCCAACGCCGTCATGACCGCGACATTGGTGCCGGGCTTCAGCGGCAGGTGATAGGATGCCTCGATATGCGGCGAGCGGACGATATCGGTGCGGCGCGGATCGATGACGATGAGCTTGGCGCCCTGGCGCAGCCGCTTCTTCAGCCGCGAGCCGAACACCGGATGCCCGTCGGTCGGATTGGCGCCGATGACGATGACGACGTCGGAATGCTCGACGCTGTCGAAATCCTGCGTGCCCGCCGACGTGCCGAAGGTCTGGCCGAGGCCGTAACCGGTCGGCGAATGGCAGACGCGGGCGCAGGTATCGACATTGTTGTTGCCGAAGCCGGCGCGGATCAGCTTCTGCACCAGATACGTTTCCTCATTGGTGCAGCGCGACGAGGTGATGCCGCCAATCGCCTCGCGGCCGTATTGATACTGGATGCGGCGGAACTCCATCGCGACATGCGCGAAGGCTTCATCCCAGCTCACTTCCCGCCAGGGATCGCTGACCTTTTCCCGGATCATCGGATTGAGGATGCGGTCCTTGTGGGTGGAGTAGCCATAGGCGAAACGGCCCTTGACGCAGGAATGGCCGCGATTGGCCTGGCCATCCTTCCACGGCACCATGCGCACCAGTTCCTCGCCGCGCATCTCCGCCTTGAAGGAACAGCCGACGCCGCAATAGGCGCAGGTCGTCACAGCCGAATGTTCCGGTTGGCCGATCTGAATTACCGACTTCTCCGTCAGCGTGGCCGTCGGGCAGGCCTGGACGCAGGCGCCGCAGGAGACGCATTCGGAATCGATGAAATGCTCGTGCATGCCCGGCGAAACGCGCGAGCCGAAACCACGGCCCTCGATCGTCAGCGCGAAGGTTCCCTGCACTTCCTCGCAGGCGCGCACGCAGCGCGAACAGACGATGCATTTGGAGGGATCATAGGTGAAATAGGGATTGGATTCGTCCTTCGGCATCCATTTCAGATTGATGTCGCCATTGCTGCGCGCCTTGACGTGATTGTCGCCCTCATAGCCGTAGCGCACATCGCGCAGGCCGACGGCGCCCGCCATATCCTGCAACTCGCAATCGCCGTTGGCCGCACAGGTGAGACAGTCAAGCGGATGGTCGGAGATATAGAGTTCCATCACGCCGCGGCGGATATCCTTCAATCGCCCCGTCTGCGTGTGCACCACCATGTTTGCCGCCACCGGCGTCGTGCAGGAGGAGGGCGTGCCGTTGCGGCCCTCGATCTCGACGAGGCAGAGTCGGCAGGAGCCGAAAGCGTCGACCATATCTGTGGCACAGAGCTTCGGCACCTTGATACCGGCCTCCATCGATGCGCGCATGATCGAGGTGCCCTCCGGCACGCTGATCTGCTGCCCGTCGATGGTGAGCGTCACCATGGCCTCGGATTTCGAAGCCGGGGTGCCGTAGTCGATTTCATGGATGAGAGACATGGATTGCTCCTCCGATAGATTTCCTTGTCGGACGCCTCGGGGCGTGCCCCTCATCCGCCTGCCGGCACCTTCTCCCCGCAAGCGGGGAGAAGGTTAGGGTGAGGGGCAAGGTTGGAGAAAAACCCGTCATTCCGCGGCCTCCGCTATTGGTGCCGGCGAAAAATCCTCCGGGAAATGCGTCATGGCACTCATGACCGGATAGGGTGTGAAACCACCCAGCGCACAGAGCGAACCGAATTTCATCGTATTGCAGAGATCGGCAAGCAGCACCCGGTTCTTCTCCGGCTCGATACCGTGAGCGATCTTGTCGGCCGTTTCCACGCCGCGTGTCGAGCCGATGCGGCAGGGCGTGCACTTGCCGCAGCTTTCGACGGCGCAGAATTCCATCGCGAAACGCGCCTGCTTCAGCATATCGGCGGTGTCGTCGAAGACGACGATGCCGGCATGGCCGATCAGCCCGTCTTTGGCGGCGAAGGATTCATAGTCGAACGGCGTGTCGAACAGCGCCCTCGGGAAATAGGCGCCGAGCGGTCCGCCGACCTGCACGGCCTTGACTGGCCGTCCCGTCACCGTCCCTCCACCGATCCTTTCGACGATATCTCCGAGCGAAAGACCGAAGGCCGTCTCAAAGAGGCCGCCATATCTGACATTGCCGGCAATCTGCAGCGGGATGGTGCCGCGTGAGCGGCCCATGCCGAAATCGCGGTAGAAGGCTGCACCCTTTTCCATGATGACCGGCACCGAAGCCAGCGAGATCACATTGTTGATGACGGTCGGACAGTTAAACAGCCCCTTATGCGCCGGCAGCGGTGGCTTGGCACGTACGATGCCACGCTTGCCTTCGAGACTGTTCAGCAGCGCCGTCTCCTCACCGCAGACATAAGCGCCGGCCCCGGTGCGCACCTCGATATCGAAGGCGCGGCCAGAGCCGAGCACCGATAATCCGAGAATGCCGGCCTGGCGCGCGATGCCGACGGCCTCGGTCATGACAGAGATCGCATGCGGATATTCCGAACGCGTATAGACGAAACCCTTGGTCGCCCCGGTCGCAAGCCCTGATATCGCCATGCCTTCGATCAGCACGAAGGGATCGCCCTCCATGATCATCCGGTCGGCAAAGGTGCCGCTGTCGCCCTCATCGGCATTGCAGACGATATATTTGCGTTCGCCGGCGGCATCGAGAACCGTCTTCCACTTGATGCCTGTTGGAAAGCCGGCGCCGCCGCGTCCGCGCAAGCCGGAATCGGTAATTTCCTTGACGATATCGACTGGTGTCATCGAAACGGCGCGGCGAAGGCCGGCAAGACCACCATGCGCCTCGTAATCGCCAAGCGAAAGCGGATCGGTGACGCCGCAGCGGGCGAAGGTCAGGCGGGTCTGTTCCTTGAGGAACGGGAGGTCTTCAACCTCCCCGAGACAGAGCCGATGCTCGCCTCCATCAATCATCCCGGCATCGAACAGATCGGGCACATCCCTCGCCTTCACCGACCCGTAGCCGATACGCTTGCCGGCAACCTCGACCTCGACCAGCGGCTCCAGCCAGAACATTCCGCGCGAGCCGTTGCGCACGATCTCGGCATCGAAGCCGCGGGCGGCGATCTCCTGGGCAATCGCCTTTGCCACCTTTTCGGCTCCAAGCGCCAGCGCTGCGGCATCGCGCGGAACATATATCCTGACCGTCATCGGCGTGCCTCCGCGACGAGTTCCGCCGCCGTCTGATCGTCGACCCGGCCATAGACCTCGCCGTCGAGCATCGCCGCCGGCGCGCAGGCGCAGAGGCCGAGACAGTAGACCGGCTCCAGCGTCACGCCGCCATCGAGCGTCGTCTGATGAAAATCGATGCCGAGGAGCGCCTTGACGCGTTCGGCCAGCGCATCGCCGCCCATCGACTGACAGGCTTCGGCGCGACAGAGCTTCAGCACGTGCCGGCCGGCGGGATGGTCGCGATAGTCGTGATAGAAGGTCACCACACCATGCACCTCGGCGCGGGAGAGGTTCAATTCCTCCGCGATAACAGGCATGGATTCCTGCGGCACATAGCCGAATTCTTGCTGAACCTCGTGCAGAATGGGAAGCAGCGGCCCTTCGAGAAAGCGAAGATCGGCGACGATGGCTCGGGTGCGTGCTGCAATATCGCCTTCGGCGATATGAATGGTCATAGGGCAGCCCTCCCAGCGGCTTGCTCGTTGCGAAATAGCGGGCCTCCCCCGGCCGAGTGCTATTCCACAAGCAGCATCTCAGGGAAGCAGCCGGCGATCAATAAAGCTATCCCGTGGATCGATAGGTTTTTCCTATCAAAGTTCTTCATCTTGCACGAGCACTCTTGCCTCATGCAACAAGGCCGAGACAAGCGGCGTGAAGGGCTCGCGATAAGGCGCGACAAGGCCGACCAGATGATGCGCCTCCGGCTCGACGATCGGGATCATGCGGATTTCCACTGGAAATCCGAAAGATTTGGCGACGTTGCGCGGCATGATGCTCGCCCAGCGCCCGGTCCTGACATGCGAGAACAGCACGATCATCGAGTTGGATTCGAGCGTCGGATGCGCTGTGGCGCCCGCTTCCGTCAAGTGGCGGTTGATGATGCGGCGGTTCTGCATGTCGGCAGTCAATAGACAAAGCCGAAGGTCGCCGATCTCCCGCCAGGTCACGTTGTCGCGATCAGATAGCGGGCTGCCGGCAGCCGTGATCAGATTATAGCGCTCGGCATAGAGGGGAACGGTCGTGACGCGGCCGAGCGGCTCGTTTTCGAGATAGGTGATGCCGGCATCGATTTCGAGGTTTTCGAGCATGCTCAGCACCTGCAACGAATTCCGCGAGACGATCGAGAAAGTCACGCCGGGATGCCGCTCCTGAAAGGGCGTGGTGATGCGCGACAGCATGGCGAGTGCGGTCGGAATGGCGGCGAGGCGGATGTGGCCGGAAAGGCCGCGGCGCGCGGCGCGCATCTCCTCGCGCATGGTGCGGGCATCGCCGACGATGCGCCGGGCCCATTCGAGCACGCGCTGCCCCTCCGGCGTCAGTCCCTGGAACCGCGAACCGCGCTGCACCAGCATGACGCCAAGCTGATCCTCGAGCTGCCGGATGGCCGCCGAAAGCGTCGGCTGCGAGATCCCGCACTCCTCCGCGGCACGGCCAAAATGCTTTTCATTGGCAAGGGCGATAAAGAATTCCAGCTTGTCGATCATCCGGTCTCCCGATCCGGCGTGACATCATCCGGGTCAGTTCATCTTTGACGCAACAGCCCTGCTCCGCAAGGGCAACCGCCAACTGCTTTCCGCAGCCGGAAAAAGATCGAACAGCGATTCCAGGAAGGCAAGCACGCTGACATTGCCGATGCTGTAAGGTCCAAACAAATCAGCAGATAAGCTGACCGCCGTTGATCTCGACCACCTGGCCGGTGATGTAGCCCGAGAGCGAGGGAGCCGCAAGGAACAGATAGGCGGGAGCACAATCCTCCGCCGTGCCGAGCCGCTGCAGGGGGATGGATTTTCTCGTCTGCTCCAGCTTTTCGCGGGAGGAATAGCGCTCATGGAAATCCGTCTCGATCGTTCCCGGCGACACGCAATTGACGCGGATTCCGTCCGGTGCAAGCTCACGGGCAAGCGCCTTGGAATAGGTTGCAACGAAGGCTTTCGAAGCCGAATAGATCGAGGAACCGGGGCTGCCGCCGGTCAGCGCCGAAATCGAAACGGTATTGACGATGGCAGCGCCACTAGCCGCCTTCAATGCCGGCAGCAGCGCCCGCGTCAGCGCCACCACCGATGTCTGGTTGAGCCGCACGACCGCCTCATATTCTGCATCGGTGAGTGTGGCAGCGGGAAAACGACCAAGCATGGTGCCGGCATTGTTGACGAGCACATCGACCTTATCGAAGAAGGCGAGAACATCCTCGGCAAATTGCGCGGCGCCACCGATTGCAGAGAAATCGGCATTAAGCAGCAGCGCCCGTCTTTCGGATTCAGCCGTCAGCAGGAAATCCGGCAGGTCGCGTCCCGGCTTGCGCCCGGTATGGACGATCACCTTCGCGCCGCAGTCCAGGAACTGCCGGGCCACTTCAAGACCGATGCCGCGGCCGGCGCCGGTCACCACGACATTGCGATTTTCGAACAGTCTGGGATGGAACACGAAGCCGTCCTCCTCGCGGACAGTGCCGCCGGTTGCGTCAATCGCCCTTAACATATGAGCGCGCCGACCGAAAGAAAGGCGCGCATCGATCTTTCCAGGAGACTTTGGTCTCTTTACCAAAGTTCGGTTCTAGCTTTCGGTCTCCAGAAGCCGCGCGCCCGGCCCTTCCTTGCCGAGCCGGTCGCAGGGATTGCGCAACGGACAGCTTTCGATCGACAGGCAGCCGCAGCCGATGCAGCCGGTCAGACGGTCGCGCAGCAGGCTAAGCCGCCTGATTCGCGCGTCGAGATCATCCTTCCACAGCGCCGACAGCGTCTGCCAGTCGGCGACGGTCGGCGTGCGTCCTTGCGGCAGGGACTCGAACGCTGCCTGGATTTCCGAAAGCGGAATGCCGACACGCTGCGCCACCTTGATGATGCCGAGCCGGCGAAGCACATCGCGCCCATAGCGCCGCTGATTGCCGCGGGAGCGGATGCTCGAGATCAGCCCCTTGGTCTCGTAAAAATGCAACGCCGAGACGGCGAGGCCGCTGCGCTCCGCCACTTCGCCGACCATCAGGAGCTTGCCGAGCGGCGCTGCCGGAATTGTATCCATTGCCTCTTGACCTCAAGATTAGTTGAGGTTTTATAACCCTTGCTCCTGCAATCGTAAAGTCCAATCGCAATAAGGAGCGACGCATGCAAACACCCACCAGGCTGGCTGTCATCTACGGAAGCACAAGAGAGGGCCGCATCTGCGACCGGGTGGTCAAATGGCTGACTCAGGAGCTCCTCCGCTTCCCACAATTTGATATCGACATCAGACGCGGTGAAGACGCGCTATCACTTGAATCTGCGCATAATCCTTTCCGAAAATCGATTCCGATTTTCGGGGTTATGCGCTAGCCGCCTGAGCCAGATAGCTCCGGTTCCGTTCCCGGCAGGTACGGAACCATTGGGAACACCCGGGCAGATCCTCCGCCCGGGTGTTTTCCGTCACATCCTGCACATTCCGACCGCACGGACGGGTTCGCAATTTTGCGGTTGCGGGGAGAAAACCCCGGTGATAGTTTCCGCGCAAATAACAGGGGAGCTCCGTATTGCCGGGGCTGAGATGTGAGGCGCAAGCCTCTGGACCCTTCAAAGCTGATCTGGGTAATGCCAGCGGAGCGAGGTTCAGATGTTTTCAGGCGCACAAGTGTCACTCTATCCGATGTCCGACAATTTCGTCGGCATCATTCTCGATGCCGTCAAGGCGCTGGATCCCTATCACGACCGGCTGCGCATCGAGACCGATGACATCTCCACACTGCTGGTCGGCCCGCCTGACATTCTCTTCGCCGCCATGCACGACCTTTTCGTCGCTGCCGCAAAGACCGGCGAGCATTGCGTGCTGTCCGCTGCCATTTCACGCGGCTGCCCCGGCGAGTCCGACGACGCCATCTGCGGCGTCAGCCCCTCCCTCGGCCAGGCGGAGCCGCTTGCCGAGCGTATAACAGCCGCACTTGCCGCCGTTGAAATCACCGCCGAAACCGGACAGCCGACCGCTGCGCAATTCTCGCTCTACGTCATGGGAACCGATACCCATATGGGCGAGATCTATGGCTGCATCGACTTCCTGAAGCGCTCCGGCACCTTCGACCGCGCCAAGAATTTCTGCACCAGGCTCTCTGGCGATGCCGGCGCCGTCTTCGCCACCATTCGCGAGGCCTTCTTTCGCTTCGGCGACCCCGAAGGGCATGTGACCCTCGACATCACGGTGTCCGCCAATACAGCGCCGCGCGTCTTTTCAGACGCGCAAAGGACGCTGTAGCATCTTAAATTTGCTGCATAATTCCTTAAATCGATTTCGATTTAAGGAATTATGCAGCAGCCGACGAAAGCTTGAAATCGAACGCTGATGACACCGTCAAAACCATCGGAATCGCGCCTTGCCGCGCTCCGCGCCGCTCTCTACCGGGGCATACCCGCCTTGCTCGCCGGCTGCGCCTTCTTGGCGGCATGGGAACTCTATGTCGATCTCTCCGGCATCAAACCGTCCATCCTGCCGGCGCCGTCGCGCATCGTCATCCAGGGTTGGCTGAACCGCGAGGCGCTGATATCAAACACCTGGCCGACGCTCGGCGCGACACTCGGTGGTTTCGCCCTGTCGCTTGCCTTCGCCTTCGCCGCCTCGATCCTCATGGATTTCGTGCCCTTCATGCGCCGGGCATTGCTGCCGATCTTCATCGCCAGCCAGACCCTGCCGCTGGTGGCAATCGCCCCCCTCGTCGTCCTCTGGTTCGGCTTCGGCCTGTTGCCGAAGATCCTGCTGGTGGCGCTCGTCACCTTCTTCCCACTGCTCGTCGCCTTGCTGCAGGGCTATGAATCGACCGACCGCGACATCGCCGAATTGCTGAATTCGATGAAGGCGAGCCGCTGGCGCATTTTCCGTCTGGCACGGCTTCCCTCCTCGCTACCCTATTTCTTCGCCGGCCTCAGAATCTCGATCACCTATGCCGTCGTCGGCGCGATCTTTGCCGAATATGCCGGCGCCGCCCGCGGCCTCGGCATCTATATCCTCAACGCCAAGAACAATTTCCGCCCCGATCTCGTGCTCGCCGCCGTCGTCGTCAGCGCCGTGCTGACACTCTGCCTCTTCGGAGCGACGCTATTGATCCAGCGCCTCGTCATGCCCTGGCAACAATCCGGGGAGCTGCGCCGATGAGCGATGCAATGGTTGAACTGCGCAACATCTCGAAGTCCTTCGACGGCATGAAGGTGCTGGGCGACATCTCGCTCACGGTCGCAGACGGCGAGTTCGTTTCGATCGTCGGCCCATCCGGCTCCGGAAAATCGACGGTACTGAGATTGCTGACACAGGCGCTTCGGCCCGATTCCGGCACCATGATTTTTAAGGGCGCGCCGCTGGAACAGGCGCCGCATTCCTTCGCCTTCATGCCGCAGCGCGATGCGCTGATGCCCTGGCGCCGGATCATCGACAATGCCGCACTCGGCCTTGAGGTGCGCGGCATGAGCCGCCGCGCGGCCCGTGCCGCCGTCGCGCCTCTGTTCGAGCGCTTCGGCCTCGCAGGCTTCGAGCATCACTATCCCTCCGAACTGTCAGGCGGTATGCGCCAGCGTGCCGCGCTGCTGCGCACCGTCGTCCAGACCCAGGACATGTTGCTGCTCGACGAGCCTTTCGGCGCGCTGGACGCGCTGACGCGCACGCAGATCCAGGAATGGCTGCAGGGCATGTGGACGGAACACCGTTGGACGGCGCTGCTGATCACTCATGATGTTCGCGAGGCAGTCTTCCTCTCCGACCGGATCTACGTGCTTTCGGCTCGTCCGGCGCGTATCATCCGCGAATTCCGCGTTCCCCTGCCCCGTCCGAGAAGCATTGCCGATCTAGGCTCGCCGGCGGCCCAAGCGATCGAAACCGAAATCCTGCAAACCCTGCTTCATCCGCTGGAACAGGATGATTTTAGGCCGGTCGGCCTAAAATCTGAATCCTGTTCTAATTTAAAGAGTTAGAGCATGATGTCGTCCGAAAACCGCTCACACTTTTCGGCATCATGCTCTAGAGACCTGAGGAGGTCACCATGCTGCGTCTCACCCGTCGCCAGACGATCTTCGCCGCCATCGCGGCAAGCCTCGCCGGCCGCCCGGCCTTCGCCCAATCGGCGCCCGCAAAGGTTCGCATCGCGCTCGACTGGACGCCCAACACCAACCATATCGGTATCTATGTCGCCAAGGCGAAGGGCTTTTATGCCGATGCCGGGCTCGATGTCGAGATTCTTCCCTTCACCGATACCAGCGCCGGAACGCTGGTGTCGAACGGCGTTGCCGATTTCGGCATCAGCAGCGAGATCGAGACCCTGACGCAGCGCGCTGGCGGCGGTGACGTGAAGATGGTCTACGGCGTCGTCCAGACGGAAACCGCACGCCTGATCTTCAAGGGCGGACGCGACGACATCAAGAGCCCGAAAGACCTCGACGGCAAGACCTATGGCGGCTTTGGCGGCACCTGGGAGAGCGCGCTGATCTCCGCGATGATCCGCAATGATGGCGGTAAAGGCGACGTCAAGACCGTCACCCTCGGCACCTCCGCTTACGAGGCGCTGGACAATGGCTCGATCGATTTCACGCTGGAGATCTACACCTGGGAAGGCATCGCCGCCGAACTGGAAAACCGGAAGATCGGCCGCTTCCACTATTCCGATTATGGCATCCCCGACGAGCAGACGACGGTCATCGTCTCCAGCGACGCCTATCTCTCCGCAAGTCGGGAACACGCCCGCGCCTTCATCCAGGCGACACGAAATGGTTATGCCTACTCCATCGACCATCCCGACGAAGCCTGCGACCTGCTGATCTCCGGAAGCAACGGCGCACTGATGAATACGGAACTGGTAAAGGCTTCCCAGAAGGCATTGATCGAGGGGCACTTCCTGAAATCCGAGGCTGGTGTGATCGGTAAGCTCGACCCGGCAAAGGCCGAGGCCCTCGGCAGCTTCCTGATGGAGAATGGCATTCTGGTCGATGCCAATGGCGCCGCACTCAAGGAGAAGCCGGACTTTTCCACCTATTATACCAACGAACTTCTCGACTGAGCCCAACGCCTGCCTTGCCCATGGCGGCTTTCCGCTGCAAAGTCCCAGACTCGGAGCATGATGCCGAAAACCGCTCACACTTTTCGGCATCGTGCCCTGGGCAAGGTGGGGAGACAGGATGCGACAACAGGAGAGACTGGCCGGAGCGGACTTTCTGCGCGCGACGGCCTGTCTGCTGGTGCTCGCCCACCACTTTGCACTGCGGCTGGATATGCGCAGAATCCCAGAGGAACTCGGACCGACCGCAAACATCCTCCGCTTCGGCAATTTCGGCGTCGCCGTCTTCTTCGTGCTCAGCGGCTTTCTGCTAGCCCATCCCTTCTGGCGCGCGCTCGACGCGGGCAGCGACATGCCAAGCCTACGGCATTACACGATCCGCAGGGCGGCGCGCATCGCTCCGGGCTTCTGGTTCGCCGCCACCGTCGGCTTCGCGCTCAGCCTGACGCTGCTTGCCTTGCCGCTGACGCCTGAGCTTGTGCTCCGCTACGTCTCCGGGCTGCTGTTCATGAGCCAGTGGCATTGGCGCACCTTGTTTCCTGTCGAAGCCGACGGGCCGCTCTGGTCCATTCCCTTCGAGGTCACCAGCTATGTGCTCCTGCCGATCTGCTTCCTCCTGCTGTTTCGTTTGCCTCTCCTGAGGCGGCGCCCGTTGCTCGCCCGTTTCGCTTGGCTTTGCGTCATCACGGGCGTACTCCTCACCCATGTGCTGATCCTGACCCTCTTTCCGCTCGACGACATCGAACGCGGCTGGCAGTACGGCCTGCAGGGCGGGGCGAAGGAATGGATGCCGAGATATAACCCGATCGGCTTCTTTGCCGTCTTCGCGCTCGGCGCGTTTGCCGCCGGCGTCGAGGTCATGCTGCCAAGAAGACTCTCCTCCTGGTTCGATGCCGCAGCGCTGCTGGCCTTCGCCATTGCCGCCTACCGCCTCGTCATATCGCCCGGCGGCTCTCCCGAAGCTTACGGCTGGCTCGAAATCCCCTACGGTTTTCCGGTCTTTCCGCTGGCGGTCGCAACGGCGCTCGTTTCGCTCAGTCATTCGCAACACCTGGGCAGGCTGCTCGACAATGCTCCGGTCCGCTATATCGCGAAGATCTCCTTTGGCATCTATATCTGGCAGGAGATCATCCTGTTATTGATCCAGAGGCTCGATCGGGGCTCGTTCGGCTTTTCCTCTGAAAATGTCGTCACCGGCTGGCTGCAATCTTGCGGACTGGCGGCAGCCCTCATCCTTCTCATCGCAAGCCTCAGCTACTACCTGTTGGAAAGACCGGCGATCCATTTCGGCAACGGGCTGACATCGCGTCAATCCAATCGGGCTACTCCTTTCAAAGTATAAATTTCCCGTAAGCGCAACTACAGGCGTTAAGGTTAACGCCGAATACTCCCATTTTTGGTGTCTTTAGGGTTATCAAATTCTTATTTATACCGATGACAAACGATACGTGACCATGTATTTGTCTCCATGTTGTTCAGTATCGCATCTAAACTTGTGGACCTTGCGTAATGAATGCTTTTACTTCGAAGACGAATCCACGCTTCGATCCGTCTCAGCGTCAGGACAAAACCAAGACCCTGGTTATAGCGAACTCCAACGTTCGCCAGCCGGATAGCTTTTCCCTTATCGAAAGAAAGATGGCTGTGCGGCTCACCGTGAAGCGGTTGATCGACATCGTCGCCTCAGTCAGCGCCCTCATCGTGCTGGCGCCGCTTTTTCTGGCAATTGCTCTTTTCATCAAACTCGACGATGGCGGTCCGGTGTTTTTCCGCCAGATCCGCTGGGGCCTGAACGGCCGGAAGATCACGGTCTTCAAGTTCCGGTCGATGCGCGCGGAAGCTTGCGATCCGAGCGGCATTCAACAGACCGTCAAGGGTGACAGCCGGGTGACAGGCATCGGCTCGCTGCTCCGCAAGACCAATATCGACGAGCTGCCGCAGCTTTTCAACGTTCTCAGGGGTGAGATGTCGTTGGTCGGCCCACGCTGCCACGCCATCAATATGCGGGCAGCCGGCCGGCTCTACGAGGAACTGGTGCCGGACTACCATTACCGCCACATCATGCGCCCCGGCATCACCGGCCTGGCGCAAACGCGCGGCTGGCGCGGCCCGACGGCGCGGCCGCTGGCAGCTCGCGCTCGCATCGCCTGCGATATTTATTATGTCAGGAATTTCAGCCTGCTGCTCGACCTGAAGATCCTGTTCAAGACGGTCGTTATCGAGCTCCGCGGCGGCACCGGCTTCTGAGACGATCCGGCAACGCTGCCAGAGGTAGGCGGTCCTACAGCGCTCGCATCTTTTCAGACCCGCAAAGAACGCTGCAGCACTTTGAAGTGCTGCGGCCGCTTCTTCATTTCAGCTCGGCTGACAGCGCGGATTTTCCGCACACCGACAGATGAAGGAAGAAACAAAAAAGCGGCCATCGCGGCCGCTTTTCACTGATTTTACCGATTGTAATCAATCCTGCTGAACGACGCCTCGCAGGTGCGTCAGTTCCATGATGAAATGCTCGAGCTTCGACTTGTGTTCGTGCAGCTCGGCATGTTCGAGTTCCTTTCGGGCGGCCTCGATGCGACGGGTCAGCTCGTCCTTGTGCAGTTCCTCGACCGGAACCGCGGATTCGGCAAGCAATGTGCAGCCGGTCGGCAGGATATCGGCAAAACCGCCGAACACCACATAGTCCTGCTTCTTGCCGGAGGCCGAACGCACGCTCACGACACCCGGCTTGATCGTCGTCATCGTCGGCGCATGGTTTGCCATGACCGTCATCTCGCCTTCAGTCGCGGGGATGACGACCTCGGTCACCATCTCCGACAGCAGCAGACGCTCCGGCGAAACGAGCTCAAAGTTGAAATTGTCAGCCATCAGTGACTTACCTTCTCGGCTATGGCTTTCGCATCTTGCAATTTAGTCCCGCAGAACGGGCAGTGCATTATCGCTTGGTCGAGATAACCGAGGCCTTCCTCGCTCTGGACCAGACCCACCACCATCATCAGCACGCCATTATCGGCGCGATAGACGGTCGGCGCTGCTGGTTCCGGAAGATCCGCCACGACCCCTTTCAAGGAGTCGCAGCAGAATATCTCGTCTAGCGCATCGCTCATTAAGCAGCTGCGAGCTTCTTGGCCTTTTCGACCGCTTCTTCCATCGAGCCGACCATGTAGAAGGCAGCTTCCGGCAGATGATCGTATTCGCCGTTGACGAGGCCCTTGAAGCCCTTGATCGTGTCTTCGAGAGCAACCAGCTTGCCCGGCGAGCCGGTGAAGACTTCGGCGACGAAGAACGGCTGCGACAGGAAACGCTCGATCTTGCGGGCGCGGGCGACGGCAATCTTGTCCTCTTCGGACAGTTCGTCCATGCCAAGGATCGCGATGATGTCCTGCAGGGCCTTGTAGCGCTGCAGCGTCGACTGCACCTTGCGGGCGACGTCGTAATGTTCTTCACCGACGACCATCGGATCGAGCATGCGCGACGTCGAGTCGAGCGGATCGACCGCCGGGTAGATGCCCTTTTCAGCGATTGAGCGCGACAGAACCGTCGTTGCGTCAAGGTGAGCAAACGAGGTCGCCGGGGCCGGGTCGGTCAAGTCGTCGGCCGGAACGTAGATGGCCTGAACCGAGGTGATCGAGCCGGTCGTCGTGGTGGTGATGCGCTCCTGCATCTGGCCCATGTCGGTTGCGAGCGTCGGCTGATAACCGACGGCCGACGGGATGCGGCCGAGCAGAGCCGACACTTCGGAACCTGCCTGCGTGAAGCGGAAGATGTTGTCGACGAAGAACAGAACGTCCTGGCCCTGGTCGCGGAAGTGTTCGGCAACCGTCAGACCGGTCAGGGCGACGCGGGCGCGGGCGCCCGGCGGTTCGTTCATCTGACCGTAAACAAGTGCCGCCTTCGAGCCTTCGCCGCCGCCATGCTTGTTGACGTTCGATTCGATCATTTCGTGGTAGAGGTCGTTGCCTTCGCGGGTACGTTCACCGACGCCTGCGAAAACCGAGTAACCACCATGCGCCTTGGCGACGTTATTGATCAGTTCCATGATCAGAACGGTCTTGCCGACGCCGGCACCGCCGAAGAGGCCGATCTTGCCGCCGCGTGCATAAGGAGCCAGAAGATCGACGACCTTGATGCCGGTGACGAGGATCTGCGATTCCGTCGACTGCTCGACATAGGACGGCGCATCCTGGTGGATGGCGCGCTTGTGAGCGGTGACCAGCGGACCGGCTTCGTCGACCGGCTCGCCGATGACGTTCATGATGCGGCCGAGCGTCTCGTTACCGACCGGAACCATGATCGGAGCGCCGGTATCGGCGACTTCCTGGCCGCGAACGAGACCTTCGCTCGAGTCCATCGCGATGGTACGGACGACGTTTTCGCCAAGGTGCTGCGCAACTTCGAGAACCAGGCGGTTGCCGTTGTTGGTGGTTTCCAGCGCGTTCAGGATCTTCGGCAGTTCGCCTTCGAAAGCAACGTCGACGACGGCGCCGATAACCTGGGTGACTCTGCCGACAGAGCCGATCTTGGGGGTAGCTGCCTCAGCCATTTTCTGACCCTCTTTTCCTAGCCTCAGAGCGCTTCCGCGCCCGAAATGATTTCAATGAGTTCCTTGGTGATCTGCGCCTGACGCTGGCGGTTGTAGCTCAGCGTCAGCTTGTTGATCATCTCACCGGCATTACGCGTCGCATTGTCCATAGCGCTCATCTTGGCGCCCATCTCGCCCGCGACGTTCTCAAGGAGCGCGCGGAAGACCTGGACGGAGATGTTGCGCGGGATCAGATCTTCGAGGATCGATGCCGGATCCGGCTCGTATTCGTAGACGGCGCCTGCATGTGCGGCATCTTCGGTCTGCACAGCTCCCGTTGAAGCCGGGATGAGCTGCTGCGCCGTCGGAATCTGACTGATCACCGACTTGAACTCGGAATAGAACAGCGTGCAGACGTCGAATTCGCCGGCAGCATACATCTCGATGACGCGCTTGCCGATCTGGTCCGCATTCTCGAAGCCGACGCGCTTGACGTCGCGCAACTCCTTACGCTCGATGATGAGCGAGGCGAATTCGCGGCGAAGGATGTCGTAACCCTTCTTGCCGACGGTGAAGATCTTCACCGTTTTGCCTTCGGCAAGCAGCTTGCGGACATGTTCGCGTGCAAAGCGTGCGATCTGCGAGTTGAAACCGCCGCAAAGACCACGTTCGGCCGTGCAGACCACCAGCAGATGGACCTTGTCCTGGCCGGTGCCGGTCATCAGCGTCGGTGCGCCGTCGGCATCGGTGACGGCCTTGGCGATGTTCGCCAGAACCGCACCCATGCGCTGCGAATAAGGCCGGGCGGCCTCGGCCGCCTCCTGCGCACGCCGAAGCTTCGCCGCGGCGACCATTTTCATCGCCTTGGTGATCTTCTGCGTCGCCTTGACGGAGGCGATCCGGTTTTTCAGATCCTTAAGTGAAGGCATCCGTGATCCGTCCTAACTTAGGGCCTGATTACGAGAAAGACTTTGCGAAGCTATCGAGAGCAGCGGTGAGCTTGCCCTTGGTATCGTCGCTGATTGCCTTTTCCGTGCGGATCGCGTCGAGGATGGCGGAGCCTTCCGAACGCAGATATGAGAGGAAGCCCTGCTCGAACTTGCCGACCGAAGCGACCGGCAGCTTGTCGAGATAGCCGTTGACGCCAGCAAAGATCACGGCGACCTGCTCTTCCGTCTTCAGCGGCGAGAACTGCGGCTGCTTCAGGAGTTCGGTCAGGCGTGCGCCGCGGTTCAGCAGGCGCTGCGTCGCAGCGTCGAGGTCCGACCCGAACTGGGCGAAGGCGGCCATTTCGCGATACTGGGCGAGTTCGCCCTTGATCGAGCCGGCAACCTGCTTCATCGCCTTGATCTGTGCCGACGAGCCGACGCGGGAAACCGACAGACCGACGTTCACGGCCGGGCGGATACCCTGATAGAACAGGTCGGTTTCAAGGAAGATCTGGCCGTCGGTGATCGAGATGACGTTGGTCGGAATGAAGGCCGACACGTCGTTGCCCTGCGTTTCGATGACCGGCAGAGCGGTCAGCGAACCGGCGCCCTTGTCGTCGTTCATCTTCGCAGCGCGCTCGAGCAGGCGGGAGTGCAGGTAGAAAACGTCGCCCGGATAGGCTTCGCGGCCCGGCGGGCGGCGCAGCAGCAGCGACATCTGGCGGTAGGATACGGCCTGCTTGGACAGGTCGTCGTAACCGATCAGCGCATGCATGCCGTTGTCCCGGAAATATTCGCCCATGGCGCAGCCGGCAAATGGAGCCAGGAACTGCATCGGCGCCGGATCGGAAGCGGTGGCGGCAACGATGATCGAATACTTCAGCGCGCCGCGCTCTTCGAGCACCTTGACGAACTGGGCGACGGTCGAACGCTTCTGGCCGACGGCGACGTAGACGCAGTAAAGCTTTTCGCCTTCCGGACCGTTGTCGTGAATGGCCTTCTGGTTGAGGAAGGCATCGAGAAGGATCGCGGTCTTGCCGGTCTGGCGGTCACCGATGACCAGCTCGCGCTGGCCGCGGCCGACCGGGATCAGCGCGTCGATGGCCTTAAGGCCGGTCGACATCGGCTCATGGACCGACTTGCGCGGAATGATGCCGGGAGCCTTGACGTCGACGCGCGAACGGCGCGTCGCGTTGATCGGGCCCTTGCCGTCGATCGGATTGCCGAGCGCGTCGACGACGCGGCCGAGCAGTTCGGGACCAACCGGAACGTCAACGATGGCGCCGGTCCGCTTGACGGTGTCGCCTTCCTTGATGTCACGGTCGGAGCCGAAGATGACGACGCCGACATTGTCGGATTCGAGGTTTAGAGCCATGCCGCGGATGCCGCCCGGGAACTCGACCATTTCACCGGCCTGGACATTGTCCAGACCATAGACACGAGCGATACCGTCACCGACGGAGAGAACCTGGCCGACTTCCGAGACTTCTGCCTCTTTGCCGAAATTTTTAATCTGGTCTTTGAGAATTGCGGAAATTTCCGCGGCGCGGATATCCATCAGCCAACCTCTTTCAATGCGAGCTTAAGGGTAGAGAGTTTGGTACGAAGAGACGTATCAATCTGACGGGACCCGACCTTCACGATCAGACCACCAAGAATTGACGGATCAACCGTGACGGCAATCGTCACGTCTTTGCCGGTAACGCTCTTGAGTGCCACCTTCAATTCGGTTTCCTGCGCTTGCGAAAGCGCATGCGCCGAGGTGACCTCGGCGGAGATTTCACCGCGATGGTTCGCGGCGATGATGCGGAAGGCCTTGATCATGCCCGGCAGGGCGAACAGGCGGCGGTTGCGCGCCACGACCTTCAGGAAATTGGCGAAGAAACCGCTGATGCCGGCCTTCTCGCTGATGGCGACGATCGCCTTCAGCTGGTCTTCAGCGGAAAAAACCGGGCTTGCAACGAAGCGCTTCAGGTCGGCGCTCTCATCCAGCATCGCCTGGAAATGGTCAAGATCGGCGGTGACGCTATCGACGGCGCCCTGCTCGAGCGCCAGTTCGAAAAGCGACGAGGCATAGCGTTCTGCAACACCAGAAGTAAGCTGGGACGTGTCTGCCACTGGCACAAATTTCCCTGATTTCAACCCAAAATCCGGCTCTCGGCGGGCGCCGAACCTATGATCTTGAATTCGTTTTGATTTCCCCCAGAAATCACAAGAGAAGCCTCTTGCTTCTTCCGAAATTCGGGGTCCGTCTAACATAGGATGTTCGGACTCGCAACACGCGTAATGCCCGAATACGCCTTTCACATGAATTTCTGTCTGCAAAATCGCGCAATGGCCTGAAAGCAGGCCGAAGAAGCCATCTGCCGGCAGCAAGAGTCACGTCTGGGTGAAGCCGAAAACGTAGAGCAGCGGTAGCGCGGCCAAAGCGATCTGCACAACCAGGAGTAAATAGTTGACGAGATTACTCCCCTTATCGGACAGGATCGAGATGACACGGGCAAAGGCAGCCATCGCGAAGGAGGCGCCGAGCGCCATGTAGATCCAATCCTGGGCGAGCATGATCGCCGACAGCCCGAAGCCGAGATAGAAACCGCCCATCGAGCGCCCCTCGCCGAAGCCTTCCGGCCGCCCCTCCTGCGCCTGCAGACCGAGAAGACGGAAAGTCTGGCCCGGCGCGAACATCATGATGAAGCCGGCGAGCGCCGTGAAAGCGGCGGAGCAAAAGGCCAGCTGCTCGCCAAGCTCGGTCGGAAAGTAAAACTCCATGCGTCAGCCCCAAATCACCGGATGAATCAGTGTTTTATGGCATGGGCACAAAAAGGAGGGAATGGCGGCGTCATTTGATTTAGAGAAAACTCTGCGGATCGATATCGAGCTGCACCTGCACCGATCCGCGCTCCTTGGGCGATTGCGACAGCATCGCCCGTAAAAACCCCTGCATGTCCGAGTTCCGCCGGCCGTGGACCAAAAGACGGAAGCGATGGCGGCCGCGCACCAGCGCAAGCGGCGCTTCGGCCGGACCGAGCACCGAGATGCCCGACACCTGCGGTGCGGCGCTGCGCATGGCGCGCGCATGGTTTTCGGCGTCGTGACGGGTTTCAGCCGAAACGATGATCGAGGCGAGCCTGCCGAAGGGCGGCAACAGGGCGCGTTCGCGTTCGGTGATCTCGCGCTCGTAGAAAGCGTCGGAATCGCCGGAAACAATTGCCTGCATGACAGGATGCTGCGGCTGATAGGTCTGCAGCAACCCATGGCTCTTGAGGCCGGTGCGCCCGGCCCGGCCGGTCACCTGCGACAACAGCTGGAAGGTACGCTCGGCCGCGCGCGGGTCGCCATTGGCAAGGCCGAGATCGGCATCGACGATGCCGACCAGCGTCATCAGCGGAAAGTTGTGGCCCTTGGCGACAAGCTGGGTGCCGATGACGATATCGGCCTCGCCCTTGGCGATCGCTTCCAGCTCCAGCCGCAGCCGCTTCACCCCGCCCATGATATCCGAGGAGAGAACGATCGTCCGCGCCTCCGGAAAATGCCGTTCCACCTCCTCGGCGATGCGCTCGACGCCCGGCCCGCAGGCGACGAGATGGTCGAGTGTGCCGCATTCCGGGCACGCCTCCGGCGTGCGCTCGGCATGGCCGCATTGATGGCATTGCAGCTGTTTGCGGAAGCGATGCTCCACCAGCCAGCTCGAACATTGCGGGCATTGGAACCGGTGGCCGCAGACCCGGCAGAGCGTCAGTGGCGCATAACCGCGCCGGTTGAGAAAGAGCAGCGCCTGTTCGCGCTTTTCCACCGTCTTGCCGATCGCCCGGATCAGCACCGGCGACAGGAAGCCGCCCCGCTCCGGCGCGTGCCTGCGCATATCGACCAGATGCAGGTCCGGCATCGCCGCATCGCCGAAACGCGTCGGCAGGTGGACGGTGCTGTAGCGTCCGCTTTGCCCGTTGACCTGGCTTTCGACCGACGGTGTCGCCGACACCAGAATAACGGGAAAATTTCCGATACGGCCGCGCACGACGGCCATATCGCGAGCATTGTAGAAGACGCGATCCTCCTGCTTGTAGGCGGGATCATGTTCCTCGTCGACGATGATCAGGCCGAGATCCTCGAAGGGCAGGAAGAGCGCCGAGCGCGCGCCCGCCACCACCCGCACTTCGCCGGTCACCGCCTGGCGCCAGACCTTTTCGCGCATACGCGGCGCAAGATCGGAATGCCATTCGGCAGGCTTTGCCCCGAAGCGGTCCTGAAAGCGCTCCATGAAACTGGCCGTCAGCGCGATCTCCGGCAGCAGGATCAGCACCTGCTTGCCACGTTTCAGCGTCTCGGCAATCGCCTCGAAATAAACCTCGGTCTTGCCGGAGCCGGTTACCCCATCGATCAGCGACACCGAAAATTCACCCTTGCGGACATCGGAAACGATCTCTTCGGCCGCCTGCTTCTGCGGCCCTTCGAGACGTGCTGCGGCAAAATCCGGATCCGGCATCGCAACGACCGGCGGCGGCGGCAGGAATATCGCCTCGAAAATGCCGAGCGTGATCAGCCCGTCGACGACACTCGCCGAGACACCCGCCGCATGGGCAAGGCCGCTGCGTGTCCATGAAAAGCCGTCGGAGGCGGTATCAAGGACCCGGGCGCGCGCCGGCGTCATCCGCTCCGGTTCGCCGCCGACGAGCTTCAATCCTTCCACCATCGGTTCCGGTTCGAAGGCGTTCGGTGCCCGTAGCGCCATGCGCGCGACGAGGCCGGGCGGCGAGAGCGTATAAGTCGCCACCCAGTCGATGAAATCCCGCATCTCCCTGGCAAGCGGCGGGCAATCGAAGACATGGCTGATCGGCCGAAGCTTCTTCGGATCGACGCCGTCCTCGCCGCCGTCCCAGACGACGCCGATCACCTGCCGCGGCCCGAGCGGCACCTGCACGACCGAGCCGGGCTCGACCGCCATGCCATCCGGCACCGAATAGGAATAGGGTTTTGGCGCCGGCATCGGCACCAGCACGGGAACCGTTCGGTTCGCGGGCGGTGCCTCGAAAAGCGCGCCAAAGAGATCGGACGAATCTGTGCTCATCGCGCGAGACCATGCCCGCAAATTGACGGAATTGGAACCGCAAAGACTGAGCGACGCGTTCCGGGTCGTCTCGACGATTTAAACAGTGAAGGTCAGGAATTGCGCTTCACCTGGCAAGGCGGTCGCCACTGCCGGAAGTGGCTTCACTTGTCTCGGCGTTGCGCTGCCGCAGTCGCAGGATCGCCGATGCCTCGCGCGGATTGGGCGGCAGGACAGCGTCCTTCAACGCGATCGAATAGGCGTGTTTCGGATGTTCGAGCACGTCCCTGGCATCGCCGCTCTCCACCACCACGCCCTTGCGCATGATCACAACGCGGTCGGAAATATAATAGGCGGTCGCAAGATCATGGGTGATGTAGACGATCGAGACATTGAGCGCATCGCGCAGATCGCGGAAGAGATTGACGATCGACATACGAAGCGATGCGTCGACCATCGACACCGGCTCGTCCGCCACGATCAGCTTCGGCTCGGGTATCAGCGCACGGGCAACCGCGATGCGCTGCAATTGGCCGCCTGAAAGCTCGTGCGAGAAGCGGCCTTTTATCTCCGCCATCGACAGGCCGACGCGTTGGAGGGCAACGTCGGCAAGCACCTCTTTCTCGGCGCGGCTCTTTGCTCCCTTGAAGCGATGGGCGGTGGCCAGCAGATACTCGTCGATCCGCGTCAGCGGATTGAAAGCTTCGAACGGATTTTGGAAGACCGGCTGGACCTTGGCCATGAAAGCCTCGCGATCCCTGCGGGAACGCACCGCCTTCACATCCGTACCGTCGAAATGAATGCTGCCTCGATCGGCCTTTTCGCTGCCGAGGATCATCTTCGCCAGCGTCGATTTTCCGGAGCCGGATTCGCCGACGATCGTGAATATCTCGGGCTTATCGGCTCTGAGCGCAAAGCTGACATCGTCGACCGCCTTCATCTTTTCGCGCGAGAAGAAACCGCCGATCGGAAAGAGCTTGGTCACATGATCGAGTTCGAGAAGGAAATGGCTGCTCATTGGATCTGGTACTCCCCGGCACGGAAGCATGCGACCCGCCCTCCCGTGGCGCTCGGCAGCATGGCCGGCACTTCACGTGCGCATTTGTCGATCGCGATCGGACAGCGCGGATGGAAACGACATCCCGAAGGCGGATTCGAAAGTGCCGGCGGCTTGCCCCTGAGGCTCTTCCGCGTCGAGACGTCGCCGATGCGCGGCAGGCTGCCTATCAGGTGAACGGTATAGGGATGCTGGGGATTGTCGAAGATCGCCTGCGTCGGCCCCTCCTCCGCCAGCCGTCCCGCATACATGATGGCCAGCCGGTCGGTGATGGCGGCATGCACCGACATGTCGTGGGTCACGAAGATGACGGAGGATTGCATGCGGGCCTGCACTTCCTTGATCAGCGCCAGAACGTCCTGCTGCACGAGCACGTCGAGCGCCGTCGTCGGCTCGTCGGCGATGATGAATTCCGGCTCGCAGACAGTGGCGAGAGCAATCGTCAGACGCTGGCGCATGCCGCCCGAAAGCTGGTGCGGAAAGGCCTCGAGCACATGCGGATCGAGATGCAGCCTGGCAAGATGCGCCTCGACGCGCGCGCGGAAGGCGGCGGGATCGAGGTTCATATGGCGGGAGGCGAAATCGGTGAAGGCGTGTTTGACCCTTCTGACCGGGTTCAGCACGTTCATCGAGCCCTGCATGATATAGGAAAGGTGGCGCCAGCGTGCCGCCTTCATCTTCGCCGGTTCGCCATAGACATCGATCGGCCCGTCGGCAAAATTGAATTTCACCGTTCCGCCGACGACGCGCATCGGCGGACGGATGGCGCCGGCAAGCGTCTTGATCAGCGATGTCTTGCCGCTCGAGGATTCGCCGGCAATGCCGTAGATCTCGTTCTTGCGGATGGTCAGGCTGATATCGTCGACCGCGCGGATTTCCCGCCGCACACCGAAATAGTCGTTGACGTAATAGCATTTCAGCCCGTCGATCGTCAGTGCGTCCATGGCGTTTTCGGCAAGGGTCAAAGGCTGCGTCCTCATCAGGTTCTGCATCTCCTCAAGCTCCCATGCGGGCGAGCCGCGAGCGCGGGTCGATATATTCGTTCACCGACATGGCGAGCATGAACAGGCCGAGGAAGAGGATGACGACAAAGAGCATCGGAAAGGCGACCCACCACCATATGCCCGATACCATCGCGGAATGCGCATTGGCCCAGTAGATCATGCCGCCGATCGTCGGCCGGTTGATGTCGGAAAATCCGAGCACCGAGAGCGTTACCTCGAGGCCGATCGCCCAGATCATGTTGTTCATCGTCGTGAAGAAGACGATCGGCATGACATAGGGCAGGTGTTCGCGGATGAGGATCTGCCGTGTGCGCATGCCCGAGAAGACCGCGTGCCGGGTGAATTCCCGCTGACGGAGAGACAGGGCGACCGAACGGATCAGGCGGCTGTCATGCGTCCATCCGAGCAGCGCTGCGGTGATCGCCAGCATGAACCACGTCATCTGGTCGCGAAGCACGAAGACCAGAAGCAGCAGGATAGGAATGTTCGGCAATGCGCCGAGCGTATCGTTGACCGCCATGATGATCTGGTCGGTTCGCCCACCGATATAGCCGGAGATCAGCCCGACGGCGATGGCGATGATGCGGCTGACGAAGGCGACGATGATGCCGAAGAACAGCGTATTGCGCATCGAGGCGGCGATCTGCCAGAAAACCTCCTGGCCACGCGAGGTAGTGCCGAGCCAGAATTCGGCCGAAGGCGGCATGTCGGGCGCAACCACATAGATGGCATTCTCGTCATAGGGCGAGAAGAACGACGCCGCGATCAGCGCCAGAATGATAGAGATCAGGATGGTTCCGAGCAGGAACTCCTTGTTGTAGCGCAGCAGATCTCTGAGGACTTTGAACATCGCGGATTATCCCAGTTTCACGCGTGGATCGATCAGCGGATAGATGATGTCGATCACGAAGACTGCGGCCGCAACCGCGATGATGGCGATTGTGGTGACACCGAGCACGAGGCTGTAATCGCCGGAATAGATGCCGGAGATCAGAAGCTTGCCGATCCCGGGATAATTGAAGACGAACTCGACGATGACGGCGCCGCCGAAGACGTTGCCGAGACTGAGTGCCAGGCCGGTGACCTGCGGCAGCATGGCGTTGCGCGCCACATATTGCGAAAAGATGCTGCGCGAGCGCACGCCGCCAAGTTCGGCATAGACGACGTGGTCGTCGGTGACGATGTTCGAAACCAGCGAGCGCATCGAGATGAACCAGCCGCCGATGCCGACAAGCACGAGGGTCAGGGCCGGCAGGATGCCGTGTTCGATCACCGAGCTGATGAAGGCCCAGTTGAAGGCCGGCGCGAGATTGACCTGCGCGCCGTCGCTGATCGGCAGGATCGGCCAGATGAAACCGAAGAGGATCACCAGGCTGAGACCGATGATGTAGGTCGGGATCGGCTGCAGCGCCATGATGACGACACCGGTAACCTTCAGCAGCTTGCTGCTGCGGAAATAGCCGGCAAGCGCGCCGAGAAAATTGCCGATAATCCAGGAAATGATCGTTGCGAGCGTCAGAAGCCCGACGGTCCAGGGCAGTGCCCGGCCGATAACGGTCATCACCGGAGTCGGAAAAGACGAAAGCGACGGGCCGAAATCGCCGGTCAGGACACGGCCCCAGAAGGTGAAATACTGCTCCAGCAGCGGGCCGCCGGTGCCGTAGAGCTCGCGTAGCGATTCGCGGAGGATTTCGACGGCCTGCGGATCGGTGGAGCCGAAGCTCGTCAACAGCGACACGGTCTGCTCGATCGGATCGACCGGCGAAAAATGCGCGATCAGGAAGGCCAGCGTGATGCCGGTGAAGACCACGAAGAGAAATTGCAGAAAGCGTTTTGCCGCATAGATCAGAAAGCCGTTCATGACATCGACCCTTCAATAGCAGAACGGAAACAGCCGGCGGCCGGCTGTTTCCTTTGTTGTGCCTCGATCAAGGCTTCGGCGCATCGGGATTGGCCTTCAGCCCGACCACCATGTAGCGAATGTTCGACCAGTTCGGACCCGAGGCCGAATAGGGATTGTCGGCGCTCGGATAGTTGGTCCAATAGGTCGTATCGAGGGGTGCGAACTTGTTGTAGGCCATCAGCGGGATCATCGGCATTTCCTCGACGGCAAGCTTCAGGAAGTCCTGGCCGAGCTTGGCGACATCGGGCGAATCGAAGGCGATCGACCGATTGCGCTCGATGATCTGGTCGAGACGCGGATCCTGCCAGCGCTGCAGATTGCGCGGCGGCTGGATCTGCCCGACCGGCTTGATGAACTCCGAATGATAGCTGTCGAGGAAGAAGGAGAGGTCGGGATGACCGCCCCAGGTCTCGATGCTCCAGTAGATCGCCGCCTCGAAGTCGCCGGTGCTGAGGCGCTGGCCATTGGTCGGGCCGGCGACATCGACCTTGGTGGCGATGCCGGCTTGCGTCCATTGCTGGGCGATCACCGTGCCGGCGCGGGCAAGCGTCGGGATGGCATCGCCTTCCACCTGCAGGCGGATCGCAAAGGGCGTGCCGTCAGGCTTCACCCACTGTCGGCCGCTTTTCTTGAAGCCTGCCTTCTGCAGCAGCTCGGTTGCAGCCTCAACGTCCTTCTTCCACCAGCCGAAGCCGAATGTGCGCTGCAGCTTGGCCGGATCGGTCGGGATCTGATCGGCCCATTGGCCGCGCACCATATTGGCGATCTGCGCCGAGATGTTCGGATCGTAGGGCTTGATCTTGCGAGACCCGGTGTCGAGCTCGAAATTCGTCAGCCAGTCCTGCATCGGTGCGTAATAATCGTCTGGGGCAGAACCCGTCGGCGGCGTGGCAAGGGCGGCGATATTCGCCGCGCCGCGGTAGGAGCCGAGCGCCACTTCACGGATATCGATCAGCAGAGCGAGAGCCCAGCGCACGTCCTTGTTGTCGAAGGGCGCCTTCTTCGTATTGAAGAGAACGGAAGGCAGCGTCGGGTCCGGATGCGCAAACGGGAAGCCCTTTAGCCAGGAGGCTGTGGTCTTGCTGTCGCGCATGATCGAGAACATGCCCTCGGGCGCCATGTCGTTGATGACGTCGAGATTGTGGTTGCGCTGTTCGATGACGCGAGCTTCCGGATTGCCGGCCGCACGATAGACGACGTATTTGACCTCGGGCGCCTGTGCCGCAGCCAGACCGATCGACGTGCGCTGCCAGTCGTCGCGCAGCTTCCAGATCGTCCAGTTGCCGCCCTTGTCATAGCTCTGCAGCTGGTAGGGGCCGAGCGAAACCGGCGGGTTGTTACTGAAGGACAGCGGATCTGCGGCCTTCTCGAAGACGTGCTTCGGCATGATCCAGGCGGCATTCCAACGCACGGTGAAAAGCGTGTGGAAACGTGAGTTCGGTTTCTTCAGATGGAAGACGACCGTCTGCGGATCCGGATTTTCGATGCTCGCGACATTGACGGTGAAGGGCGCGCTCCAGGCCATGCCGGGATGATCGATCTGAGTCTGCACGGTATAGACCACGTCGTCGCTGGTGAATTCGACGCCGTCGCTCCAGAAGATGCCCTTGCGCAATTTCACCGTCATCTCGGTGAAATCGGCGTTGTAGCTCGGCGGTTCGCTGGCCAGCGCATTCTGCCAGGCATCCTTGCCGCCCTCGGGATTGATGAACCACAGCGTATCGGTGGTCAGCTGCTGCAGGCCGTTGAGGTTTGCCGCCGCCCCACCGCCCGGAGCCCAGACGTTGAACCAGTCGGCATTCTGCTGCGGCGTGCCCTGGATGATCAGCGTTTCGTTGCGCGGTATGCCGGCAATGAAATCCTGCCCAAATGCCGGAAGGGCCATGAGAGACAACAAGGCAATGGCTGCATATTTACGGAACTTCATCGGATGTTCCTCCTCCTCAACTCGCCACGGCGAGCGCTTCCCGTAAGCAATTGACGATGGCGTCCAGCGAACCCCTACCTGCGCGTGCCGCAGGGACACATGCACTCCTCGGCGGCGGGCGAACTCACGCCATAGTTATCGACAATTTTTTGAGAAACGGCAACTGATAATTTTGTCAGTCGTAAAAAATAGCGCATTTTCAGGCTTTTTTGCCGCGTGGCGATGATCGACTTTTTATATTATTGACAAAATGAGCATTTCGCTTAGCTTTTGCGGCGAGCGCGGCGCCCCTCCCAAGAGGCCGCACTTCATCACCAGACAGGTCAGCTGCTTTCGGGAGGAGGCTTTGGCATGACCGCTCAAGAGGACACTAGGATGAGCAGCCCCTATGACGTGACAATCTCCGTTCACGCCAACCGCCCGACCGGCAAATACGAACCCTTATGGAACTGGTTCGGATACGACGAGCCGAACTACACTTACTCCCCGCACGGCAGGAAGCTGCTCAAGGAACTGACAGAGCTCAGCCCCGAGCCGCCCCGCATCCGCGCGCACAATCTTCTGACCAGCGGCGATGGCCTGCCTGCCCTCAAATGGGGTTCGACCAATGCCTATACCGAGGATGCGAACGGCAATCCGGTCTACGACTGGACAATCATCGACAAGATCTTCGACACCTATGTCGAAGCCGGCAACATTCCGCTGATTCAGATCGGCTTCACGCCCGAAGCGCTCTCCGACTTCGACGGCCCTTATCGCCACCAATGGGAACCGGCTGACAAATACGCAACGATCACCACCGGCTGGACGGCCCCGCCGACGGACCTGAAGAAATGGGGCGACCTGATCGAAGCATGGGCGCGCCATCTGGCCGAAAGATATGGTGAGGACGTCGTTTCAAGCTGGCCATGGGAAGTCTGGAACGAGCCGGACGGCCACTATTGGACCGGCACCATCCCGCAATTTTGCGAAATGTATGACGTCAGCGCCAAGGCCTTGAAGCGCGTGCTTCCGAAGGCCCGCGTCGGCGGGCCGCACACCTGCGGCGCCTTTGCCAATGAAAAAGCCCAAACCTTTCTGCGCGCCTTCCTCAAGCACGTGGTCGACAACAAGTCGCCGATCGATTTCCTCGCCTTCCACGCCAAGGGCAATCCCGTGATCTACGAGGGTCACGTGCGGATGGGCCTGCACAAGCAGCTCCGCGACATCGAGACGAACCTTGCCATCATCAACGAATTTCCGGAACTCCGCCACCTGCCCGTGGTGATCGGCGAATCCGATCCGGAAGGCTGTGCGGCCTGCTCCGCACGCGTCCATCCGCAGAACGGCTATCGCAACGGCCCGCTCTACGGAGTCTATGTCGTGGAAAGCATGATCCGCACCTATGAGCTAGCAAGACGCGCCAACATCCATATCGAAGGCGCGGTCACCTGGGCCTTCCTCTTCGACGACCAGCCCTACTTCGACGGCTTCCGCGATCTTGCCACCAACGGCGTCGACAAGGCTGTCCTCAACGGCTTCCGCATGCTCGGCAAACTCGGCGGCGAATGGCTGGAATCGGCAAGCGATTATCGCCGTGATATCGAAGATATCATGAGCCATGGCGTTCGCGGCAAGCCCGATGTCAACGTCGTGGCGACCCGCGACGACAAGGGAGTATCCATTCTCGTCTGGCACTACCACGACGATGATGAAGCCGGGCCGTCCGCAGACATCACGGTCAATCTCGACGGCTGGGGCGACAAGTCCGCCTCGCTCAGGCATTTCAGGATGGACGAGGAGCATTCCAACGCCTTCGGCGTCTGGAAAGCGATGGGCAAGCCGCAGAATCCGGCCGGCGAAGACTATGCCAGACTGGAAGCCTCGGGAAAGCTCGCCGAGATCGACGGTCAGACGTGGGTCAAGGTCGATGACGGCAAGATCGCCCTCAGGGTCTCCCTACCGCGTCAGGGCGTGTCTCTCCTGCGCCTCGATTGGTGAGCCGGTAGGCGAAGGGAGCGCAATCGAATGATTGCGCTCCCTTTCAAACGACCGGTCAATTCTCGCTGACAAAGGCAAGATAACGTTTCTTGCTCGGCTGCAGATGGTCGACGCAGAGCTGGGCGAGAACCCAGTTATCCCCACCGCGCAGCATCTCGATCATCAGCCGGTGATGTTCGTGCGAGATGCGCAGCGATTCCTTGCTCGACATCGAATTGGCGCGCACCGGCAGGCTGAGCCGCATATAGAGCTCGATCGATTGCACGAGATGCGTATTGCCGCAGGCGCCGAAGAGCGTCAGATGGAATTTGTCGTTGGCCTCGTGCACACCCCTCAGATAGCCGGATTCGATATGGCGGCCATGCTCCTCGTGCAGCGCCAGCAGTTCCTCGATCAATGCCTCGGGCGCCGGCAGTTTTATCCACAATGCTGCCTGCCGTTGCAGCAATTCCCGAACGTCGTAGATTTCCTGGACCTGGCGAGCCGTCAGCGAACGGACCGTCGCCCCCTTGTTGCGCTCCCGAACCACGATGCCCATAGTCTCGAGCTGCACGATCGCCTGCCGGGCGAAATGGCGCGTGACGTGAAAGCGGGCAAGAAGCGTGTCTTCGGTCAGGCGGGTTCCAGGCGCTAGCCGCCCGAAAATGATGTCTTCCTCCAGCGCGCGGGCAATGCTTAGATCATCATGCTCGATGCCGTCTTCGCGGCTTTCGTTGAGCGTCTGCAAATGTCATCTCCTCTGAAGCATAACCCCGAAAATCGAAGTCGATTTTCGGAAAAGGATTATGCGCCAATTTAATGTGGTAGAGCGTCCTTAGCGCGTCCTGCCGGACGCGCGGCGCTCTAACGGCGGGCCATGTTACAGTGGATTGCGTTCTGGGTCGAACCGGCTCAGGCGATAGATATCCTCGACAAGAGCAAGCGTTTTGATGTTATCGCCCGGCGATGTCTCCATCGCCACCTTTCCATCGAGGCTGTCGAGGAAATGCGCAATGGTCGCGTCATAGGCGCCCTGGTAGGTCTCGTCAGGATCGAAGCTTTCCCGGCGCTGCCGCGCACCCTCGGCCGAGAGCAGATTGCCGTTCAGTTCGAGCGTGCCGCGCGTCCCGAAGATGCGTAGATGATCGCGCGGCGACGGCGGCGCGCCATGCACGGCGAGATTGGCATTGATGGTGACGAGGACGCCATCGCTCGTCCGGCGCAGGACGACGCTTGCGACATCCTCCGCGACGATATCCCGATTGCTCCTCTCAAGCCGGGCATTGACCACCTCCATCTCGCCCAGAAGATATCTTAGCGTATCGAGATGATGGATCATGACCTCCATGACCAGCAATCGCTGCTGCGTCCGGAAGAACGGCTGGCGCACCAGCGCCGGTCTCTTTCCCTCCGCATCCGCGATCATGCCGCTGGACAGGAATTCGAACTGCACCTGCCGGATCTCGCCGGCAAGCCCCTCGTCGAGCCACGCCTTCAGCCGCCGATAATAAGCGCGGAACCGCCAGTTCTCGTGGATCATCAGCCTGCCCCTGCCGGAAAGGCTTGCCAGCAGGTCGACCGCCTCGCCGTAGGAGGGCGCGAGCGGCTTCTGGCAGATGATGTCGAGGTCCTTTGCCGCCGCCAGCCGGACCAGTTCGACATGGAATTCCCGCGGCGCGCAGATATCAACGGCATCGAGCTGCTCGGCATCCAGCATCGCCTGCACGCTCGCATAATTGCGCGCGATATCGAAGGCGGCAAGCCGGGCTTCGATGGCGCTCGGCGACGGGTCGACAATCGCCACGACCTCAGCTCTTTCCGATTGCCGCATCCATGCAGGCAGATGGTAGGCACTAACCCAGCCGGCACCGACAATGCCGATACGCCGTCGTCCCGTTCCCATCATCGCGCTTCCTCTGCATTCAATCCCATTTTATCAATAATCTACCCTGCTTCCTTGCAAAAGCCAAATCATCTGATTTTCGAACGAAAGCGCGAATTGCGGATATTTTCATTATATTTTATGGTGATCGCCGAAGAAGTCCAAAAATACGATACAGTGACACCATCTTATTTATTGACAATCTGCCGTATCCCTCTACGCTGACACCACGGCCATGGATCAATTTGGCGAGGGAGGAACAAGTTTGTCGAACGGTCTTCGCCGCAAGCTGACGAGTTATGGCGATCAGGGATTCTCCCTTTTCCTGCGCAAAGCATTCATCAAGGCCATGGGTTATTCGGACGATGCGCTCGACCGTCCGATCGTCGGCATCGCCAATACCTACAGTGATTTCAATCCCTGTCACGGCAATGTGCCGCTACTCATCGAGGCAACCAAACGCGGCGTGATGCTGGCGGGTGCGATGCCCATGGTGTTTCCGACGATCTCGATCCACGAGAGCTTTGCCTCGCCGACCTCGATGTATCTGCGCAATCTGATGGCGATGGAAACGGAAGAGATGATCCGCGCCCAGCCGATGGATGCCGTCGTCCTGATCGGCGGCTGCGACAAGACCCTGCCGGCCCAGATCATGGCGGCCGCCAGCAGCGAGATACCGGCGATCTTCCTGCCGACCGGCCCGATGGCCGTCGGCCACCACAAGGGCGAACGGCTTGGCGCCTGTACGGATTGCCGCCGCTTCTGGGGACGCTTCCGCGCCGGAGAGATCGACGAGGCCGAGATCGCCGAGGTCAACAATAAGCTGGCCAGCTCGATCGGCACCTGCACGGTGATGGGCACCGCGAGCACCATGGCGAACCTCACCGAAGTCATGGGTCTCTGCCTCCCTCGCGCCGGTTCGGCGCCCGCCGTCGAATCCGAACGGGTCCGCCTTGCCGAGGAGACGGGCCGTGTCGCCGCGCGTCTCGCCATGGATGAGGCTGCCCCGACGGTGCGCGATATCCTGACGCCGCAAGCAATCCGCAACGGTCTCGTCGCGCTGCAGGCGATGGGCGGCTCGACCAATGCCGTCGTCCATCTTGCCGCAATCACCGGCCGCCTCGGCCTGCGCCTCGACATGGCCGAACTCGACCGGCTGGGCCGAAGCATTCCCCTGCTCGTCGACCTGCAGCCCTCCGGCCAGCATTATATGGAGCAGTTCCACGAGGCGGGCGGCGTCCCGGCTCTGTTGAAGGCGGTGCGCCATGAAATCGACGGCAGCGCCCCGACGGTCTACGGCAGAACGATCGGCGAAATCATCGACGATGTCGTCGACGAACCGGGCCAGACCATCATCCGCACCGTCGAGAAACCGTTGAAGCCGATCGGAACGATCGCCGTCCTGTACGGCAATCTTGCGCCGCGCGGCGCCGTCATCAAACAATCGGCTGCCTCCAAGGAACTGCTCCAGCATATCGGACGCGCGGTGGTCTTCGATTCCGTCGAGGATTTGACGCTGCGCATCGACAGCGACGATCTCGACGTCCATGCCGATGACGTTCTGGTTCTGCGCAATGCCGGGCCAAAGGGTGCGCCCGGCATGCCGGAAGCCGGCTATCTACCCATCCCCCGCAAGCTCGCGCGGCAGGGTGTGAAGGACATGGTGCGGGTTTCCGATGCCCGCATGAGCGGCACGGCCTTCGGCACGATCATCCTCCATATCGCGCCTGAGGCGGCCGATGGCGGCCCTCTGGCGATCGTCCGCACCGGCGATCGCATTCGCCTCGACGTCGAGGGCCGGCGTATCGATCTCGATATCGACCAGGCAGAATTCGATCGCCGCATGCTTGATGTCGTCAATCGCCCCTCCCCGGCCCCGGCGCGCGGCTATGCCAAGCTCTACCAGGAGCGCGTGCTCCAGGCTGACGAAGGCGCCGACTTCGACTTCCTGCAAAGCGAGGAGCTCGACGCGCGATGAGCGCCGCTGATATGGAGGCACCGCTTTGCCTGCCCCGCCGGCCGTTGACCCGGCTGCCGCGGGCCGCACTGCCGCAAGGCACGGTCGATACGCATTTCCACGTCTTTCGCGCCGGCGCTCGGCTCAACACCCCACGCAGCTACACGCCTGACATCGCGACGATTGCCGACTGGATCGAATTCTCCGGCAGCCTCGGCATCGCCAGGGGCGTATTGGTGCAGCCAAGCGTCTATGGCCTCGACAACAGGGTGCTGCTCGAGGCGCTGGCCGCCTATCCAGATCGTCTGCGCGGCATCGTCGTCATCGATCCCGAAACCGCAGAAACCGAGCTAGAGCGGCTCGACCGGCTCGGCGTGCGCGGCGTGCGGATCAATACGCGCAACAAGGGCGGCCTCCCACTCGCCGCCGCCAGAACACTGGCGGAAAGCATTGCCCCTCTCGGCTGGTCGCTGCAGTTGCAGATCAATCCCGAACAACTTCCCGATATTGCGGCAACGCTGTCCGGCATCCGCCTGCCCATCGTCATCGACCATCTCGGCTTCATTCCGCTTGCCAGAGAGACGAGATCATTGCATGTCGATGCGCTGAAAAGACTGATGGACAGAGCCGAGGCCTACGTCAAAGTCACCGCGCCCTATCGTCTGACGAAGGACGTGAATTACGACGGTTTTGCCGAGGTCACCTGCGCTCTTGCCGCCAGCCATGCGGAGAGGCTGCTCTGGGGCAGCGATTGGCCGCACACCGAATTGTGGGACGGCATGCCCGATGACGCCGAGCTGGTAGAGACCATGCAGGCCGCCATCGACGACCCCGCGATTGCTGAAAAGATTTTTGTTCGAAATGCCGAAGCGCTGTTCTTCGGCCGCTGAATTGGAGAGCACCAATGGCCAGACTGACTGAGGATGCCAAAGGCGTCTATGTGATCGCCGTAACCCCGTTCACCGATGACGGCGCGCTCGATCTCGCCAGCATCGACAGCATGGTCGATTTCTATGAGGATGCCGGCGTCACCGGCCTGACGGTGCTTGGTCAGCTCGGCGAGGCTCCGAAGCTGACGGCCGAGGAATCGCGGATAGTCGTCGAACGGGTGTTGAAACGCCTCGACGGGCGCCTTCCCGTCGTCGTCGGCGTTTCGGCGCCAGGGCTTGCGCCGATGAGCGAACTCGCCGAAGCCGTCATGGGCGGGGGCGCCGCCGGCGTCATGGTCGCGCCACCCTGGACCGTTAAGACCGACGATCAGGCTTTCGCCTTCTACCAGTCGGTCGGCGAGGCCCTCGGCGATACGCCCTTCGTGCTGCAGGATTATCCGCTCACCACCAATGTGACGATCGCGCCCAAGGTCATCGAGCGCATCGTCAACGAGGTACCGAACTGCGTCATGCTCAAACATGAGGATTGGCCGGGTCTGTCGAAGATCTCGGCACTTCGCGCCGCCAGCGACAAGGGCGCCATGCGGCGCATCTCCATCCTTTGCGGCAATGGCGGGCTTTTCCTGCCCGAAGAAATGGGCCGCGGCGCCGATGGCGCCATGACCGGTTTTTGTTATCCGGAGATGATGGTTGGTGTCGTCGAGGCCTATGCCGCCGGAAATCCCGATCGCGCCCATGCGATCTTCGATGCCTATCTGCCGCTCGCCCGCTACGAACAGCAGCAGGGTATCGGTCTTGCCTCGCGCAAATATGTGCTTGCCAAGCGCGGTGTGATCAAGTCCGCCACCCTGCGCAAGCCGGGCGCCAAGCTCTCGGCGCTGGATATTGCCGATGTCGAGCGCTTGCTGGCGCGCCAGACCATCCGCCTCAAGGAGATCGGGGCGTAACACACTGGCGCAAATCCGAAGCCGCTGGATCATCGCTATGGTGCTGCAGCGCGAGCAGATGCGTATGTCCATCTCGTCCGTGGGGCTGAAACCCGAGCGACTCCCAGAACTTCGCCGCACCATCGTTTCCCGCATGAACGGTGACGACGATGCAGCAGGAACGTGCATGGTCGAGCAGAGCCAGGGCAAGCATCCGGCCGATGCCGCGCCCGCGCATTGCCGGACGAATGTAGAAACGCCGCATCCGCAGCGCCCCTGACATGGCGGGGTCGACGGTCATCCCGCCGATGCCGACGAGCGCGTCATCGACATAGGCGCCAAGCAGCCTTTCACCGTGACGTTCGAACCTGTTATCGCCGGCCGACCATTCGTCGATAAGGCGGGCGACATGGCGATGGCCCTCCCGCCGGGCCTCGCTTTCAAGATCTGCGATCCCCTGCGGCAACCGATCGCGGATCCGGCGGATATCGATCGTCATGGCAATGCCGGTGGTTAGATTGCAGGAACCGGAATCTCGCGGCGCGTCGCCGCAACCGGCAGGCCGACCGGCACGAAACTCGCGTCACCATCGACTGCCATGTCATGCACCGTATGTTTCTCCAGCGCCTTCGTCACCTCGTTGAGGTCGCCGTCCAGCTGTTCGGCCGGAATGAGGTTGCCGATGACGAAATCGAAGCGGTCGCCACGTTTGTTCAGCAGTTCGTGGAACACGGTCATGTCGCGAAGCTCCGTCGACCATTTCGCCAGCCAGTAGAACAGGCCGGAATTGCGTGCGGTCATATGGACGGGAAGGATCGGCAGATTGTATTTGCGCGCCAGCCCGACGGCCGAAGTCTTCCACGGACGTTCATTCAGCCGGCCGTTCGCCCAATAGGCGATGCGGCCTGAGGGAAAGAGCACTGTCGCCTTGCCTTCCTTCACCGCATGGTTGGTCAGCTGCAGCGTTTCGCGCGCTTTCAGCTTGCTCTTGTGCTCCTCCCGCCATTCGACGGGAATGATCATTTCGGCAAAGCGCGGATTGACGCGGATGGCATCACGATTGGCAAAGAACATCATGTCCGGCCGTCGCGCCTTCAAAAGATCGAACACGGCAACGCCGTCGGCGATGCCGGTCGGATGGTTGCTGACGAGGATGAAGCCGCCGGTATCGGGAATGCGTTCGCCATTGGTGATGCCGATGTCGAGTTTCAGCACGTCGCTCAGATATTCGAACGACTGGAAGCCCGGCATTTTAGCGACGGCATTGGCGAATTCCAGCGCCTTGTTGTAGCGCAGCAGCGTATAGAGGAATGGCCGCATGACCGGCCAGAGCGGATTCTTCACGATCATCTGGCCGCGTTCGGCAATCAGGGTATCGACGATATGACCGGGCTTTCCCTGTGAAACGAGAGCGATCGCTTCCGCGAGCTGTCCGAAAGCCGTCATGGAATCGCGCCGTGCCATGAAAGATCCTGTCTATGGGGTATAAGCTATCGCAGTAGAATATGATCGAAGGATGACAAAGGCTTGGCCGGCATTAGCAATTCCATAACTGTTCCTGCTCCAAATTGGCGGACTTGAAGGCAAAATCAAGGCCCGCAACGTGAACGAACTGCTTGTTATCGCCGATCAGCGCCTGATGGCGGAACGGGCCGCGTGGCTCGAAAACCTCGCCCGGGAGCGCCGTCTTTCCGAGCACACGCTCGACGCCTACGAGCGCGATACCCGCCAGTTTCTGACCTTCCTGACCGGTCATCTTGCCGGCCCGGCGACGCTCCGCGATATCAGGGAGTTGCGCCCCGCCGATTTCCGCGCCTTCCTGGCGGCCCGGCGAAAGCAGGGCTCCGGCGCCCGATCGCTCGGCCGCAATCTCGCTGGTCTTCGCTCGCTGCTGCGCCATCTCGAAAAGAAGGGCCTGGTCAATGCCGCCGGCGCTGCCGCGGTGCGCTCGCCGAAACAGCCGAAATCACTGCCCAAGCCGCTGTCAGACACCCAGGCGATCACCGTCGTCAGCGACGCCGCCCAGCTCCATGACGAACCCTGGATTGCTGCGCGCGACGCGGCTGTCATGACGCTGCTCTACGGCTGCGGCCTGCGCATCTCCGAAGCGCTGGATCTTACTCCCGCCGACCTGCAGAAGGGCGCGACGACGCTGCGCATCACCGGCAAGGGCAACAAGACGCGGCTGGTGCCGCTGCTGTCTGTGGTCTTCGATGCCGTCGAGAAGTACCGGGCGCTCTGCCCATATCATCTGGAAAGTGGAGAACCGCTGTTTCGCGGCGCCCGCGGCGGCAAGCTGCAGGCAGCGATCATCCAGCGCACCATGCAGAAGATGCGCAGCGCCTTCGGTCTGCCGGAGACGGCGACACCGCATGCACTGCGCCACTCCTTCGCCACCCATCTGCTTGCCGGCGGCGGTGATCTGCGCACCATCCAGGAACTGCTCGGCCATGCCAGCCTTTCCACAACGCAGGTCTATACCGGCGTCGATGCATCGCGGCTGCTCGAGGTGTATGATCGGGCGCATCCGCGCGCATAGTGCATGTGGCCCAGTGGCGCACTGCATGAATCCGGCCAGTGCGATGCGCTTTAAGTTTCGTTAACGCATTCTCTTAAAGGAATATGCGCAAGCCGGGCGTAGAGCATGAAGCCTATAGCATGTGATCGGAACACCTATCATGACGACATCAATCGGCAGCCGGACGTCTTACCTCGCAGTGCCGGCCAATCTGTTGCTCTGGCTGATCGCAGGCTTTCACATGCTGCTTCTTGCCGCCCTGTTTGCTGCCTTCATGACGGCAAGGCCGGCAGCAGCCGAAGACGTCGCCTGCACCGGCCGCAATCTGATGGTCGAGTTGCAACAGACCGACCCAGCCCGCTACGCAGAGGCGCTGAAGGAAGCCGACGCCACGCCGAACGGCAAAGGCATCTTCTGGAAGATCGAGAAGCCGGGACTTGCACCCTCGTGGCTGCTCGGCAGCATGCATGTCACCGATCCGCGCGTGCTGGCCCTGCCGCCGCGCGCCCAGGCAGCCCATGACGCCGCCGACACGATCATCATCGAATCCGACGAGATCCTCGATGAGCGGAAGGCGACCGCCGCCCTGCTCGCAAAGCCGGAGCTGACGATGTTCACCGACGGCACGACGATCGACAAGCTGCTTTCTCCCGAGGACTACAAGCGTCTCGAAACCGGCCTCAAGCAGCGCGGTATCCCGATCAGCGCCGTTTCCCGGATGCGGCCCTGGATGATTTCCAGCGCCGTTGCCCTGCCGGCCTGCGAAATCGCCCGCAAGGCAAAAGGCGCGAAGTTCCTCGACCAGAAGATCGCCACCGATGCCATTGCTCAGGGCAAACAGGTCAAAGGGCTTGAAACCCTTGCCGAGCAGATCCAGGCCATGGCCGATCTGCCGGTCGAATTCCATCTGAAATCGCTGATCCAGACGCTGGAACTCGGCAACAAGATGAGCGACGTCGTCGAGACGATGACCGACCTCTACCTCTCCGGCGACATCGGCATGACCATGCCGATGCTGAAAACCGTGACCCCGGAGGAGGAAGGCGAAAACAGCGATTATGCCGCCTTCGAGCAGCGCGTCATCCTTGACCGCAACAAGGTGATGGCCGAGCGCGCAGCGCCCATCCTCGACAGCGGCAACGTCTTCATGGCCGTCGGTGCCCTGCATCTGCCCGGCAAAGACGGTGTCATCGAACTGCTGCGACAGCAGGGCTTCACCGTGACAGCGGTGAACTGAGGCCGTAGGCGTCAGCTGGTCGTCGTCCGACTGAGCACGCTGCTTTCCAACTCCCGATACGCACCCAATAAAACAGCCGCCTGCCTCACGGCAAGCGGCTGCATGCGTTGTTGCGAATATGTGAGATCACATATGGATCGGCTTGAAGAAGGTTGCGAGCGCAGCCTCTTTCACCGCTTCCGACATTGTCGGATGCGCGTGGCAGGTACGGCCGAGATCTTCCGACGAACCGCCGAATTCCATCAGCACGGCGATCTCGTGGATCATCTCGCCGGCACCGAAGCCGACGATATGGCCGCCGAGCACCCGGTCGGTTTCCTTGTCGGCAAGGATCTTGACGAAGCCGTCCGTCGCCAGCATCGCACGCGCCCGGCCGTTCGCCGTGAAGGGGAACTTACCGACCTTGTAGGCGACGCCTGCCGCCTTCAGCTCTTCCTCGGTCTTGCCGACGGAAGCGATTTCCGGCTGGGTGTAGACGACGCTCGGAATGACTTCGTAGTTCACATGGCCATGCTGCCCGGCGAGGATTTCGGCAAGCGCCACGCCCTCGTCTTCCGCCTTGTGCGCCAGCATCGGCCCCTTGACCACATCGCCGATGGCATAGATGCCGGCGACATTGGTCTTGTAGTGACCGTCGATCTCGACACGGCCGCGATTGTCGAGAGTAACACCGGCCTCTTCGAGGCCAAGACCCGCCGTATAGGGCTTGCGGCCGGTGGCGATCAGCACGACCTCGGCATCGAGCGTCACCTTGTCGCCGCCCTTGACCGGTTCGAAGGTGACCTTGGCACCCTTTTCGCCCTTCTCGACGCCGGTGACCTTGGCGCTGAGATTGAAATCGATGCCCTGCTTGGCCAGCATGCGCTGGAATTGCTTGGAGACTTCGCCGTCCATGCCGCCAAGGATGGTGTCGAGATATTCGACGACGGTGACTTTGGCGCCGAGGCGCGACCAGACGGAACCGAGCTCAAGCCCGATGACGCCGCCGCCGACGACGATCAGCGTTTCCGGCACCTTCTCCAGCGCGATGCCGCCGGTGGACGAGATGATGGTCTTTTCGTCGATTTCGACCTGCACGCCGGGAATGCCGGCGACGTCGGAACCGGTGGCGATGACGATGTTCTTGCCTTCGATCTCCTGCACGTTGCCGTCATCGGCGGTGACGGAGACCTTGCCGGCCGAGACGATCTTGCCGGTGCCCTTGATGGCATCGATCTTGTTCTTCTTGAAGAGGAAGGCGACGCCGTCGACATTCGACTTCACCGTCGCATCCTTGTGGGCCATCATATTGCCGAGATTGAGCGTCGGCGCCGGAACGTCGATACCGAGCGCGCTCATCCCGTGGCCAGCCTGATGGAACATTTCGGAGGCATGCAGCAACGCCTTCGACGGAATGCAGCCGACGTTCAGGCAGGTGCCGCCATAGGTCGCCCGCTTTTCAACGACGGCGACCTTAAGGCCAAGCTGGGCCGCCTTGACGGCGCAGACATAGCCGCCCGGGCCGGTTCCGATAATGATCACATCGTAGGACATTGCTTCGTTTTTCCCTTTGGATTTTTCGTTTAATCGGCCGCGCGCGGTATCAGGCCGAGGGGTTCGAGACGATATTGCATGCTGTTTTTCGCCCTGTCGTTCTAGCGGCCGCCGCTCACATTGAGGATCGCGCCGGTTATATAGGAAGCCGAAGGTGAAAGAAGATAGAGGATCGCATCCGCCACCTCCGCGGGCGTGCCCGCGCGCTGCATCGGGATCGACGGCGCCAGTTCGCGCGGCCGATCCGGCAGGCCGCCGGAGGCATGGAGGTCGGTTTCGATGACGCCGGGCCTTATCGCATTCACGCGGATACCCTCGGCTGCGACCTCACGCGCCAGCCCGACGGTGAACGTGTCGATCGCCGCCTTCGAGGCGGCATAGTCGACATACTGCGTCGCCGAACCGAGGATCGCCGCCATCGACGAGATGTTGACGATCGCCCCGCCCTTGCCGCCATGCCGGCTCGACATGCGGCGTATGGCCTCTGCCGCGCAGAGTATCGACCCGGTCACATTGACGCGCAGCATGCGCTCGATCCGCTCTACCGACATCTCGTCGACGCGCTGCGGATAATCGACGATGCCGGCATTGTTGACGAGCCCGTCGAGCCGGCCAAAATGCCGGTCGACCGCCGTAAACATCGAGACAATATCCGCGGCCTTGCCGACATCGCCCTGGATCGCCACGGCCTCACCGCCATCCTCGACAATCGCAGCCACGACGGCATCCGCGGCTTGACCGTTGGCGGCGTAGTTCACCGCAACACGCCAGCCCTGGCGCGCGGCGAGCCGTGAAGCCGCAGCGCCGATACCGCGGCTTCCGCCGGTAATGAGAACCACAGGTGTATCGCTCATGTCGCACACTCCTTAAATGTCAGCACGTCCCAGGGTGCCACCACGGCCTTGCCCTCGCCCCAGGCGCTGGATTCGCGGATGGCGGGACCAAGGCCGGGAAGCACGAGCTTTTCGGCCGCCGCAGCGCCTTCGGGCTGTAGATTGTCCACCTCGCCCTCGGCATTCATGCCGTAGACGGCGCCCTGCCAGACCGTGCAGCCATTGAGATCGGCGCCGGTCGCATCACCCTCGGGGCAGTTGAACATCAGGATGCCGATGGCGCGCACCGGATCTTCCGACGGCATGACATAACCTTCCATCACGACAGGTGTCTTCAGCGCGCTGACCTTGAACTGGTTGCTGGCGGCGGCCGATGGAGAATTCAGCGGTGCAAAGCGCAATTCATAGGCACCGTCGCGATCGACGTAGACAGCCTGCTCCTGCTTGCATGCGGCACCGAAGGTGGAGGCCGGAACGACGAAAAACGCGGCGGCTGCCATTGCAGCCACGCCTGTCCGTCGCGTCGTGATCCCGGTCCTTCCGCTCATTGCAGCTTCGGCTCCTTGCGCCCGTCGGCATTCTCGACAACGCTGAAATCCGTCAGCAGCACCAGCGCACGACCATGCCCGTCTAGCCCCCAGAAGACCGGATAGAAACCGTCGCCCCAGCCGCTCCAGAACACGGCGACATTGCCTCGTCTGCCGGCGACCGGCCGGTGCAGCGCATAAATGCCCTTGTTCGCGTTGAGGTCCGACGCCAGCACGTCGTCGTAATAGTTGACGTCGGAACCCGCTTTCTGCGCCTGCACCTGGGCCTCGCGCTCTCCGATCAGATCAAGCGTATCGGCATCCATGTAGCAGCCGAGGCCGGCATCGACGGGATAGCCGAAGATCTCGCCGTCCTTCAGCGTCGCCGGGTCCTGCCCTGGCAGGACCGCAAGCTCCCAACGATCCGGCTTGCCCCCGGCAAACCGCATGCTGGCAGCGGCGATGCGCCCGAAGGCCTGGTAGAGCGTCACCGGATACTCGCCAGGCGCAACCGTTCTTGCGAGCGCCGGACGGTCGGGCTGGGCCAGCGGATCGGCGGCAACGATGCGCCCCGAGGTCAGTTCGACATTGCCCATATGGATGACGCCGATCGACCGGCCGGAGAGTTCGGCATCGCTGAGCGCCACCAAGTCGAAATTGCTGCTTGCTTTGCCGACATCCCAGCCGGCAGCCGATGCGGAGACCGGGACATGCGTGGCGACAGCGCAAAGAAGAAGGCGCGCCGCTCGCATGATCCGGTTCCGCATCGAAAGCGCTCCCCTTAGAGATCGAGAACCAGACGTTCCGGATCTTCCAGGCTTTCCTTGACGCGCACGAGAAAGGTGACCGCTTCCTTGCCATCGACCATGCGGTGATCGTAGGACAGCGCCAGATACATCATCGGACGGATGACCACTTGACCGCCGATCGCAACCGGCCGCTCCTGGATCTTGTGCATGCCGAGAATGCCGGACTGCGGCGCGTTGAGGATCGGCGAAGACATCAGCGAACCGTAAACGCCGCCATTGGTGATGGTGAAGGTGCCGCCCTGCATGTCGGCCATGGAGAGCGAGCCATCACGGGCTGCCTTGGCAAGACGGCCGAGCTCCTTCTCGATTTCGGCGATCGACATCTGGTCGGCGTCACGGATGACGGGAACGACGAGACCTTTGTCCGTGCCGACGGCCATGCCGACATGGCAGTAGTTCTTGTAGATGACGTCAGTGCCGTCGATTTCGGCGTTGACGGCCGGCAGTTCCTTCAGCGCATGCGTCACCGCCTTGGTGAAGAAGCCCATGAAGCCGAGCTTGACGCCGTGCTTCTTCTCGAAAATGTCCTTGTACTTGTTGCGCAGGTCCATGACCGCCTTCATGTCCACCTCATTGTAGGTGGTCAGCATGGCGGCGGTGTTCTGCGCATCCTTGAGGCGCTTGGCGATCGTCTGGCGCAGGCGCGTCATCTTCACGCGCTCTTCGCGCGAGGCATCCTCGACCGTCGACGGGCCGCGCGCGGCGGCAGGCTTCGCCGCAGGTGCGGCCGCCGGAGCGGAAATGCCCTTGGCAACGGCGGCGATGACATCGCCCTTCAGCACTTGGCCGCGCTTGCCGCTACCGTCGACCTGATGGGCGGAAAGGTTACTTTCGGCAAGCATCTTCGAAGCTGCCGGTGCCGGCGGCATGGTGGAGACGGACGCGCTCGACGACGACGCAGCAGCGGCAGCAACCGCCGGCTGGGCCGGAGCAGCAGCGGCCGGTTGGGCGGGAGCCGGAGCAGCAGGCGCGGCGGCCGGTGCAGCGGCAGCCGGCGCGGCAGCAGCGGCAGCACCTTCGGCAATCTGGCCGAGCAGCGCGCCGAGGCCGACGGTCTCGCCGGCAGCGACGACGATTTCCGAAAGCGTGCCGGAGGCGGGTGCGGGAACTTCGATGGTCACCTTGTCGGTTTCAAGCTCGAGAATCGGCTCGTCGGCCTTGATGGCGTCGCCGACCTTCTTGAACCAGGTGCCGACGGTTGCCTCGCTGACGGATTCACCGAGAGTTGGAACGCGGATTTCTGTGGCCATTGTTCAGATCCTGATTTTGTGTGTTTTCGTTTATGCGTTTCAGATGGCGGGCGGCCGCGAGATGATTGAGGGCATCGGCAGGATATCGAAGCGGAAACCGAAACCGGAAGCGATGATCGGATCGCCGTCGGCAAGAACCTGCGCCGCCGCCTGATCCTCGACCTCGACGATCGCCATGCCCCAGGCGCCTTCACCCTCGAAGACGGGGCCGACGATGATCGCCGATCCCGCAAGAGCGTTCCGATGCCAGTATTCGGCATGGCGTTTCATCGCCGCCATTTCCTCCCCGGTCCCGTCATGCGGGAAAGTGGGGCGCGGCGGCTGCAGTCTCAGAAAGAAATAAGCCATTGCGCCCCTCTTGTTTTAACCGCCCAATGCATCCTCAAGGAATGCGGCGAGCTGCGACAGATGCTTGGACATCAGGCCTGTCGCCGGCGAGGCGGCGGCCGGCCGGCCGGTATAGCGGACGCGCTGGTACTTCGCGTCGATATGGGCGAGCACCCATTCGAGGAAGGGGTCGATGAACGACCATGCGCCCATGTTCTTCGGCTCTTCCTGGCACCAGACCATCTCGGCATTGCGGAAGCGCGACAGCTCGTTGATCAGCGCCTTTGCCGGGAACGGATAGAGCTGTTCGACACGTAAGAGATAGATGTCGTCGATGCCGCGCTTTTCACGCTCTTCGAGAAGATCGTAATAGACCTTGCCTGAGCACATGACGACGCGGCGGATCTTGTTGTCCTTCTGCAGCTTGATCGGGCCGTCCTTGATCACCTCGGCATCGTCCCAGAGCAGGCGATGGAAGGCGGATTCGCCGGCCATTTCGGCAAGCGTCGAGACCGCCCGCTTGTGGCGCAGCAACGACTTCGGCGTCATCAGGATCAGCGGCTTGCGGAAGTCACGCTTCAGCTGCCGGCGCAGGATGTGGAAATAGTTCGCCGGCGTCGTGACGTTGGCGACCTGCATATTGTCTTCCGCGCAAAGCTGCAGGAAACGCTCCAGGCGGGCCGAGGAGTGTTCCGGACCTTGACCTTCATAGCCGTGCGGCAGCAGGCAGACGAGGCCCGACATGCGCAGCCACTTGCGTTCGCCCGACGAGATGAACTGGTCGAAGACCACCTGCGCGCCGTTGGCGAAATCGCCGAACTGCGCTTCCCACAGCGTCAGCGCATTCGGGCGGGCAAGCGAATAGCCGTATTCGAAACCGAGCACGGCCTCTTCCGAAAGCATCGAATTGATGACTTCGTAGCGCCCCTGCGTCGGCGAAAGATTGGCAAGCGGGATGTAACGCTCTTCGGTTTCCTGATCGTAGAGAACCGAGTGGCGCTGCGAAAAGGTGCCGCGTTCGCAATCCTGGCCGGAGAGGCGGATCTTGCTGCCTTCGACGCAGAGCGCGCCGAAGGAGAGCGCTTCGGCCATCGCCCAGTCGATGCCCTCGCCCGTGGCGATCATATTAGCGCGGTTTTCCATGAAGCGTTGGATCGTCCGGTGCGCGTTGAAGCCCGCCGGGATCTCAGAGAGCTTGCGGCCGATCTCCTTCAGCGTCTTCATCGGCACGGCGGTCTTGCCGCGGCGCTGTTCGTCGGCATTGTCGGCCGTGCGCAGGCCCGACCACTCACCATCAAGCCAGTCGGCCTTGTTCGGCTTGTAGTGCTGGCCAGCCTCGAACTCCTGTTCGAGATGCGCGCGCCAATCGGCCTTCATCTTCTCGACTTCGTCTTCGGTCAGCAGGCCCTCGGCAACGAGACGGGCTGCGTAGAGCTGCAGCACGGTCTTGTGGCCGCGGATCACCTTGTACATCTTCGGCTGCGTGAAGGACGGTTCGTCGCCTTCATTGTGGCCGTAGCGGCGGTAGCAGAACAGGTCGAGCACAACAGGCTTGTGGAACTTCATGCGGAATTCGGTGGCGATCTTCGCCGCATAGACCACCGCTTCCGGATCGTCGCCGTTGACGTGGAAGATCGGCGCCTCGATCATCTTGGCGACGTCGGACGGATAAGGCGACGAGCGCGAGAAGGCCGGGTTCGTCGTGAAACCGATCTGGTTGTTGATGATGACATGCATGGTGCCGGCGACGCGGTGGCCGCGCAGGCCGGAAAGGCCGAGGATTTCGGCAACGACGCCCTGGCCGGCAAAGGCCGCATCGCCATGGATCAGCAGCGGCACGACCTTGGCGCGCTCGGTCAGCGGAATGATGTCGCCCTCCCAGACGGTGGCGGTCATATCCTGCTTGGCGCGGGCCTTGCCCATGACGACGGGATTGACAATTTCGAGATGCGACGGGTTCGCCGTCAGCGAAACGTGAATCTTGTTGCCGTCGAATTCGCGGTCGGAGGAGGCGCCGAGATGGTACTTGACGTCGCCCGAGCCCTCGACCTCGTCGGGAGCGGCCGAGCCGCCCTTGAACTCGTGGAAGATTGCGCGGTGCGGCTTGCCCATGACCTGGGAGAGCACGTTCAGGCGGCCGCGATGGGCCATGCCGAACAGGGCCTCCTTGAGGCCGAGCTGGCTGCCGCGCTTGAGGATCTGTTCCAGCGCCGGGATCAGCGATTCGCCGCCGTCGAGGCCGAAGCGCTTGGTGCCCTTGAACTTGACGTCGAGGAACTGCTCGTAGCCTTCGGCTTCGGCGAGCTTGGCGAGGATCGCCTTCTTGCCTTCCGGCGTGAAGGCCACACCCTTGTCCGGCCCTTCGATGCGCGCCTGAATCCAGGCCTTCTCTTCGGGATTGGAGATGTGCATGAATTCGACACCGAGCGTCGAGCAATAGGTGCGCTCGAGGATCTCGATCATCTCGGGGATGGTCGCGTATTCGAGGCCGAGCACGTTGTCGATGAAGATCTTGCGGTCGTAATCGGCGGCCGTGAAGCCGTAATTCTCCGGCGAGAGCTCGTGGTAGTCCTCAACGGCAGCAGCGATGCCGAGCGGGTCGAGCTTGGCATGCAGGTGGCCGCGCATGCGGTAGGCGCGGATCATCATGATGGCGCGCACGGAATCGCGCGTCGCCTGCAGCACGTCGATGCCGTCGGCAGGCTTGCCCTGAGCTTCGGCCTTGGCCTTCACCTTGGTCTCGATGACCTTCTCGACGATGCCCCAGTCGCCGTCGAGAGCCGATACCAAATCGCCGCTTGCCTGAAGCGGCCAGTTCTTCTTGCGCCAGGAAGCGCCCTTGGCTGCCCTTTTCACATCGCTGGGATCCTCCTCCAGCGCCTTGAAGAAGGACCGCCACTGATCGTCGACCGATGCCGGATCTTCTTCGTACCGCGCGTAGAGCTGCTCGATATAGGCAGCGTTGGCGCCATCCAGAAACGAGGTGATCTGAAACTGCTCGTTGGCTTCTTGCCGTGCCATGGTGATATGCGGACGCTTCCGTCCGCCTCCTGACTTTGATGAATTTGCCGGCTTGATGGCCGGCTGCCGCATTCCGATTGCCGCCTGTCCGCGGCGCATCTGCTGGACTGGTGTTGTCGAGGCCGGGCGGAAGGCGCAGATGCCGTTCCTCCGCCCGGTCTATATAGGTGGCTTAGCCCTTGAGGACTTCAACCAGCGTCTTGCCGAGGCGGGCCGGAGAGGGCGATACCTTGATGCCCGCCGATTCCATCGCCGCGATCTTCGATTCCGCATCGCCCTTGCCGCCGGAAACCACAGCGCCGGCATGGCCCATGGTGCGGCCCTTCGGCGCCGTACGGCCGGCAATGAAGCCAGCCATCGGCTTCTTGCGGCCCTTCTTGGCTTCGTCCTTGAGGAACTGCGCTGCGTCTTCTTCAGCCGCACCGCCGATTTCGCCGATCATGATGATCGACTGGGTGGCTTCGTCGGCCAGGAACATTTCCAGGACGTCGATGAACTCGGTGCCCTTGACCGGATCGCCGCCGATGCCGACGGCCGTCGTCTGGCCGAGACCTTCATTGGAGGTCTGGAACACGGCTTCATAGGTCAGCGTACCCGAGCGGGAAACGATACCGACCGAACCCTTGCGGAAGATCGAGCCCGGCATGATGCCGATCTTGCATTCTTCCGGCGTCAGGATACCCGGGCAGTTTGGGCCGAGCAACCGCGACTTGGAGCGGTCGAGGCGAGCCTTGACCCGCACCATGTCCATGACCGGTATGCCTTCGGTGATGCAGGTGATGAACGGGATCTCGGCGTCGATCGCCTCGATGATCGCATCGGCGGCTCCTGCCGGCGGAACATAGATGACGGTCGCGTTGGCGCCGGTCTTTTCCTTGCCCTCGGCAACGGTTGCGAAGATCGGCAGGCTTTCGCCCTTTGCGCCGGTCCAGGTTTCGCCACCCTTCTTCGGATGGATACCGCCGACCATCTGGGTACCGTAGTAAGCGAGCGCCTGTTCTGTGTGGAACGTGCCGGTCTTGCCGGTCAGACCCTGAACGAGGACCTTGGTGTCTTTATTGACGAGAATAGACATTCTTTCAGATCCTTCAAAATTAGCCGTTGATCGCCGCGACGATCTTCTTGGCCGCATCGTCCAAGTCGTCAGCCGCCGTGATCGCCAGACCCGACTCGTTCAGGATCTTCTTGCCGAGCTCGACATTGGTGCCTTCAAGGCGCACGACGAGCGGAACCTTCAGGCCGACTTCCTTGACTGCGGCAATCACGCCCTCGGCAATGACGTCGCACTTCATGATGCCGCCGAAGATGTTGACGAGGATGCCTTCGACCTTGGGGTCTGCGGTGATGATCTTAAAAGCCGCAGCAACTTTCTCCTTGCCGGCGCCGCCACCGACGTCGCAGAAGTTAGCCGGCTCCTTGCCGTAGAGCTTGATGATGTCCATCGTCGCCATGGCGAGGCCTGCGCCGTTGACCATGCAGCCGATGTTGCCGTCGAGAGCGACATAGGCGAGGTCCCACTTCGAGGCCTCGATTTCCTTGGCGTCTTCTTCGGTCTCGTCGCGGAGCGCCTTGACGTCGTCGTGACGGAAGAGCGCATTGCCATCGAAAGACATCTTGGCATCAAGGACGCGCAGGTGGCCGTCCTTCATGACGATCAGCGGGTTGATCTCCAGGAGAGCCATGTCCTTCTCACCAAAGGCCTTGTAGAGCATTGGGAAAAGCGTCTTGGCGTCTTCGGCGGCAGCACCCTCGAGCTCAAAAGCCTTGGAGATCGCAGCAACGTCGGCAGCCGTCACGCCGGCTTCCGGATCGATAGCGATCGTCTGGATCTTCTCAGGCGTATCGTGGGCGACGGCTTCGATGTCCATGCCGCCTTCAGTGGAGACCACGAAAGCCACGCGACCGACCGAGCGGTCGACCAGCAGCGAGCAATAGAGCTCGCGAGCAATGTCGGCGCCGTCTTCGATGTACAGGCGGTTGACCTGCTTGCCGGCTTCGCCGGTCTGCGCCGTCACCAGCGTATTGCCCAGCATTTCCTTGGCATGGGCGACGACTTCGTCGATCGACTTGGCGAGACGCACGCCGCCCTTGGCTTCCGGCGACAGTTCCTTGAACTTGCCCTTGCCGCGGCCGCCAGCATGGATCTGGCTCTTGACCACGTAGAGCGGACCGGGAAGCGACTTGGCAGCAGCCTCGGCTTCTTCAACCTTGAGAATAGCCACACCTTCGGCAACCGGCGCGCCATAGCCCTTCAGCAGAGCCTTGGCCTGATATTCATGAATGTTCATGGGTGTATCCCTGTTTCGATTACTTCAGCCCATCGACTACTTGAGGGCAGGCGCGATGTTGATGCAGGCTTCGCAGAGACCGGCGACGGCGCCGACGGACTTGTCGAAGGCTTCCTTCTCGGTCTTGTTGAGGTCGATCTCGATGATGCGCTCGACGCCGCCGGCGCCGATGACGGTGGGAACGCCGACATACATGTCCTTGACGCCGTACTGACCGGTGAGGTGAGCAGCGCAGGGCAGAACCCGCTTCTTGTCCTTGAGGTAGGATTCGGCCATTTCGATCGCCGAGGCGGCCGGGGCGTAATAGGCCGAGCCGGTCTTCAGCAGGCCGACGATTTCAGCGCCGCCGTCACGGGTGCGCTGGATGATCTCTTCGAGGCGCTCCTTGGTGACCCAGCCCATGGTGACGAGGTCGGTGAGCGGAATGCCGCCGACCGTCGAATAGCGGGCGAGCGGCACCATCGTGTCGCCGTGGCCGCCGAGAACGAAGGCCGTGACGTCCTGGACGGACACGTTGAATTCCTTGGCGAGGAAAAGACGGAAGCGGGAGGAGTCGAGAACGCCGGCCATGCCGACGACCTTGTTGGCCGGAAGACCGGAAAACTTCTGCAGCGCCCAGACCATGGCGTCGAGCGGGTTGGTGATGCAGATCACGAAGGCGTTGGGGGCATATTTCTTGATGCCGGCGCCGACCTGCTCCATGACCTTGAGGTTGATGCCGAGAAGATCGTCGCGGCTCATGCCGGGCTTGCGGGCGACGCCTGCCGTGACGATGCACACGTCGGCGCCTTCGATCGCGGAGTAGTCGCTGGCACCCGTCAGATTGACGTCGAAGCCTTCGACGGGTGACGACTGGGAAATATCGAGACCCTTGCCCTGGGGAATGCCGTCTGCGATGTCGAAGAGGACGATGTCGCCCAGTTCCTTCAGGCCGGCGAGGTGCGCCAGCGTGCCACCAATCATGCCAGAACCAATGAGTGCGATCTTGTTACGCGCCATTTCGCTGTTTCCTTTGCGATCAAATTCGTCGAACGGAAGCGCAAGGCACCGCCCAATGACGCAATCGCATAGACCCAAAGCCTAAAAATGGCAATCCATTAATTTTGATGCAGCAATTTCAATCGTTTAGATATAAAAATTTTTACGTAAACGTAAGATATTCTGTCACCGAATTGTTACTCTGCGGCGCGTTTCTCATGGTGCAGCGCAAGATATTCGGCACTGCGCATCTCGAAGAGGCGCGATGCCGTGCGGTCGAATTCGAAACCCTCGGTGCCGCGGCGGTGCAGCAGCAGTTCCTCCGGCATGGCCGCCGCGGAAATGTAAAGCCGCACGGCATGATCGTAGAGCGTATCGACCAGAATGATGAACCGTTTGATCTGGTTCCGCTTTTCCGGCCCGAGCAAGGGAATGTGATCGATGAAGACCGTATCGAAACGCTCGGCGATGGCCAGGAAGTCCCCCGCCCCGAGCGGTTTGTCGCAGAGGTCGGCGAAAGAGAACCGCGCCATGCGGTCGACGGCGAGCGGCACATGGATGTGGCGCCCCTTCAACGCAATATCCAGCGGTTGCGCCTTGCGCCCATGCAGCGCCTGCGTCCAGGACGCATCCATCGCCATGTCGTTATGCTCGTTGATCGGCACCAGATAGACCGGCTGGCTGCTCAGCCTCTCCATCCGGTAGTCGGTCGGCGAATCCAGGGTAACGATATCGACATGCTGCTTGAGCAAGGTGACGAAGGGCAGGAACAGGCCGCGATTGAGACCATCCCGGTAGAGATTGTCGGGCTCGACGTTCGAGGTGGCGACCAGAACGCATCCGCGCGTGAAAAGCTCGGTAAACAGCCGCGACAGGATCATCGCATCGGCGATGTCGGTGACCGTGAACTCGTCGAAGCAGAGCAGTTCTGCCTCGTCGTAGAGCGCTGCGGCGACCGGCGGCATCGGATCGGCCTGCTTTGTCTCGCCGTTCTTGAGCTTCAGCCGGTGCGCCGCGATACGGTTGTGCACATCGGCCATGAATTCGTGGAAATGCGCCCGGCGTTTCTTCCGGCACGGAGCCATCGCGAAGAACATGTCCATCAGCATGGTCTTGCCGCGCCCGACGCTGCCGTGGATGTAAAGCCCCTTGATGCCGTCGGCGGATTTCTTCTTGGCGGCAAACAGCCAGCCCAGCGCGCTCGACTTTGCCGCCGGCCGCCGCTGCTTCAGGCCGGCAAGCACCCGGTCGAGGCTCTTTGCCACGTCCATCTGGGCCGAATCGACCTGAAGCGCGCCCGATGCGGTCAGCGCTTTAAGCTGTTCGCAGACGCTGAGCGCATAATCCGGCATTGGTTGCATGAGGGCATATCCGCCTGTCAGTCAACGGCGCAGACCCGCCGGAACATTTACCGGCTGAGGCTGATCGACTGGCCCGTGCTCGTCTGTCCCTCAAAGCGGTTGTCGGCCGTCTTGTAGACGCTGCCGAGCTGGTTGCCCGAGCGGTCCTTGAGCAGCACCTGCTTGCCGGCGACCTCCCAGGAGCCCATCGCCGTCAGCTCGCCGACGCAGCCACGCGTTCCACCGCGCGAACCGCTGCCGAGATTGGTGAGCGTCAGGAACATGTCGCAGCTGCCGTTGACACGCCAGCTTCCAACCATCGATTCCTTGGTGATATCGAGCGCGTTCGCGGCCATTGCGCCGGGCGGGGCGCCCGGCATCGGCGACGTCGACGCCGGTGCAGCCGGAAACTGCGAGCTGCCGGTCGGCGGCGGAAGCTGCCCACCCTGCACAGAGGGCACCGGCTGCGCCGTCAACGGCGCCGGGCCGGCACTGGCGTTGGAGCTGTAATCATATGCCGTACGCTGACAACCGGCTAGCGCGAGAGCCACCACCAGACCTGTCATCGCATATCGCAACTGCATCATCATACTCCTGAATTCGGCCATCGCCGTAGAGAAACGGGCGTGAGACAAGTCCGATTATCGTAATTCGCTTTGGTTAATCAAGTCGGGCGGCATAAATTGCCCGTGACAACAACTAACCGAAAAACGATACAGTTCAACTGTCCCGCTGCAAAACTTCCTGCACATAGAATTTGTCAGCAAGGTGTTGCGCGTGTTCATCTCTGTCAGGATCCCTGTCGAGCGCGCGCAATGTCTCGGAATAGCGTTCCGGCGCACCCTGCAGAAGGATTGCGCCAGCACCGATGCGGAGGCCCTGTTCGCGCATCGAGGTAAGCCTCGACCTGATCTCGGTGACGGCTTCGGGATCGAAACCGCCTATTCCGCCATCGGTACCGAGGCCGATCAAACCCGGCGCTCGACCATCATCTTCTTGATTTCGGCGATCGCCTTGGCGGGGTTGAGACCCTTCGGGCAGGTCTGCGCACAGTTCATGATCGTGTGGCAGCGATAGAGGCGGAACGGGTCTTCGAGATTGTCGAGACGCTCACCGGTCGCCTCGTCTCTGGAATCGATCAGCCAGCGATAGGCCTGCAGCAGAACGGCCGGACCGAGATAGCGGTCGCCGTTCCACCAGTAGCTCGGACAGGAGGTCGAGCAGCAGGCGCAAAGGATGCATTCATAGAGGCCGTCGAGCTTCTGTCGGTCCTCGTGGCTCTGCTTCCATTCCTTGGCCGGCGCCGGCGACACCGTCTTCAGCCATGGCTCGATCGAACGATGCTGGGCATAGAAGTTGGTGAGGTCAGGAACCAGATCCTTGACGACGGGCAGATGCGGCAGCGGATAGATCTTTACCGCACCCTTGATGTCGTCGAGGCCCTTGGTGCAGGCGAGTGTGTTCGTGCCGTCGATATTCATCGCGCAGGACCCGCAGATGCCCTCGCGACAGGAACGGCGGAGCGTCAACGTCGGGTCGATCTTGTTCTTGATGTAGAGAAGACCGTCGAGCACCATCGGCCCGCAATCGTCGATATCGATGTAGAAGGTATCGATAGACGGGTTCTGACCGTCGTCCGGGCTCCAGCGGTAGACGCGGAACTCGCGGGTGTTCGTCGCACCCGCCGGCTTCGGCCAGACCTTGCCTTCGCGCATCTGGGAGTTTTTGGGGAGAGCGAGTTCAACCATAGTAAGATCCTAGTTTGCCGACAGGAATTCTGTCTTCACATAACCCTTGCAACCACCGAACGCAGCGTTGCTGGCACGAACGAAGGCCACCGCACCAGAACGTTCCAAAACCTCTGCTTTAGTCCCGGGTCGAACCACACAAGCGAGATCCTTGGACAAGAACTGGTTGCCGACAACCAGGGAATCGTGGGCAGCCTTAGCCGCTTTGGCCGAATTCCAAACGCCAACTTCGTTACTTACGGCTGCGCCGACGCCGCCTGGAGCTCGCAACTTGTAGCGATCGGCCGGCAAGGCAGAGGACGACACCATCAAGGTAACCGCAACAATTGAGAGAAAGACAGCTTTCCTCATCTTAGTATACACGCGCCTTCGGCTCGATCTTATGCGGATCGATGCCTTCGGCAATGAGCTCGGTGTGAACCGGCCGGTAGTCGAGCTTGACGTCGCCGGCCTCGTTGACCCAGGCGAGCGTGTGTTTGCGCCAGTTGACGTCGTCGCGGCCGGCGAATGCACCCTCGGTATAGTCTTCGCGTGCATGCGAACCGCGGCTCTCCTTGCGCGCCTCGGCGCCGTAGATCGTCGTGATGGCGTTGGCCATCAGGTTCTGCAGCTCCAGCGTCTCGACCAGATCCGAGTTCCAGATCATCGAGCGGTCGGTGACCTTGATGTCCTTCATCTCGCCCCAGATTGCCGAGATGCGCTGGCAACCGGATTCCAGCGATTCCTGCGTCCGGAACACGGCGGCGTCTTCCTGCATGGCGCGCTGCATCTTCTCGCGCAGTTCCGCCGTCGGCGTGCCGCCGCTGGCGTGCCGCAGACCGTCGAAACGGTCCATGATCTTGTCGCAGGCTGCGACGTTGAGATGCGGGATCGGCGCTGCGCGGTCGATCACCTCGCCGGCGCGGATCGCCGCGGCCCGGCCGAAGACCACAAGGTCGATCAGCGAGTTGGAGCCGAGGCGGTTGGCGCCGTGCACCGAAGCACAGCCGGCTTCACCCACGGCCATCAGACCGGGGATGATCCGTTCCGGATTGGCACCGTCGGCGTTCAGCACTTCGCCCCAATAATTCGTGGGAATACCGCCCATATTGTAGTGAACGGTCGGCAGAACCGGGATCGGCTCGCGCGTGACGTCGACGCCGGCGAAGATCTTGGCGCTCTCGGAAATCCCCGGCAGGCGTTCATGAAGAACGGCCGGATCGAGATGGTCGAGATGCAGGAAGATGTGGTCCTTCGCCTTGCCGACACCGCGGCCCTCGCGGATTTCCAGGGTCATGCAGCGCGAAACGACGTCGCGCGAGGCAAGATCCTTGGCCGAAGGGGCGTAACGCTCCATGAAGCGCTCGCCCTCGGAGTTGACGAGGTAGCCGCCTTCGCCGCGCGCGCCTTCGGTGATCAGACAGCCCGAACCGTAGATGCCGGTCGGATGGAACTGGACGAATTCCATGTCCTGCAGCGGCAGGCCGGCGCGCGCCACCATGCCGCCGCCGTCGCCGGTGCAGGTATGGGCTGATGTTGCCGAGAAATAGGCGCGGCCGTAGCCGCCGGTCGCCAGCACCACCATCTTGGCGGCGAAGCGATGGATCGTGCCGTCATCGAGGCACCAGGCGACGACGCCGGTGCAGCGGCTGCCGTCTTCCGACATGATCAGGTCGAGCGCGAAATACTCGATGAAGAATTCGGCATTGTTGCGCAGTGACTGGCCGTAGAGCGTATGCAGGATGGCGTGGCCGGTCCGGTCGGCAACGGCGCAGGTGCGCTGTACCGGCGGGCCTTCGCCGTAATTCTGCATGTGGCCACCGAACGGGCGCTGATAGATCTTGCCTTCCTCGTTGCGCGAGAACGGCACGCCGTAATGCTCGAGCTCATAGACCGCCTTCGGGGCTTCCATGGTGAGATACTGCATGGCGTCGACGTCGCCGAGCCAGTCGGAACCCTTGACGGTGTCGTAGAGGTGCCACTGCCAGCTATCCGGCGTCATGTTGCGCAGCGAGGCGGCGATGCCGCCCTGGGCCGCGACCGTATGCGAGCGGGTCGGGAATACCTTGGTGATGCAGGCCGTGCGGAAACCCTGCTCGGCCATGCCGAGTGTGGCGCGCAGCCCGGCGCCGCCGGCGCCGACGACGATCACGTCGTAGGAATGATCGACATACTTATAGGCTTTGCCGTTCTGGGCGGGTGAAGTCGGTGCCATATCAGCTTATCCTACGAATGCGATTTTCAGAATGGCGAAGAGACAGAGGCCGGCGATCAGTATCGCAAAGAACGTGTTCAGCATCAGGAGAGCGACCTTGCCGAATTCGCCATGCACGTAGTCCTCGATGATGACCTGCATGCCGAGCCTCATGTGGATGACGCCGGAGATCACCATCAGGCCCATGACGACGGCGACGAAGGGATTCGACAGCGCGCGAACCACATCCGCATAGGGCGCGCCGGCATAGGCGAGCATGAAGATGACGAAGAACAGGATGAGCGGAACATTGGCGACGGCCGTCAGCCGCTGACGCCAGAAATGGTCCGTGCCGTCCTTGGCGGAGCCGAGCCCGCGAACCTTGCCGAGGGGGGTGCGCATATCCATGATAGGACCTTCAGAAGCGAATGAGGAAGCCGATCACCCAGACCAGCACGGTCAGACAGAGCGACCCGATGATGTTGGCGATGGCGAGCTTGGTCGAGAACTCTTTCCCGAAGCCATAGCCGAGATCCCACATGAAGTGGCGGAAGCCGCCGAGCATATGGTGCAGCAGCGCCCAAGTGTAGCCGAGAAGCACGAGCTTGCCGAGAAGGCTGCCGAGCACCCAGTTGGCCCAGTCATAGGAGCCCTGGCCGCTTGCCGCCGCGATCAGCCACCAGGCGACGAGCAGCGTGCCGACGTAGAGCGCGCTACCGGTAATACGGTGGACGATGGACATGACCATGGTGGGAATAGGTTTGTAAATCTGCAGATGCGGCGATAAGGGCCGGTTATTTGTCACGTTCGCCATCAGAACCTCGCGGCGGCTTCTCTGCGCTCCCGGATTTCGGAGCATGCTCAGTCAACCACACGAATGACAAAATTCTCTGTGTGCGTTGCATCAATTGCGACGTTTAATCACCGGGAACGCCGACGACAAGCACAATCGCTGTCTGCTTTTAATTTAATCGATTCGCGTTACCGGGAAGTTTGCAGGCTAAAGAAACTGGCCTTTTCCGCTCAAATTTTGAGCCGGTTGTCCGGGCTGATGGACAAGCTCCGGCTTTTGGCGCAATCTGGCGTTAACGATTTGTTAGGGATCGGAATTCCGGAGGCCGGCCACCCATGTTTCGCAGTCTGTCCGCAGTCGCTCTTATTGCCCTGTCCGCGCTTGCTGCACTTCCCGCCGAAGCCGGCGACCGCCGTCATGATCGTCGCTTTTCCGACCACCGCCACGCTTTTCATGGCGGGCTGCTTCTCGGCGAACGTGTGAACTGGCGCAATCGCGGCATCCGTTTCGACAACGCCTATCGATATCGGAACCGCAAAGAACGGATGCCGTTCCTGAAACATTTTTCCTCGCCGGCGACCAACCGCGTCAACCGCAACAATATCATCGTCGTCGTACCCCAGGCGCAAGGCGGTGGCGGCGACACCTATGCTGGCACCTCTTACGTCTATCAGGCTGATGGCGGAACCTATGTCGGCGGCGAGCGCTACGGCTTCTATCCACCCGCACGGCCTGAGCCGCTAGCCCCGAAAGCGAAAGTCATCGATGTTGCAGTGCAGGACGATCCCTGCACCTATGAGGCCAATGTCTGCGTCATCCGGCCTTAGAGCAGTCGCGCAAAAGTGTGCAGCGGTTTTGCGACAACGACATGCGTAAAAAACAAAGACCTAAAGCGCGAGGAGCGAATCTGAAAGATCGCGACGCGCTTTAGTCTAGAACATGGGCAGCTCAAATTTGCCCGGCCCCACTCTTTCGCGACGCGGCTATGTCAATACGGATGGCGCACATCGGCGGGAGATTCTTGTCCTCAAACGTCGCCCGCCGTGGCGTTCCGCTATCCGGCATCCAGGCATCCCAGGCTCTGTTCATTTCTTCGAATGAGGCAAGGTCGCTGAGCCAGATGTTGGCGAGAATGATCTCTGATTTGTCGGTACCTTCGCGCAGCAGCATGTCATCGATGCGCTCCAGTATTTCGTTGGTTTGCGCCGTCACGCTCGCTCCCCTCGTGAGGTTTGCGACCTGGCCGGGCAGATAGGCGGCAGCCGCGAGGAGAGTTTCGTCAACTTTGGCTTGCCCCATCATCGTATTCGCAGATTTCCATGAATGCTTGAGATTGGGCCGTCGACCCTTCATGGATCACTGTGGGGCTTCGCTCGCCAGTCCGATAGAGGGAATTAAATTGACCCGATATAATGGAAGCTGAACGCTCCTAGAACAGGATGTCGTCCAAAAACCGATCACGCTTTTCGGCATCATGCTCTAGCTGGACAGTATGGCCGTATGCCGCGAAATGAAGTCCACAAGGTAGCGCGCGCCTTCGGCCGTCTCGGGCTGAGCATAGAGACCGATCTCGATGCGCACCGGACCGGGCAGATCTGCCGATCTGTCAAGCGTCCGGCAGCCCTCCGGTTTCGTGTTGAGCATCATTGGCGCGATACCGATACCGACGCGAACCGCGGTCGCCATAGCGACCAGCGTCGATGCGACGCACGCCGTCTTCCACTTGACGTTCCGCTGGGACAGCGCCGCAATCGTCGGGAGCGTCCAGGGGCACTCCTCCTCGAACATAATGATGGGAAGCGGCTTTTCCGCATCCGCCACAAAGTCGGATCTGACCGTCCACATCAAATATTCGGTCCAGATCAGGGTCGGTTTTCGCGAGAGGCAGGTGATGTCGCAAACCACGAGATCCAGCTTCCTGTCTTCAAACAGTTTGGCGAGGCGGCGATTCGGCTCGACAATGATGTCGATCTCGACCTTCGGGTTCTGGGCTCTGAAGGCACTAAGAATGTCGATCAGGTGGCCGGCTGCGAAGTCCTCAACGACGCCGAGGCGAATGCGGTCCTCGATCATCTTGCCTGTCAGCCTTTTCCCGACCTCGTCGCTGAGGGCAACCATTTCGCGGGCATAAGCCAGCATGATCTGCCCCTGGCTCGTCAGCTCGAGGCCTTTTGACGAACGCGAAAACAGCGTAACGCCGACAAGCTCCTCAAGCTTGCGGATCTGCATGCTCACGGCCGCCTGCGTTCTGTTCAGATTGACGGCTGCCCCATTGACGGTACCGATCTCCGCGACGGTCAGGAATGCACGAAGCAGATAGGAATCAAGATCAAGCATAAGAAACCGCATTCCATACTTTGTGGCGCTTGAGAGCCGAGGGCCTCGCTGCCCGTAAGTGGATATTGGACGAACCATGTCCTTCCGGCAACTGGTGACCCTTAGCCCCGGCGCAGCGCAAGCTGCGCCCGGTCGATGCCAGCTTATCGCGCAAAGAGAACGCATGCCTCGGGGGGAATGGAAACGCTGATCTCCTGGCCGCGCGCGAAGGCTATGTCTGGACGGTTCGGGCAAGCCGAGATTATGCGGTCGCCACTGACGAGGTCCAGAACGACATGCCTGAAGGCACCGAGTGTCACGACGTCGGCAACGCGTCCGGTCATGGCTCCGGCACCCGGAGCGCCGGACGATATCTCGACGCTTTCCGGCCTCAGGCAAATCTCGGCAGCGCCTGAGGTTGCCAACCGCGGTAGTGGGAAAATTCTCGCCGGCTTATAAAATTTTCTGAACATACCGAAGAACGCATTACCCGCATCGCGGAGCCTCGGCGGATCCGAGCTATCAGGAATCGTTATATCCCCTCTCGAATTTTCGCGGTTCCAAGAGAAGCGGGCGGCCCCGATGATGATGCCAGTATCAATACCGTGGGAGCCTGTCTTGACCATTGACCGGGATTTTCTGGAAGACTTGAGAAAGCGCTTCGGCAGCGCTGCAGGCGGGGAGATGGAAGATCCGCACTTCCGCGCCGTGGCGGCGAGCGTATTCAAGGACGGCGACAGCCGCAAATGGCCCTTCGCCGATCCTGCGACCTTTCTGGATGCCCGTTTCATCGAGAACGGCTTACGGCCCGAGGTGCTTGAGGCGCTTGACGTGGCTCTGATCGGCGTGCCGATGGACCTCGGCGTCACCAATCGCGCCGGCGCGCGGCTGGGGCCGCGGGCCGTCCGGGCTGTCGAGCGTATCGGTCCCTACGAACATGTTCTGCGTGTCGCGCCGATGGGAGGGCTAAAGGTCGCCGATGTCGGCGACGTGCCGATGCGCAGCCGGTTCGGCCTGGCCGAATGCCATGCCGACATCGAGGCCTGCTACCGGATGATCGCGGCGACCGGAGTTATCCCGCTGTCGGTCGGCGGCGACCATTCGATCTCCGGCGCCATTCTCAAGGGCCTGGCGGCCAGCCAGCCGGTCGGCATGATCCACATCGATGCTCATTGCGACACCGCCGGTCCCTATGAGGGCTCGAAGTTCCATCACGGTGCGCCCTTCCGCGAGGCGGTTCTGGCGGGCGTGCTCGATCCGAAGCGTACGATTCAGATCGGCATCCGCGGCGGCGGCGAATATCTCTGGGAGTTCTCCTTTGCCTCCGGCATGACCGTCATCCACGCTGAAGAGGTGGCGGAGATGGGGCTCAAGGCGGTGATCACAAAGGCTCTGGAGGTTGTCGGCGCCGGTCCGACCTATCTCAGTTTCGACGTGGACAGCCTCGATCCAGCCTTCGCTCCGGGAACCGGCACGCCGGAAGTCGGCGGGCTTCAGCCGAGGGAGGCCCTGACCCTGCTGCGCGGCTTCAAGGGCATCAACCTCGTCGGCGGCGACGTCGTGGAAATCGCGCCGCAATACGACAACACCACCAACACCGCGCAGATCGCCGCCCAGGTCCTGTTCGAACTCCTGTGCCTCGCGATGTTCAGTCCCGCGGTCAGGACAAAGCTGACCTGAGAACCAGCTCCACACGGGCAGCGTGCCTCTTGCCCGCTGCCATCCATCACCTGTCGCACAACACGTCTCAAAAAGGGGAACGACATGACTGCTCTTATGAAATTGCGCTACACTGCCACCGCTGCAATTGCCGTGTTCGGCATCCTGGCAGGGGCCGCGCAGGCCGACGAACTTGCCGATATCAAGGCCGCAGGCGAGATCAACATCGGCATCTTCTCCGATTTCCCGCCCTTCTCTTCGGCAAGCGCCGATATGAGCATCAAGGGCTATGACGTCGACGTCGCCCAGAAGATCGCCGACGGGCTCGGCGTGAAACTCAATCTCGTCAGCGTTACCGGCCAGAACAGGATCGCCTACCTGAACGACGACCGCGTCGACCTGCTGATGAGCGTCGGTTATTCGAAGGAGCGCGCCGAGGTTATCGATTTTGCCGCCCCGTACGCCCCCTACTATATCGCCGTCATCGGTCCGGCGGCGCTGAAGGTGAGCGGCAAGGAAGACCTCGCCGACAAGACCGTTGCCGTCAATCGTGGGACGCTCGAAGACACGTCGCTGACGGCCGTCGCCCCCGGCTCGGCTGCGATCCAGCGTTTCGAGAACTATAATTCGGTCATCCAGGCTTTCATATCCGGCCAGACCCAGTTGATGGTCGTCGGCAACGATGTCGGTGCGCAGGTTCTGGCACGACAGGACGAGCTGAAGCCGGAGCAGAAGTTCCAGCTCCTCAGCTCCCCCTCGCACATCGCGCTCCGCAAGGGCGAGGAAGGCCTGAAGAAGGTTGTCAATGACAGCGTCGCCGCAATGATCGCCGATGGTTCGCTCGACGCAAGCTCGAAGAGCTGGCTGAAAGCGCCGCTCAACCCTGAAAATCTCAAGGACTGACGAGGGCAGCCTCCCACTCACCAGAGCATGATGCCGAAAACTGCAAGCGATTGCGGTGGCATCATGCTCCAATTCTTTGCTTGAGAGGCGGATCGGGATTTCGGGCCGACCCGGCCCGGATCATCCGGCTCCAAAGGACAAGCGATGAGATACAGCCTCGATTTCAATTGGCTTTGGGACGGAATGGGAGCTCTGGCCTATGGAGCAGGCACGACGCTTGCCCTGACGGTCTCCACATCGGTCCTCGGGATCGTTCTCAGCATTCTCGGCGCGGCCGCGCGCCGGGGACCTTATCCATGGTTGCGCAAGGCCGTCGGCCTGTATGTGGAGATCATGCGCAACACGCCATTCCTGGTGCAGCTGTTCTTCATCTTCTTCGGCTTGCCTAGTCTCGGCATTCGCCTCGATCCGATCACTGCCGCCGTCCTTGCCATGACCCTCAACATGGCGGCCTACACGATCGAGGTGGTCGGGGCCGGGCTCGATGCCATACCGAGAGGCCAGAAGGAGGCGGCGCAGGCACTCGGCCTCAGGCCTCGGCTGGTGTTCTTCAAGATCATCCTGCCGCAGGCGATCGCCATCATCTTTCCGGCGCTGACGAGCCAGATCATCATCATGATGCTGGAATCGGCGGTGGTTTCGCAAATATCCGTCCGCGAGCTGGCGCAGGAGGCCGATCTGCTTCAATCGCGCACCTTCCGCTCCTTCGAGACCTATCTGGTGGCGACGTTGATCTACCTTTCGATGTCCGCCGCACTTCGCCGGCTCCTTTTCGCCGGGAAGCGCCGTTTTCTGGGAGCCGGTCTGGCATGATTGAGTTCACCTTCTGGGACATTCTGCGCAATCTTGTCTTCGCGACACGCTGGACCCTTATGCTTTCGCTCGCAGCCTTTGCCGGCGGCGCCATCGTTGGCCTGGCGATCCTGTCTGCACGGATATCGAAAATACGCTGGCCGCGCAGCTTCGCGTCCGGCTACATCGCCCTGTTTCAGGGAACGCCGCTCCTGATGCAGCTGTTTTTGATGTTCTTCGGCCTGCCGATGCTCGGTTTCCGGATCGAGTCATGGACTGCCGCCGTCTGCGGCCTGACGTTCTATGCTAGCGCTTATCTTGCGGAAATCTGGCGGAGCGGCGTCGAGGCGGTGCCGCGCGGGCAATGGGACGCCGCAGCCAGCCTGGGCTTGCATCGTCTCCTCGAACTTCGCCTTGTCATCCTGCCGCAGGCTTTCCGGATCACGCGCGCGCCGACCGTCGGGTTCTTGGTCCAGTTGATCAAGAGCACCGCACTGGCCTCGATCCTCGGCTTCGACGAACTGCTGAAAACCGCGAACGCCATCAACAACGCGACCTTCGAACCTTTCAAGGTCTACGGTCTCGTCGCGGTGATCTTCTTCGCCCTGTGCTATCCGCTGACGCAATACGCCAGATTTCTGGAGAAGAAAGCGGCGTTTGGCTGAGCGGCGCCGAATTGCTCCGCATTCCGATCGCAACGACATGTCCAAGGGCCGATGCCGGTTGAAAAGCTGGCGCGCCGCCCTGCGGCGACGCCGCTCTCGTTCAATCACACAGAATTCGCTTTATCCAGCAATCAGACCTTCCTGAGAGATCGTTTCAATGACCGACACACAAATCCGTATTCTCGATGCCCGGACAACGGGCGAGCTTCTCCCTTTCGGCGCGCTGGTCGCGACCCTGCGGCAAGCATTTGCCGAAGGCTGCGTTGTGCCGGTACGGCATCACCACACGATAGCCAATAGCGGCGAGCCGGATGCGACGCTGCTTTTGATGCCGGCCTGGCATGAAACGCACCGGTCGGAGCGTTACCTTGGCATCAAGATCGTCACCGTCTTTCCCGGCAACACGCTGCGCGGCATTCCCGGTTTGACCTCGACTTACATGCTCTACGATGGCCGAACCGGGATGCAGCTTGCGCTCCTTGACGGAAACACGATCACGGCGCGCCGCACGGTAGCGGCATCGGCCCTTGCCGCGGATTATCTTGCTCGAAAAGATGCACGCCGTCTGCTGGTGATCGGCGCAGGCCGCGTCGCGAGCCTCATACCCGATGCCTACCGCGCCGTCCGGCCGATCGCTTATGTCGATATCTGGGATATCGATCCCGCCAGTGCGGAACGGCTGGCGCAGAGCCTCCGGCGACAGGGGCTCCAGGCCACTGCCGTCACGGATCTGGAAGCAGCAGTGCGGCAAGCCGATATCGTCAGCGCGGCGACGCTGGCGACAGCACCGCTTATCCGCGGCGAATGGCTGCGGCCGGGCACGCATGTCGATCTGATCGGCGGCTTCACCCCGGCGATGCGCGAGGCCGATGACGAGGCGCTTCGGCGCTCGTCTGTCTATATCGACACGCACGAAGCCCTTCACGAAGCGGGCGATCTTGTTCAGCCGATCAGGGCCGGCGTCATTTCTGCGGATGCGGTGCGTGCGACACTTGACGAGCTGTGTCGCCGGGATGTTCCGGCACGGACGTCCAACGATGAGATCACTCTCTACAAGGCAGTCGGAACGGCGTTGGCCGATCTTGCCGCCGCGACGATGGTGTATGAGGCAGTTTCGATCGCCGGCTGACATCTTTGGGTCCGGCCGATCGCAAATAATCGGAACGCGCCTGTCGCCCTGCTCCGGTAGTCCTGGACCTGCGCCGGAGACAAGGCCTATTCGTGCTTCCTTCCGCCGACGGCGTTCCTTACAATCTCGCCAGTTCTCCCCCGAGCCCTGGAAATGAGGTTTACATGAGCACGCTTACCCGCTTCTCCGTTCAGCCGCTCTCGACCATGACCCGCCGCCTTGCCGATGTCGCCTCCGCTCGTCGCGAACCCGACCTGGTCATCCAGGGCGCACGCGTTTTGTCCACCTATTCGGAGCGCTTTATCGACGGACGCGAAGTCTGGATTTCGGGGGGCCGCATTGCAGCCGTGAAGTCGGCCGGCAGCTACAGAGGCGGGAGCGCCAAGCTCTACGACGCCAGGGGCGGCATCATCGCCCCGGGCTTGGTCGATCCGCATATCCATATCGAATCCTCGATGGTGACGGCCTGCGCCTATGCCGAAGCCGCGCTCCTCAACGGCACGACGACGATCTTCTGCGACAGCCACGAGATCGGCAATGTCATGGACGTCGCCGGCGTCGAGGCCATGCTCGAGGATGCACGGCAGGCGCCGCTGTCGATCTTCCTGACCGTGCCGAGCACCGTGCCGGCGACGACGCCGGATCTGGAAACAGCCGGCGGCGACCTGACGCCGGACAAGATCGCCGCCCTGTTCGACAAATGGCCGGAAGCCGTGGCTCTCGGTGAGAAAATGGATTTTGTCCCCGTTGCGATGGGCGACGAGCGCAGCCATGCGATCCTGGCTGCAGCGCTCGAGCGTGGCAGGCCGGTATCGGGCCATGTCTACGGACGAGAGTTCGTTGCCGCCTATGCCGCATCCGGCGTTACCGACACGCATGAAGCCATCGACCGCGACATTGCCGACGACCTGCTGGAAGCCGGCGTGTGGATCTTCCTGCGCGGCGGCCCGCCGACGACTCCCTGGCATTCGCTGCCGCAGGCGATCAAGACGATCACCGAGCTCGGCGCCTCCCACAAGCGCGTCGCCGTCTGCACCGACGACCGTGATGCCGAAGATCTGCTCGCCTTCGGCCTGGACTGGGTAACGCGCGAAGCCGTGAAATACGGCATGAGGCCGGAAGAGGCCTGGGCGATGGGTTCGCTGCACGGCGCGACGCGGTTCGGCATGGAGGGCGAAATCGGCGGTCTGGGCGGCGGGCGCCGCGCCGACCTGGTGCTTCTCAGCGACGACCTTACGCCGGTCAGCACCTGGTATGGCGGCGAGCTCGTCGTCGACGGCAAGAAGATCATGCCGATCCTCGACGAAGCCCTGTCGAAACCGTACCGCTATCCGGATGCCGCCTACCACACGGTCAAGCTGGCAAAAAATCTCAAGCTGACACCGGACCTGCCGACGGAGACGGTCGTCGCTCATACGATCAGGACCGAGCTGCCTGGCATCACCCTCGGCCATGTCACGGTGACGCTGGAGCCGGCCAATGACTGGCAAACCCATTTCGACAAGCACGACCTCTGCTTCGTGACGGTGGTGGAGCGTCACGGCAAGTCTGCCGGCAATGTCGCCCACGGGCTGCTCAACGGCTTCGGCCTCAGGCAAGGCGCGGTCGCATCCTCGGTCGGCCACGACAGCCACAACATCATCGTCGCCGGCACCAATGCAGCGGACATGCAGGTGGCGCTCGATGCTATCGCGGAAAGGCAGGGCGGCGTCTGTGTCGTCATGGACGGCAAGGTGACGGCCATGGTGCCACTGCCGATCGCCGGGCTTTTGTCCGACAAGCGCGTGCACCAGGTTGCGGACGAGGTAAAGGCCTTGAAGCTCGAATGGGAAAGGGCAGGCTGCACCATCGCCTATATGGGCTTCAACCTCATCCCGCTGTCGGTCATCCCGGAAATCCGGATAACCGACAAGGGCCTGGTGCTGGTGCCGGAAATGGTGATCTCACCGCTCTTCGAAAAGGCCTGAACGCTGGCAATCCGATGGTGAAAGAGGCGCCGATCCTTCGCTGTGGCGGGGCAAGAAAACCTAACGTTACGCATCGAGTGCACCTCGTTTGGCAATCGAGATCAGCTCCTTGAAGTGCGTAACAATCCTACCTTCGCGGCTGGCGTCCTCCGCTTCCCAACCGAACTTCCACGCGTCGTGACGCGCAAGCCAATCCCCGAGGGCACTGGTATCACCAGTCGGCATCCTATGGGCGGCGAGGTATGGGTTTTCGTGAGCCTTCAGGCCGAGCACCCGCGCCCTTGAGCCTGCTTCCTGTAAATCGATCAGCTCTTCAATCGTCATGCGCGATCCCCCACGATGCCGGCGACGGTAGCATCGCAGTCCGCGCATGCAAGTGAATGCTAATTAATGGGTTAATTTGGGACAGTTGCGTGACAAGCGGCGCAGCATAACGATCTGATATAGCAACATAACGTTTCCTGATCGAAGACGTTGCTTTACCGATTGTACCCCTGAGAAAGGCCGCACATACTCTTGGTCATAACAATGACAAAGAGGGTAACATGTTAGAATTCAATATCATGCGGGCTCACGCCGGTCGCCTTCCGGCCGACCCCGCAGCATGCCTTGCTTGCTTGAGAAGGGTCCGGTGATCGCGAATGATCGAGTCCCGAATGTCGATCCGATCTAGGAAGCGAACCGCCACACCGTAGTCTTCTTGATCTCGCTGTCCTCCAGCGCCCGCGTTACCGGCACCTCATAAACCGCGCAGAATTCCAGCCGCTCACTCGGCAGGTAACTGCGTCCGGGGTCTCCGACCAGCACCCACTTGCCGTCGGCCGCCAGCTTTGCGAACCAGGGAACGAGCGCATCGGCGAAAGCGCGGTCGTAGAAGACGTCGCCGGCAAGCACGATATCCGCATCGACGGCCTGCCCGATCAGATCGGCGCCGGTAAATCCGAGTAAAACGCTGTTGGCCTCGGCATTCAGCCCGACTGCGGCTTCCGCCCAGGGATCGATATCGGCGGCCGTGACTTCCCGGGCACCGGCGATCATCGCCGCAATGCCGACAAGGCCGGAACCGCTGGCGAAATCAAGCACGCGCTTGCCGCGCACCGTTTCAGGATGATCGAGAACGTAGCGCGCCAGTCCCTGGCCGCCCGCCCAGGCAAAAGCCCAGAAGGGCGGCGGCAGGCCGATTGCTTCCAGCTCCTCCTCGGTCTTCAGCCAGAGTTCATGCGCCTCGCTCGCCAGATAGAGCGAAACCTCCGGCACATGCGGCGGCGGCATCAGGCTGGTATTGGCGCGGATGAAAGCTTGCGGATCGGTCTTCAACGCGGCGGATTGTCCAGTCCGCCCATGCGGCAGACTTCGAGATATTCCTCCTCGGTCACCGGCTGCACCGAAAGCCGCATCGAGGTGACGAGCGCCATCTTGGCGAGCTTCTCGCTCGCCTTGACATCCTTCAGCGTCACCGGCTTCGGCACGTCGATGACGGCGCGGATATCGACGCAATCCCACTTCGGATCGCCCTTGGCGGAGGAATCCGGATGCGACAAGGCGCAGACTTCGACGATGCCGACGATCTCCAGCCCGTCATTGGAATGATAGAAGAACCCTTTGTCGCCGATCTGCATCGCCCGCATGTTGTTGCGCGCCAGATAGTTGCGGACGCCGGTCCATTCCGTGCCCTTTTCGCCGGCAGCCTTCTGCTGCTCCCAGGACCAGGAGGCGGGTTCGGATTTATAGAGCCAGTGCGCCATGCTCACGCCTCCGGTTTGTTGAAGACCCAGTTGTAGGCCTTGACGTCGACGCTTTCGAATAGTCCGGCCTTGGCATAGGGATCGGCATCGGCAAGCGCACGTGCCGCCTCTTTCGATTCCGCTTCGACGATGATCAGGCTGCCGCAGGGCTTGCCGTCGTCATCGAGAAACGGGCCGGCGATCTTCAGCGTGCCCTCGGCATTCAGCTTGTTCAGATGCTCGATATGTGTCGGACGCGTATCCATGCGCACGTTCAGATGTCCCGGTTTGTCCTTGCAGAGAAGGGCGAAAAGCATGTCTGTCTCCTATTCGGTGGTGATCGGACGCGTCATCAGCTGCTCTATCGCCTCTGATATATCGAGCTTGCCGTCGATGATGGCGGAAATGGCATCGGTGATCGGCATGCTGACCTTCAACTCCGCCGCAAGCCGCGAGGCGACGGAGGCGGCAAACGCGCCTTCCACCAGCGCGCCCTGCAGGGGATCGGTCTTTTCGCCGCGCCCGAGCGCGATGCCGAAGCGCAGATTTCGCGATTGATGGCTCGTTGCCGTCAGCACCAGATCGCCGAGGCCGGAAAGCCCGCGCACCGTATCCGCGTGCCCGCCCTTGGCGACGACGAAACGCGACATTTCGGCAAGCCCGCGCGCAATCAGCGCCGCACGCGCCGAATCGCCGATGCCACGGCCTTCGACGATGCCGCAGGCGATCGCCAGCACATTCTTCAACGCGCCGCCGAGTTGCACGCCGATCCGGTCGTTGGAAGCGTAGAGCCGGAAGGTCCGCCCGGAAATCGCCAGAGCGAGCCGCTCGGCGATTTCCATGTCGGCTGCAGCAATCGCCATCGCCGTCGGCAGGCCCTTGGCGATATCGGCGGCAAAACCCGGGCCGGAGAGTACGGCGACGGAATGGTCCGGCAGTTCCCGTTCCAGCATGTCGGTCAAAAGATTGCCGGTCGCCCGTTCGATACCCTTGGCACAGGTAACGACGACAGCATCCTTGGAAAGATAGGGACCGTATTGCCGCGCCGCATCGGCCTGCGCCTGCGACGGCATTGCAAAAAGCACGATGGAGGCACCAGCGATCGCATCCGCCTCGGCGGAAAATTCCAGCGTGTCGGGCAGGAGAATGCCGGGCAGCACCGCATCATGCAGCCGTTCGGCCTTCAGATCGGCAATCAGTGACGGATCACGCCCGACGAGGGTCACGGCGCTGCGGCCGGCAAGGGCGATGACGGCGGCAAGCGCCGTGCCGAAAGCCCCAGATCCGACGACGGCGATGTTTTCGCTCATGCCTTGGCCCCTCGTTTTCCGAAACCGATCAGCGTTTCCGCATTGGAATCGAGCGGCCAGCGCGAGCGCGGCTGCACGTCGAGCGCATCCGGCGCAGCGCCGGTCGCCATCCGCTCCAGTCCCGCCCAGGCGATCATCACCGCATTGTCGGTGCAGAGCCTGAGCGGCGGCGCGACGAAGCGGAAGCCATTCTTCTCGCACAACGCCTGCAGCGTGCCGCGCAGTTCGAGATTGGCGGCGACACCGCCGGCAACGACGAGCGCCGGCTTTTCGCCAGTAGCAGGGAATGTCGTCGGAAATTCCGTCTTGAACCGCTGCAGGCCGCGGCCGATACGGTCCTTCAGCGTCCGCGAAACCGCCTTCTGGAACGAGGCGCAGATATCCGCGACGTCCTGATCGCTGAGCGGCGCGATATCCTGCGCCGCCTGCCGCACCGCCGTCTTCAGGCCGGAGAAGGAAAAGTCGAGCCTTGCCTCGCCGACCAGCGGCCGCGGAAAGTCGAAGCGATCGGGATTGCCGTCCCGCGCCATCCGCTCCACCGCCGGGCCGCCGGGATAGGGCAGGCCGAGCAGCTTTGCCGTCTTGTCGAAGGCTTCGCCCAGCGCATCGTCGATCGTCGTGCCCCAGCGTTCGTACTGCCCGACACCACGCACCAGAATGAGCTGGGTATGGCCGCCGGAGACAAGCAGCATCAGATAGGGAAAGGAAAGCCCGTCCGTCAGCCGCGCCGTCAGCGCATGGCCTTCGAGATGGTTGATCGCATAAAGCGGCTTGCCGGCGGCTCTGGCGATCGCCTTGCCGGTCATCAACCCCACCAGCAGCCCGCCGATCAGCCCCGGCCCCGACGTGGCGGCGATGGCATCGACGTCGTTGAGCGACACATCGGCGCGTGCTAGCGCTTCCTCGATCAGCTCGTCCAGCGCTTCGACATGGGCGCGTGCGGCGATCTCGGGCACCACGCCGCCATAGGCGCTATGCTCGTCGAGCTGGGAAAGCACGACGTCCGACAGCACGTTGGAATGCCCCTCCGCATCGCGCTCGACGACCGCTGCGGCGGTCTCGTCGCAGCTCGTTTCGATGCCAAGGATGCGCAGAAAGGGAACCATGAAGCCTGTTCGTTGATTGCGATGGGATGGAAACCCGTTTACGAGAACTCCGGTAACAACGGAATAGAGCGGATGCAAACAAAACCTTTCCGGATCGGCACGCGAGGCAGCCCGCTGGCGCTTGCCCAGGCGCATGAGGCCCGCGACAGGCTGATGGCGGCGCATCATCTGCCCGAGGACATGTTCGAGATCGTCGTGCTGACCACCAAGGGCGACCGCATCACCGACCGGTCGCTGGCCGAGATCGGCGGCAAGGGGCTGTTCACCGAAGAGCTCGAACAGAAGCTTATCGCCGGCGAGCTCGATTTTGCCGTGCATTCCGCCAAGGACATGGCGACGAAGCTGCCCGAGGGGCTTTATCTCTCCGCCTATCTGCCGCGCGAGGATATCCGCGACGCCGTCATCGGCCGCACCGCGCGCAAACTGATCGACCTGCCTCACGGCGCCACTGTCGGTTCATCCTCGCTCCGCCGCCAGGCGCTGATCCGCCGGATGCGGCCGGATATCAACGTCGTCACCTTCCGCGGCCTGGTCGAAACGCGCCTGCGCAAGCTCGAAGCGGGCGAGGTGGATGCGACCCTGCTGGCGCTTGCCGGCCTGAAACGCCTCGGCAAGGTCGACGTGCTGACCGATATCCTCGACCCCGACACCTTCCCGCCGGCGCCGGCGCAGGGAGCGATCTGCATCGAAAGCCGCATCGGCGATGCCAGGGTCGACGATCTGCTGGCGCCGGTCAACGATATCACGACTTTCGACACCGTCTCCTGCGAACGCGCCTTCCTCGCCGCACTCGACGGCTCCTGCCGCACGCCGATCGGCGGTTATGCCGTCTGCGAAGGCGACCTGATCCGGTTCTCCGGCCTCATCATCACCCCCGACGGCCGCAGCCAGCATGCGGTGACAACCGACGGCCACCGCCGCGATGCGGCAGCGCTCGGCACCCGCGCCGGCCAGGACGTGCGCGCCAGGGCCGGCAGCGCTTTTTTCGACGACTGGCACTGAAGCGGCCATGCGCGTGCTCGTCACCCGCCCCGCGCATTCGGCGACGAGAACCGCACAACGTCTGCGCGATATGGGCCACGAGCCGCTGCTGCTACCGCTGCGTCAGCCGCTGCGCGACAGCGCCGCTGCCGCCGGCGCGCTTGCAGCCACCAGCGGCGCAATCGCAGTGACCAGCGCCGAAGCCATCAGGGTCCTCTCCGCACTCGGCGAGAAACTTCACCCGCATCTCGCCCGCCCGCTTTTTGCGGTCGGCGAAACGACGGCGGAAGAGGCGCGCAGTCTCGGCTTCCGATCGGTCGCCTCATCCCAGGGCAACGGCGGCGATCTCGCCGATCTCGTCGCGGCGGAGAAACCGGGCACGCTGCTCTACCTCGCCGGCACCCCGCGCGCCGAGACTTTTGAAAGGCGATTGCGAGAACTCGGTATCCGTTTTTCCGTCGCCGAATGCTACCGCATGCAGCCGACCGTCCCCGATCCCGCCGAGATCGACGCGATCTTCGCTAACGGTTACCCGGACGCCATTCTCTTCTATTCCCGGCAGACGGCCGAGGATTTCTTTCGGGTGCCGGAACTGCGATCGGCCGTGCCGGAACTCAGTGGAATCCGCTTTCTCTGCCTTAGCGAGGCAGTGGCGGAGGCCATCCCCACGGCTCTGAAAAAAGCCGTAACGATTTCACCGATGACGGATGAGAAAAGCCTTTTGTCGCTGCTTTGAGGCTCCACCCGCCCAAATTTGATCTAACCTCTTCCCTTAACTGGCATCACTGTCTAGTTTCGTTGCAATGCAGGATAAAGAGGACCTCATGGTATCGGGAAACCCGCCACGCCATTCGAAGAGCGCCGACGAACCGGTCACGATCGACCTCGATGCACAGGAATTCGCGGCTGCAGCCGATACCGAAAATCCGATAGAGAACCCCGCCGGTGATACCGACCGCACCGCCGCCGCGGATGACGGCCCGCCGCCCGAAACCGAGACTGCCTCGCATGCCGAATATGAAGAGAAGCCTGCGATGGATGCGCCGGCGGAGGAACCGGCAGCTCCGGAACCTTCCTTCACCCCTCCTCCTGAACAGCCAGCGTCAAAGAGCGCCGGCACCTCTGGGCTGATTGCTGCCGGCATCTTCGGTGGCCTCGTGGCGCTGCTTGGCGCCGGCGCCATCCAGTATGCGGGTTACCTCCCTGGCTCCTCCACGCCGCAGGCGACCTCGCCGGAGACGACCGATCTTGCCGGTGAGATCGACGGCCTGAAACAGGCCGTCGCCAACCTTGCCGCCAATCCGGCGAGCACAGATGACGGCGAGCTTGCGAATCGCGTCGCTGCGCTGGAAACGGCTGCCAAGGCGCCCGCGGCCGGCGCACCGGCCGATTCTGTTAACGTCGAGGCACTCAACCAGAAGATCGCGGAGCTGACCGGTCAGGTCGACCAGCTGCGCTCGACGCTTGCCCAGTCTTCCGAGCAGCAGACGACGAACCGCGCCGATATCGCCAAGCGCCTCGAAGAGGCCGAAAAGAAGCTGAACGAGCCGCGCGAGGACGTCGCCGTTGCCCGGGCGATCGCCGCTGCCGCCCTGAAGGCGGCGATTGATCGCGGCGGCCCGTTCCTGGCCGAACTCGACACCTTCGCCGGCGTCGCGCCCGACGATCCAGCCGCCGCCGACCTTAGAGCCTTTGCCCAAACCGGCGTTCCCTCACGCACCGAGCTGGTGCGCGAGGTTCCCGATGTCGCCACCGCGATCGTCGAAGCCGTCAACCAGCCGGATCCGAATCAGAGCTGGTCTGACCGGCTGATGTCGAGCGCCAAGTCGCTGGTGACGGTGCGTCCCGTCGGCAATATCGAAGGTGAAAGCGTCGAAGCGATCGCCGCCCGCATGGAGGAGAAGGTGAAGAACGGCGACCTGCCCGGCGCTTCCGCCGAATGGAACAACCTGCCCGCCCTCGGCAAACAGGCGTCCGCCGCATTCAAGCAATCGCTCGAAGCGCGCATTCGCGTCGAGGAACTGGTGGGCGGAGCGCTGTCGAAAGCGGTTTCCGGCACCGGCAAGGAGGGATGAGACCATGTTGATCCGTCTGGTCGTCTTCGCCCTCTTCGTGCTGCTTCTTGCCTATGGCTTCTCCTGGCTCGCCGATCGTCCCGGTGACCTCTCGTTGATCTGGGAGGGCCAGATCTATCAGACAAAGCTGATCGTCGCCGCCAGCGCGATCATCGCTCTGGTCGCCGCCGTGATGATCGCCTGGTGGTTCATCCGCCTGGTCTGGACCTCGCCGCATTCGGTGACGCGTTATTTCCGCGCCCGCAAGCGAGACCGCGGTTATCAGGCGCTGTCGACCGGCCTGATCGCCGCCGGCGCCGGCAATGCGCTACTCGCCCGCAAGATGGCCGCCCGCTCGCGCGGCCTGATCCGCGCCGATCAGGAACCGCTGATCAACCTGCTCGAGGCCCAGGCCGCCCTGATCGAGGGCCGCCATGACGAGGCGCGGGCCAAATTCGAGGCCATGGCCAACGATCCCGAGACGCGGGAACTCGGTCTGCGCGGCCTCTACCTGGAAGCCCGCCGTCTCGGGGCCAACGAGGCCGCCCGCCAATATGCCGAAAAGGCTGCCGACAACGCGCCATATCTTCCCTGGGCCGCACAGGCAACGCTCGAATATCGCAGCCAAGCCGGCCGCTGGGATGATGCGATTCGCCTGCTCGAACAGCAGAAGGCTGCCCGCGTCGTCGAAAAGGCCGAAGCCAACCGTTTGCACGCCGTCCTTCTGACGGCGCGCGCCGACGAGAAGCTGGAAAGCAACCCGACGGGTGCCCGCGACGACGCCCTGCAGGCGCTGAAGCTTGCCGCCGATTTCATTCCGGCAGCCCTCATCGCCGCAAAGGCGCTGTTTCGCGAAGGCGGCGTGCGCAAGGCCGCCTCGATCCTCGAACAGGCATGGAAATCGTCACCTCATCCCGAGATCGGCCAAGCCTATGTCAGGGCCCGCAGCGGCGATTCCACGCTCGACCGCCTGAAGCGCGCCGAGCGGCTGGAAGGGCAGCGCCCGAACAACGTCGAATCGCTTCTCGTCGTCGCCCAGGCAGCCCTCGATGCGCAGGAATTCGCCAAGGCTCGCGCCAAAGCGGAGGCAGCGGCGCGCATGCAGCCGCGTGAAGCAGCCTTTCTTTTGTTGGCCGACATCGAAGAAGCCGAGACCGGAGACCAGGGCCGCGTGCGCCACTGGCTGGCCCAGGCGCTCAAGGCTCCGCGCGATCCGGCCTGGGTGGCAGATGGCTTCGTGTCCGACAAGTGGCTGCCGGTATCACCGGTGACCGGCCGTCTCGACGCCTTCGAATGGAAGGCGCCCTTCGGCCAGATCGAGGGTGCGCTCGAAGACGGTTCGGCGCCTGCCTCGATCGAAACGGCTTTGAAGACATTGCCGCCGCTGCGTGACGTCAGGCCGGAAAGCCCGGTCAATGACCATCGCATCATTGAACTGGAACGTGCCGCGACGATTGCCGAGGCCGTGCGCCCCGCGCCGGCACCGGCAAAACCGCAACCCGCCGAACCCGTGAGCGACAAAGCGCCGGCGCCGAGCGAGGCAAAACCTTTCTTTGGCGGACTGCCGGATGATCCCGGCGTTCGCGATCCCAGGGTGGAACCGGAACCCAAGACACGGCTCCGCCTTTTCTGAAATGGAACGAAACCCGTATGTTCGAACGCTTTCAGGCATTTTTCCAGAAGCTCACCGCCGACAATCCGAAGAAAGGTTTCGCCCCTGATGATCCGCGCATCACAGTGGCAGCGCTCTGCATGCAGGTCATGGAGGCCGACGGTCAGATCAAAGCCAGCGAGAAGAAGCGGCTACGCAAGCTCCTGAAGGAGCAGTATGCGCTCGACGGCAAGCAGCTCGATGCTCTGATGGCCGCCGGCCTCGAGGCCGAAAGCTCCGCCGTCGACTATTATCGCTTCACCGCCGACCTGAAACGCCATCTGAATACCGAGCAACGGCTGGAGCTGATCGGCATCCTCTGGGACATCGTCTATGCCGATGGCGAGCGCAGCGAGATGGAAGACCATGTGATCTGGCGTATCGCCGATCTGCTCGGCGTCTCCTCACGCGAGCGCATCCAGAAGCGGCAGGAGGCCGCCGCCAGGGTGACAGATGTCCAGGTTGCGCAAGATGATGCCGACTGAGCAAATCAAGAATCGCGACAGGCGCCCGATCCTCATCGTCCTGCATCAGGAGCGGTCGAGCCCCGGCCGTGTCGGCCAGTTGCTGGTCGAAAAGGGCTACCGCCTCGATATCCGTCGGCCGGTTCTCGGCCAGCCCCTTCCGACAACACTTGAAGACCATGCCGGCGCCGTCGTCTTCGGCGGGCCGATGAGCGCCAATGATCCCGATGACTTCGTCAAGAAGGAGATCGACTGGATCGACATTCCGCTCCGGGAAAAGCGACCCTACCTCGGCATCTGCCTCGGCGCGCAGATGCTGGTCCGTCATCTCGGCGGCAAGGTGCAGTCGAATGCCGACGGCTCGACGGAGATCGGCTGGTATCCGCTGCACCCGACCGAGAAGGGCCGCCTGCTGATGCACTGGCCGAAGATGGTCTATCATTTCCACCGCGAAGGCTTCGAGCTGCCGCGCGGCGCCGATCTGCTCGCCGAAGGAGATGCTTATCCGAACCAGGCCTTCCGCTACGACGGCAACGCCTGGGGCCTGCAGTTCCATGCCGAACTGACCCGGGTGATGATGCATCGCTGGGTCGTGCATGGCGCCCATCGCTTCATCCTGCCGAACGCCCAGCAGGGCCGCGAACATCTCGAAGGCCGCATGCTGTTCGACGCACCGCTGAAAGCCTGGCTGACCGAATTTCTCGACATCGTCTTCGAGGGAAAGACGGCGAAGGCGACGTCCTCTATCGCTCTTCGCGCATAACCCAAAACCGATTCCGATTTCGCCGTTAGGCGCGGGGCGCGTCGAGCGTATCGATCCTGCGCAGTTTGGGGAAACTCGACGCCCAGACCGCCGCCACGACAAGCGTCCCGACCCCGCCGATGACAACCGCCGGCACCGCGCCGAAGAGCGCCGCCATCGTGCCCGCCCTGAATTCTCCGAGTTCGTTCGAAGCGCCGACGAAGACCATGTTGACCGCATTGACGCGGCCGCGCAGATGATCCGGCGTCCAGAGCGCAATCAGGCTCTCGCGCACATAGACCGACACCATGTCGGCCGCCCCCATCAGCGCCAGCGCCGCGATCGAGACCTCGGTGTTGGTCGAGACTCCGAAGATGATCGTTCCGACGCCGAACAGGGCAACGCCGATGAACATGTAGATGCCGGCGCGATGTTTGAGCGGGTAAGCGGCAAGGAAGATCGCCATGACGATGGCGCCAAGGCCGGGTGCGGCGCGCAGCAGTCCGAGGCCCCAGGGACCGAGGGTGAGAATATCACGTGCGAAGATCGGCATCAGCGCCGTCGCCCCGCCGAGCAGCACGGCGAAGAGGTCGAGCGAGATCGCCCCGAGCACCACCTTTTCGGCGCGGATGAAACTGAAGCCGCCGAGGATCATCGCCCAGCTCTTGGTCTCGCCGGTCGTCTTCTGCACCGGTTTCGGGATCATGTAGAGTAGGGCCGCACCGAGCACGGAAAAGATCACCGCCACCGTATAGGCAGTCGGCGCACTGACACCGTAGAGCAGGCCACCGAGCACCGGCCCGGTGATTGCCGCGAGCTGCCAGGACGACGAATTCCAGGCGATCGCATTGGAAAGATCCTGCTCCGGCACGAGATTGGGCGCCAGCGACTGCACTGCCGGCGACATGAAGGCGCGCTCGATGCCGAAGATCAAAAGCACCGCGAAGACAGGCAGCGGCGTAAAGCTTCCCATCAAAGTCATGACAAGCAGTGCCAGCGTGCAGAGCGCGCTCACCAGCGAGCAGAGGGCGGCGATCGCCCGGCGATTGTACCGGTCGGCCACCGAACCGGTGACGAGGATGAGCAGCAGCGACGGCAGGAACTGGACGAGACCGATCAAGCCGAGATAGATCGCGCTGCCCGTCTGGTCGTACATCTGCCAGCCGACCGCGACGCTGACGATCTGCTGCGAGAAGGAAAGCAGGAAGCGCGCGAAGAAGAACCGCGTGTAGGACGAATGCCGGAACGCGGCAAAACGGTCTCCGGTGGGCGAAAACGACATGGATGTTTTCCGAGGAGACGGGCGCCGAAAGAGCTGCGAAGCCGCCCGTTAAACATGATTCACCGTGCGTTTCCACACGGCACTTGCCCGTTTAGTCGCCAATGTCTACATGTCTGTCAACAACGAATTGGAGACGATGATGTTTGCGCTGTTTCAAACCATTGATTTGGCTTTGAATATTTACACCTGGATCCTGATTGCCAGTGCCATTTTTTCCTGGCTCTATGCTTTCAATGTTATCAATTCCAGCAATCAGTTCGTCAATTCGGTCGGCACATTCCTCTATAATGTCACCGAACCGGTGCTGAAGCCGATCCGCCGCCGGCTGCCGAACCTTGGCGGCATCGATATTTCGCCGATCATCCTGCTGCTGATCATCTTCTTCCTGCGCACCCTGCTTTGGACCACGCTGTACCCGCTGGTCGCTTGAGCCGTCCCTGGAGCCTTTTCGATGACCATCTTCGCCTCGCCGTCCGGCTGACGCCGACTGGCGGGCGTGACGTGCTCGACGGCATTGAGGCCGACGGCGAGGGTCAAGCTTTCCTGAAGGCACGCGTCACCGCCGTGCCCGAGAAAGGCAAGGCCAACAAGGCACTCATCCTTTTGATCTCAAAATCCCTGCGCATTCCCAAATCCAGCGTCAGCCTCGTCTCGGGCGAGACCGCGCGCAAAAAAATCCTCCGGATCGACGGCGATCCGGAGGATTTGGTAAAAAAGCTCGAGATATTTTTAGGCTGAACGATCAGCCTTTCTTCTTGGCGCGCTCGACGGCTTCGAGGATGAGTTCGCCGGCTTCCTTGGAGTCGCCCCAGCCGAAGATCTTCACCCACTTGCCGGGCTCCAGATCCTTGTAGTGCTCGAAAAAATGCTCGATCTGCTTCAGCGTGATCTCGGGAAGATCGGTGTGGTTCTTCACCTTCTCATAGCGCAGCGTCAGCTTCGGCGACGGCACGGCGATGATCTTCTCGTCCTTGCCGGAATTGTCTTCCATCTTCAGGACGCCGATCGGGCGCACATTGATGACGCAGCCGGGAACCAGCGGGCGGGTGCTGGCGATCAGCACGTCGATCGGGTCGCCATCTTCCGACAGCGTGTGCGGCACGAAACCATAATTGCCCGGATAGGTCATCGGCGTATAGAGGAAACGATCGACCACCAGCGTGCCGGCTTCCTTATCCATCTCATACTTGATGGGATGACCGCCGACCGGAACCTCAACAATAACGTTGACGTCCTCAGGTGGATTATGACCGATTGAAATGGCGTCGATGCGCATAGAAAACTCCCGCGAGGTTGAATGTGCTGGCAGCCAGATAATCAGTTTCATGCGGCAACGCAACATGGCACAGCACCAATGCTTGACTGCACCGGCGCACATTCACATCAAAAGTTTCTAATAGGAGATAGGCGACCGCCGACTCCAGCGCCGCGCGTCTTTTTAGACGCCGAACGACACTGTGGCACTTTGAATGGCCGTTCAGCTCCAGATGAAGCCGATCTTCTTCAACTGCCTGTGGTCGAAACTTTCCATGCCTTCGCAGAAATCGACGCCGCCATGATTGCGGTAGAAGTGGCTGGCGGTCTCGTTATCCTCGAGGCACCAGACGACCAGCCCGTTGCAGCCGAGCGACTTCAAGAGACGGCGCGCCTCGCCGAACAGCATCCTGCCAAGGCCGATGCCCTGATACTCAGGCCGCAGATAAAGCTCGTAGATCTCGCCTTCCTGCGGCAGAGCACGGGCCCGGTTGAGGCCGAGCGTCGCGTAGCCGGCGACTGTGCCGGCAACATCGAGAACCAGCAGCGTCGCCGGTCCGCGCGTTGCCTTGCGCCACCAGCTTTCGCCGCGCCGCTCGATCATCTGCGTCAGCGCGCGATGCGGAATGATGCCTGCATAGGTGTGTTGCCAGGCAAGCCTGTGTGTTTCCGATATGGCTCGGGCATCTTGCGGCTCGGCCCGCCGGACATCGATCGACAACGTCTTCATAACGTTTACTCTGGTCCCGCTAGAGGCAATTAACCATATGCGATGTCGCATCCCGGTTGATTGCCCACAGACTTAACATGTGGACGACGATCAAAAGTTAACGCTTTTTTAACGATTGTCACAAGACGGAATCGACGCGGCGCACAATAAAAAACCCCGGCGCGAAGGCCGGGGTTTTGAAGGATTTCTCTCCAGCGCCGCGCCTCTTTTCGAGAGACCCGAGACGCTGCAAGCACTTTGAATGGCGCTCAGAGCGCCGCCTTCGTCTTTTCGAAACGCTTGCGATCGTTTGCGTCGAGATACATCTTGCGCAGACGAATATTCTTCGGTGTCACTTCCATCAGCTCATCATCCTGGATCCAGGAGAGCGCGCGATCAAGCGTCATGCGGATCGGCGGCGTCAGCTTCACCGCTTCGTCCTTGCCGGCGGCGCGGATGTTGGTGAGCTGCTTGCCTTTCAGGACGTTGACTTCAAGGTCGTTGTCGCGCGAATGGATGCCGATGATCATGCCGGCATAGACCTTTTCGCCCGGCTCGATGATCATCGGGCCACGATCTTCCAGGTTGAACATCGCATAGGCGACGGCTTCGCCGGGAGCGTTGGCGAGCAGCACGCCGTTGACGCGGCCACCGATCACACCCTTGTAGGGCTGATAGTCATGGAACAGGCGGTTCATGATCGCCGTGCCGCGCGTATCCGTCAGCAGCTCCGACTGGTAGCCGATCAGGCCACGCGTCGGTGCGTAGAAACGCAGGCGAAGACGATTGCCGCCCGACGGACGCAGCTCGACCATTTCGGCCTTACGCTCGGACATCTTCTGCACGACGACACCGGAATGTTCTTCGTCGACGTCGACGACGACTTCCTCGATCGGCTCCAGAAGCTGGCCGTTTTCATCCTTGTGCATCACGACGCGCGGACGCGACACGGCAAGCTCGAAGCCTTCGCGACGCATGGTTTCGATGAGAACGGCGAGCTGAAGTTCGCCACGGCCGGATACGTAGAACGAATCCTTGCCTTCGGCTTCTTCGATCTTCAGGGCGACGTTGCCTTCCGCTTCCTTGAAGAGACGGTCGCGGATGACGCGTGAGGTCACCTTGTCGCCTTCGGTGCCGGCCAGCGGGCTATCGTTGACGATGAAGGACATGGTGACGGTCGGCGGATCGATCGGCTGCGCCGGCAGCGGTATTGTGATCGAAGGATCGCAGAAGGTGTCGGCGACCGTGCCCTTGGAAAGGCCGGCAATCGCGATAATATCGCCCTGATGCGCTTCGTCGATTGCCGTGCGCTCGATGCCGCGGAAAGCGAGAATTTTCGAAATACGGCCGGTTTCGATCGTCTTGCCGTCGGCGTGGAGAACCTTCACCGCCTGGTTCGGCTTGATGGAACCGGAATTGATACGACCGGTGATGATGCGGCCGAGGAAGGGGTTGGCTTCGAGGATCGTGCCGATCATCGTGAACGGACCTTCGTGGACGGTCGGCTCCGGAACATGCTTGAGCACCAGGTCGAGAAGCGGCGTAAGACCCTGATCCTTCGGACCTTCCGGATTGACGTTCATCCAGCCGTCGCGGCCGGAACCGTAGAGGATCGGGAAGTCGAGCTGCTCGTCGGTCGCGTCGAGATTGGCGAAAAGATCGAAGACTTCGTTGATGACTTCTTCGTGGCGGCCATCCGGACGGTCGATCTTGTTGATCGCGACGATCGGACGAAGACCGACCTTCAACGCCTTGGAGACAACGAACTTCGTCTGCGGCATCGGGCCTTCAGAGGAGTCGACGAGAACGATCGCGCCATCCACCATCGAGAGAATGCGCTCGACTTCACCGCCAAAGTCGGCGTGGCCGGGGGTGTCGACGATGTTGATGCGGACACCCTTCCATTCCACCGAGGTCGCCTTGGCGAGAATGGTGATGCCGCGTTCTTTTTCGAGATCGTTCGAGTCCATCACGCGTTCAGCGACACGCTGATTTTCGCGGAACGAGCCGGACTGCTTGAGAAGCTCATCCACCAGGGTCGTTTTGCCATGGTCAACGTGCGCGATGATCGCGATATTGCGAAGTGACATATGTGAAATCTCTGAGGCTGGGGCGCACGCTCTAGAGGGCGCGCCTATTAGTTTGGGGCGTCCATACAGTTTTTTTTGCGTTTGCGAAAGGGGGGAACGCGCAAAAGCTGCGGCAAGGCTGTCGCCCCGCCGCATCATAGCGTGTCATCAAATTGTCTTAGGCGTCGCTGCCTGTCAATTCCTCGAAGGTCGAAAGTCCCTTTTTGACGAGCATCGCATCCGGGCTCGGCAGCTTGCCGCGGAAGGCCTTGTAAGCGTCTTCCGGATCGACCGAACCGCCGACGGAATAGATATTCTCCTTGAGCTTGCGGGCCATTTCGCCGTTGAAGGCGTCTCCCGTCTCCTCGAAGGCGGCAAAGGCGTCGGCGTCCAGCACCTCCGACCACATGTAGGAGTAATAGCCGGCCGAATAGCCGCCGGAGAAGATGTGCTGGAAGTGCGGCGTCGCATGGCGCATGACGATCGACTTCGGCATGCCGATCTCGGCCAGCACCTCGCCCTGCACCGCCATCGGGTCCTCGACGGCCGTTCTCGTGTGAAACGCCATGTCGACCAGCGCCGATGAGGTGAACTCGACGGTATTGAAGCCGGCGTTGAAGGTGCGGGCGGCAAGCACCTTGTCGAGCAGGGCCTGCGGCATCGGCTCGCCGGTTTCAACATGCACGGCATAACGCTTCAGAATATCGGGCACCGTCAGCCAGTGCTCATAAAGCTGCGACGGCAGCTCGACGAAATCGCGCGAAACGCCGGTGCCCGCAACCGAGGGATAGGTGACGTTCGAAAGCATGCCGTGCAGCGCATGGCCGAATTCGTGGAATAGCGTGCGGGCATCGTCGAGCGACAGCAGCGCCGGCTTGCCTTCCGCCGGCTTGGCGAAGTTGCAGACATTATAGATGATCGGCAATTCACCGTGGCGGCCGTTCTTCAGCTCCAGCCTGTGCTGCGATTGCAGCGAGCTCATCCAGGCGCCTGAGCGTTTCGAACTGCGGGCGAAATAATCGCCGAGGAAGAGCGCGACGAGCTTGTCCTCGCGGTCCCTGATTTCGAACACTCTGACGTCAGGATGATAGGCGGCCACGCCCTTCTTCTCGACGGCCCGGATGCCGAACAGCCGGCCGGCCACGTCGAAGCAGGCTTCGATGATCTTCTCGAGCTGCAGATAAGGCTTGAGCTCGGTCTCGGAGAAATCGAACTTCCGTGCGCGGATCTTTTCGGCATAGTGGCGCCAGTCCCAGGGCATCACCTCGTGGTTCCGGCCTTCCTCGGCAATCAGTGCCGCGATATCGATCTCCTCCTCGCCGGCGCGTTTCACCGCCCGTGCCCAGACAGCCCTCAGCAGGCCGTTCACCGCATCCGCCGTCTTCGCCATCGTGTTGTCGAGTTTCAGCTCGGCGAAATTGCCATAGCCGAGCAGCGTCGCCACCTGATGGCGCAGCGCCAGCGTTTCCTTGATGACGGCGCGATTGTCCGTCTCTCCGGCATTTTCGCCGCGCGCCACCCACGCCTTGAAAGCCTGCTCGCGCAGATCGCGGCGCTCCGAAAAGGTGAGGAAGGGCTCGATGATCGAGCGTGACAGCGTCACCGCATATTTGCCCTCTTCGCCGCGTTCGCGCGCTGCTGCCGCCATCGCGTCGCGAAGGAATTCCGGCAGGCCCTCGAGCTCGGCGCTGTCCGAAAGGACCAGTGCCCAGGCCTTTTCGTCGGCCAGCACGTTCTGGCCGAATTGCGTCCCGAGGCCGGCAAGCTTTTCATTGATCGCGGCCAGTTTTTCCTGCTCGGCCTTTTCAAGCTTGGCGCCCGATTTGACGAAGCCTTTCCAGTGGCGTTCCAGCACGCGTGTCTGTTCGAGCGTCAGCCCAAGGCTCTCGCGGCCCTCCCAGAGCGTGTCGATGCGGGCAAAAAGCGCGGCATTCATCCCGATCTTCGAATAGTGGCGCGACATCTTCGGCGAGATCTCCCGCTCCAGCGCCTGGATCACATCATTGGTATGGGCGCCTGCCTTGTTCCAGAACAGCGACGAAACGCGCGACAGTGCGTCGCCGGCAATCTCCAGCGCCACGACCGTATTGTCGAATGTCGGCGCATCGCCGTTTCCGGCGATCTCGTCGATCTCCCTTTCATGCGCGGCAAGTGCGGCTTCGAAGGCAGCAGCGAAATCGCCGTCGTTCAAGGCATCGAAACGCGGCAGACCGTGAAGACCGTCCCAGGTCACCAGCGCCGGATTGAAATCATGGGAAGAAGACATCGGAGAATTCCTTTTTGGCATGCAAGTGAATCGGCAATATAGGAGAGCCGTCATAGAATTGGTATGTTGCCGGGAAGGACCTTTTGCCTCGCCTGGCAAATCTGGCGGGGGCCTGCCAAATCCGGTGGACAACAATTGATACGTGAAAATTAACCAATCGTTAACGATTGACGCGAATCACGCGCAGGCGCTAGTTTTCCGATGTTCTTCTTGTAAGGGGACATGCGCCATGGAAATTTTTTCTGTGCGGTCTTCTCAGAGTTTGCTTTTTAAAAACAATCCTAATAACGCAAAAAGTTCGAAGACCTCTGATATTCAAATCGAGACCAGAGCTCCCGCCCCGGCCTCGTTCCAGATCGAAGACGATGTTGGCGAAGGCCCGGATTTCACCGCGGTCAGCCCTGGAGAACTGCGCAATTACGCACGCCAGGGTTTCGACAGTGGCCTGATCGATCAAAACACCTACGCCGCGATCTCCGAACCACTGCCGATGCATGCGATCGATCCGCTCGGCAACATCATCGATCTCTCCAGCGTCACCGACGGCACCAGCTTCAATTTCCTCGATTATTACAAGAATCAGCTACAGATCGCCATGTCGATCGGCGATCCCAATGAGGTCCAGACGCTGAAATCGATCGTCAGCTTCCTGAATGCCTGACCTCACGCATGCATAAATCAAAGACAAGCGCGTCGCATGTCTCGGGCGCGACGCGTTTTAATCAGGCCTTGCGCCAGCCGAGCAGGCCGGGCGTTGCGTGCCAGAGCGCCTGAGCGGCAAATCCCATGAAAAGCACGCCGGAGCAGCGCACGATCAGCCGCTCATGGGCACGATAGAAGCGCCGCACCGTGCCGGCGCCGATGATGCCGATCAGGATGATGTCGGCAGTCACGAAACCGACGAATGAAACGACGAGCAGCACCGGCAACGCCTCGAAATCGAGCGCGCCGGCCGAGCCTGCAACCAGTGCGGTGAAGGTGGCGAGCGCCACCGGATAACCCTTCGGATTGGTGACGCCGAAGATCAGACCGCGACGAAACGGCCGCTCGACCACAACAAGCGCCTGCCCCTCCCCTTTCGGCTTTGCATTGACGGCGCTCCAGCCGATCCAGGCGAGGTAGAAACCGCAGGCAAGGCCGAGCAGGTCGAAGACAAAGGTTCCGATCGTCTTTGCCCCGACGATCGCGATCAGCGCCAGCGACGACCAGATGAGATCCCCGACCAGATGCCCCATCATGAAGAAGGCGCCGGCCTTGCGACCCTGCCCGGCGCCGATGCCGAGCAGCTGCAGGAAGGCGGGTCCTGGAATGAGCACGTAGAAGAGCGCCGCCAGAAAGGCGCCGAAGAGCAAAGACTGCGTCATGGGAATGCTCCGGAGGATGATCCTGCAGACTAGGCGATCAGAGACATCCGTCAAGAGCGGTTGCACGGCCATGAAAAGTGGGATCGGGTAACAAACGCTACCGAAGGCGGCTTTCGACCCGAAGCAGACATCTGGTCGTTGAAGGATGCGGCTGCTTAGCGCCCTCGTTTCGGCCATAGGGGCGACCTCCCAGGCTTCCCGAAAGCGGACATCGCAATCGATAAACGAGGCGGCATATTTGCGCCAAGACTTGCCTTCCAGATGCGAGCAAGCTCAAGACGCACCCATAGAAAGCCTTTCAGCAGTCAGTCTCGCGAGCCAACCATTGCAGGCCGGATCAGGAGCCTTGACCAAGCCTTTGACTAAGATGTCGCATCTGATAGCGACACCATCGGTGTTGCCGCGACCCCAATAGAATTGCTCGTGCTACTTGGCACCTTGCGATACTGTACATAGTCCCACAATGTCGGTAGCCGCGAGTTTGTGATGTGAAAGCTGTTTGGCCGCCTCCGCTGGATCTTTGAATCCTCCGGACGTGGCAAGCGATATCGAATAGGCGCGCACCGCATCCCTCAGCTTTTTCAGCCCCGCTGAGTTCACTATCCGAATGTCGCTATGGGGCGATGCCGCATGTTCGAAGACCGTTTTCGGATGCACCATGATTGGCGTTGCCGTGCATGACTTGTCGTATTTTTCTCCGAACCATACGATCGAGCCGTTGAGCTGGTTGGTATCACCCTTCGATATCTTGTCTGCTTGGACCGCGCCACTCTTGCACTCGATAACAAGATATTTGAGGCCGCCCAGCGCCCAGAGATTGTCGGGGCCGCGTCCTACCTCGTCTTCCGGACGCTGTGATCCGAACCCGAGGAATTTTCCAAGATCCTTCATTGCAGCCTCGAAGCGCTTCGAACCTTCTTCTCCCCAGTCCAAATCGTCCAGAAGGCCGTTCACCCAGATGATTAGGTCGTTCCCCTCAAGGAACTTCCCCATGTAGGCTACTGCGGCAGAGCTTTGGCCCGACGGTGGCGCACTGAGTTTCGTGTAAGTCGCGCCTGCAATTGGCTTCAGAAGCCGTGAATTCTGACTCAACGCAGACAATTGAAGTTCCTGGGCTTTAGCAGCATCGATGAAGTTCGTGATTTCAGCCAATTGCTGTTTGAGATAGCCCCTTTCTTGCGGGTCAGTGGCGGAGTTAACGGCTTCTTGGGCCTTGTCGATCGCCAAATCGTATCTGCTGATCCGGACCGCATCGAATGCTTCGCGCATCTTAACTTGATGACCATCGAGATGGCCGCCTTCGATGGGAAGGGCGTTCACCACAGCGTTGCGTCCGGCCTGCACCCAGTCATCGTTCTGCTCGAGGCAGAGATCCAATATTGGCTCAAGGTCTGCGAGCGACTTCCCGCGTACCTGCTCGGCAACTGCTTTTCCGAGCGCAATCTGAGCACGTGTAGCTGCAGAGAACATGTCTTCGGCCTCTGGCTGATGAAGTCGTTGTGTAAGCTTCCCACCTAATAGAAGCACGACGCAGTGATCATCACTCGACCGCACGCCGCGGCCCATGCCCTGCTCGATCCTCTGGATTTGGCGGACAAGTTGCTTCCGGGTCCCGTCGAGTAGCAGCATCTCCGATCGTTCCGAAAGACCGTAGACTTCCGGAAGTCCATCAATGACCAGGAGTTCGCAAGCCTCGCCTGGCAAGTCGATGCCGTCATATTTGTTGATGAGTACAGACAGACCCACGTGGCCGTTCTTAAGCTTCTCGACGCCTTGTTGAATGTTATCCTTGTCCAGGATTTGGTCTGCCACATCCTTCCAGAAGGATGCCCGGCTTTTTGAAGGAACGATGACGACCACGTTGAGGTCGTCCGCGATGCTAGACACCATCGCTTTGATTTCTTCGACAGTGAATTCAGGATTTATCTCTTGCGGAGCCAGAATCATCCGATCGCCGATATCGCCGCCGCCCTTCGGCCGGATAGGCTTCGCAATCTCTTTGGGATCGGCCTGGAAATGACTGACAAGGATTGTGTCGTCAGCCAAAGTGGCGGTCATGTAGATTCGGCGCTGGGCAGAGGCGAAAGAGGGAATGCGATCGATCGGGAGAAACCGCGGAGCAATCTCAAGCCGACCTCCTCCGAAAATGCATGTGCATAGCGGAATCGCTTCGCTCAACAATGGCCAATTCCATTCGAGTTCCTTGCCGTTCCTATTGGCGTGCAGGATTCCCAGAACATCGTCCTGATGTGCCTGCCACGCCCAGTAGGGAACCGTAAGGACGGCATTCGGATCTTCCGCCTTGACGTCAAGAAGGGTTGTCGGCGATTGCGCCTTGAGGTCCTCTTCGAATAGCGCGAGGAGACCGTCATACACGGGGCTTCCGGCTTTGGACTTCAAGCAGAACTGGTCGTTTACGCTGCTGAGACTTGCATGGGCATCGTCTATCACGACTACTCCGATTGGAATCTTTCTTTCTCCGACGCCAAAGACCGTCCGCCCATTGATCAGCTTGTGGACGTTAGCAACTAGGATCGATCTGCCCGCGAGAAAGTCCGGATCTTTTTCGTCGTCCGTTGCCGCAATTCCAAGATCGGTCGCCTCTGTGATAACCTGCGAGACCAGGAAGTTATCTGGAGTGATATATACCGCCGGCTTCACATTTTCATTGAGCGAGCTCTGTAGAGACAGCAGACCGACAACGGTCTTTCCCCCACCGGTGTTCATCTTTATCGTCAGATCCTTCGCCGCTCGTCTTTCAAACCAGGCGTCAAGAACGTCGGCTTGCTCGTCCAGTGGGCGCTTGAACCGAGCGTGCCGTTTCAGAGTTGTGAAGATTTTCCTAGGGTCGATCTGCCTCGCTGTCGTACCAGCGTTTAATTTGCCGAAATCTAATGACATTCGCCAGTCCTGCTCCCATGCGCCTATACTCAGGCTTATTTCCTAGATGAACGAGTCTTTTAGTGTGACGAGAGCTGCCGAGCAACTGCAGCTTGAGGCGGGGACCTAATGATTGGTCTGTTGTGAGGATGTCCCGTTTCGCGCCCTCATCTCGGTTGTTGATTTCAACTCTACCATTTCCCGAAAGCAGACATCCTCCACTAGGATAAGTACAGAAACTCACCCGTTTTCCGTCCTCTCAAGATGATCAAGAAGGGCTTTCAAGAATTCTTCTTCGTCCATTTTCGCTTCCGCCGCCCAGCGGTTTGCGACTTCGTTAGGATCGCCAAGAGCGGCTAGGTTAGGCTGGCCATCCACATGCGGTAACTCGCTGAGCTTTTTTGCCAGCAGCGCTGTGGACTCCTCCAGACTTTTCCTCACGAACGCGTTCATGTCCTGCGCCGCACGCGGCTGTCCACGCCGCCGCAGCGACGCGGCAATGCGCTTTTCAAGCTGTTCTCGCCATGTTCGCACCGTGCCAGATCGCTGGTCAAGGAAATCGCTCGTGTCGTTCTTAGTTAGCGTTACCTGAGGGCTGAGTTGCAACAGGAACGAGGGAACGCCCTCAATAGACGGATTCACGATTTCAAGTCGCCTGTCAGGCGTGAATTCCAGCCATTCCCGAATGATAGCGTTGATGTGCAGGTCACCGAACCCGTAGCCGATGCAGATCAGGTTCGTCACGAAGTTCAGGTTCGTTTGAAAATGCTTTAGCATGCTCTTAGGCAGAACCTGCTGGCTGCGCACGCTGAATTTATACGCACCGGATAGAAGGCTTCTGCGGAGAAACTGCATCTCTCCTGCCTCGTCAGCATAGGCGATTTCGTTCGTCGCCTTCGCTTTCCCGTTGGGAGCGCCCGGAAGCGGGTGGACTAGGTCTTCATTGGCGGCCCGCAAAGCCTCGATATAGCCGTAGGTATCCGACCCTTCCGGGAGCAGTTTGAGTAGGTCTTTGCCATCGTTGAAGGTGAAGATGTCAAGTGCCCCATGAATTTTCATGAGATAGATGCCCGACTGCAATGGATTGGGATAAAACATTGCCTTGTTGTCGAGTTGATCCTGCGTCAACGTTTCCGCGTGTATTTCCCCGATCTTTTGACCCATAGAGTTGCGGCGCGGCAGCCGGATGATTTTCGTGCTGAAGCCCGTATGGAGCGGGATCGAGAGCCGAGCAGCGATCGTCTCGACCACTACATCGTGATTAAGGGAGAAGACCCATAACGGCGTGGAAACATCGGTCAACGCACGAATGCCGTCGAAGCGCGGGAGGTGTTTGTCGAGAAATGCACGATTGTTGATCTGACGATAATACAAAATGTAGTAGACCATCTCGATCAGCCACGAATAGAATCCATGGTACTCTTGGCGCAGCGTGTTGTTGAAACGCATAAACTGGGTTTCGAGATATCCAAGAAGGGCCTCATAGTGCATTTCCGGCCGGGCTAGGATCGAGACGAAGTCTTCGATCACGGCCTTGGACGGCCCCGTTCCTTGCGCACGCCAGCCTGCACTGAAATCCCGTAGTTTTTCAGGCGTCAGCCAGTTCTTGATCTCGCTGGTGAGTTCCCAAACGAGCGGCATACCGGCTTCGTACGAAGCTCCGGCACCTAGAAATAATCCTGTTATCGGTTTCATTCGCACTTGATAGCATAATTGCCATTAGGGCATACGAGCCTATGCACTCCTTGAGCGCATCGCGAGGGCCAAGGTCTATTGATATCGGACGAGGAGCCGACCCCGGCCCAATCGCGATCCCGTCGCGGGGCAGCGAGCGGCCCGAGATTCTGCAAGGGTCATTTCAAGACCTCCGCCCTCGGCGGATTGATAGTCAGCTATTGCTTCTGCCGACAGCAGCAGTTGCCTGTCCGCTCGCGACCCAAATCGGTTACTTATTCAAGCCAGGCCAATGTCGGCTTCTGACCCCTTAGCGACGTTCCCACTGAGCGATGGCAAGGCCTCCAAATATCCGCCAAAGACTTAGCTCCTGCATGACTGAATGTCTGCTTCTTGGTGTAATCCAGCCATCCAGAACGCTCTAAGAGTTTGGTGGCGTTTGCCACCTCACTCCACAAAAAAGCCCGCGCGGCGATGCCGGCGGGCTCATATCCGGTTCGAAGCGGAACCGTGATTACTTCACGAGGTTTCGCTTGGCGAGCGTGCGCAGGCGCAGCGCATTGAGCTTGATGAAGCCGGCTGCATCCTTCTGGTCGTAGGCGCCCTGATCGTCCTCGAAGGTGACGAGCTTGTCGGAATAGAGCGACTTGTCGCTTTCGCGGCCGATGACCATGACATTGCCCTTGTAGAGCTTCAGCGTCACTTCGCCTTCGACATGCTCCTGGCTCTTGTCGATCAGCGCCTGCAGCATCTCGCGCTCCGGTGAGAACCAGAAGCCGTAATAGATCAGCTCGGCGTAGCGCGGCATGATCTCGTCCTTGAGATGGGCGGCACCGCGGTCGAGCGTGATCGATTCGATGGCGCGGTGCGCCGTGAGCAGGATCGTGCCGCCTGGAGTTTCGTAGACACCGCGCGACTTCATGCCGACGAAGCGGTTCTCGACCAGGTCGAGACGGCCGATGCCGTTGTCGCGGCCGTAATTGTTGAGTGTCGCGAGCAGCGTCGCCGGGCTCATGCGCACGCCATTGATCGAAACCGCATCACCCTTTTCGAAGCCGACCTTGATGGTCGTTGCCGTGTCAGGGGCTGCCTCAGGCGAAATGGTGCGCATATGCACATATTCAGGCGCCTCCTGGGAGGGGTCTTCGAGAACCTTGCCTTCGGAAGAGGAATGCAGAAGATTGGCGTCGACGGAGAACGGCGCCTCGCCCTTCTTGTCCTTAGCAACAGGGATCTGATGCTGTTCGGCAAAAGCCAGCAGATCGGTGCGGCTCTTGAACGCCCAGTCGCGCCACGGCGCGATGATCTTGATGTCCGGGTTCAGGGCATAGGCGGAGAGTTCGAAACGGACTTGGTCGTTGCCCTTGCCGGTCGCGCCGTGGGCGATCGCATCGGCGCCGGTCTTCTTGGCGATATCGATCAGATGCTTGGAAATCAACGGACGGGCGATCGAGGTGCCGAGCAGGTAGACGCCCTCATAGACGGCATTGGCACGGAACATCGGGAAGACGAAATCGCGCACGAATTCTTCGCGCACATCCTCGATATAGATCTCCTTGATGCCGAGCATCTCGGCCTTCTTGCGCGCCGGCTCCAGCTCTTCGCCCTGGCCGAGATCGGCGGTGAAGGTGACGACTTCGGCGCCGAGTTCCGTCTGCAGCCACTTCAGGATGATCGAGGTGTCGAGGCCGCCGGAATAGGCGAGAACGACTTTCTTCACGTCTTTGTATGATGCCATGATGATGAGGTCCGTTGCATAAAAGGCCGGCAAAACCCGGTGTCGCGGCACTTTTAGCGAGATTGGCGCGTGACGCAAGGCCAAGTGCGACGCTGATGGTGCCGATAGCGTTTGACAGGGCGAAAGCTGAGCCCATATTCGCCAACGTCCGCAAATGCTCGAGGAGAGGCTGCCCCGTGACGAATATTCAAGACATTTTCAAGACATCCAATGTTGCCGTCATCACCGGCGGCGCCTCCGGCATCGGTCTTGCCGCGGCGAAATATTTCGCCGGACGCGGCATGAGCGTCGCCATTGCCGATCTCGGCGGCGATCGGCTGGCCGACGCCGCCAACGAACTCAAGGCCATTGCCGGCGAGGAAAATGTGATGGCGGTCGAGACCGACGTCGCCAGCAGAGACTCGCTGGAAGCGCTCGAGCGCGCGGTGCTCCAGCGTTTCGGCCGCGTGCACGTGCTGATGAACAATGCCGGCATCGGCCCGGAAACATCGATCTTCAGCCCGCAGGCGAACTGGGACAATATCTTGGCCGTCAACCTGATGGGCGTGATCAACGGCACGCGCACCTTCGGCCCGAAGATGCTGTCGCATGGCGAGCCGGGCCTGATCATCAACACCGGCTCCAAGCAGGGTATCACCACGCCACCCGGCAACCCCGCCTACAATATCTCCAAGGCTGGTGTGAAAGTCTTCACCGAAGCGCTGGAGCACGAGCTTCGCAACATCGAAGACGGAAAGATCTCCGCCCATCTTCTGATCCCCGGCTTCGTCTTCACCGGCCTCACCAAGGGCGACCGCGCCGAAAAACCGGCCGCGGCCTGGACGCCGGAACAGACCGTCGATTTCATGGTCGAGAGCCTCGAACGCGGCGACTTCTATATCCTCTGCCCCGACAATGACGTGGCGCGTCCGGTCGACGAGCGACGCATGCTTTGGGCAGCCGGCGATATTGTCGAGAACCGCCCGCCGCTGTCGCGCTGGCACAAGGACTACGCCGACAGCTTCAAGGCCTTCCTCGACCAGAAGTAATCGGCGCCATCAGAAGGTTTGATTGGTAATTTTCTGAAAGCCGGGTAAGAGATCCGCAGATCCTTTCCAGCCTTCAGAGTGTGTCATGGATTTCCTGCCCAGCCTGCCGACCCTTCTGGCCTTTGCCGCCGCGACGCTGCTGCTCGCGGCGACCCCGGGCCCCGATATGACGCTGTCGATCAGCCGCGCGCTGGCCCAGGGCAAGAAGGCCGCTCTCTTCGTTGTCGTCGGCACCAGCCTCGGCATCGTCGTCCACACTATGCTGGTCGCTTTTGGCATTTCGGCGCTGATCACCGCCTCGCCGACCGCCTTCCTGATCCTGAAGACCGGCGGTGCCGCCTATCTGCTCTGGCTGGCGGTGCAGGCGATCCGCTTCGGCTCGAAGCTCACCGTCGCCAAGGTCGAGGAGCAGAAGGGCACCGCCCTTTCGAACATCTCGTCGGGCTTCTGGGTCAATCTTCTGAACCCCAAGGTCATCATCTTCTTCATGACCTTCCTGCCGCAATTCGTCAGCGCCGGCGATCCCGCCGTCACCCAAAAGCTGCTTTTCCTCGGCTTCTGCTTCATCCTGATCGGCATGCCGGTCAACGCCAGCGTCATCTTTGCCGCCGACTGGCTGGCCTCATGGCTGCAGAACAACAAGAAAGTGCTGCGCGGCATGGATTACACCTTCGCCGGCGTCTTCTCGGTCTTCGCCGCGAAGATCCTGCTCACCCAGGCGAGGTAAGCCCGAGGTTGCGCAGCAATCCCGCGGTTGCGCAGCAATCCCGCGGTTGCGCAGCAATCCGCCGCGGTCAGCTTATCGATCCGCCCGCGGTCGGTTGATCGATCCGCCCGTGGTCGTGAAACGATCCGCCGCCAACGACACCAATATTCGCGAGACGCCACGCCGGAGCAGGCAGTGACCGCGAATTTCGTCGTCTTCCAAAATTATTCCATGCCTTTCGCGCGATTACTTGTGATCAACATATGATCGTAAGTCGGCAATTGTGGCTAGGCCACGCCACCTTCGCTGCCCACATATCCTTTACGGCTCACGAAGAGCGACCTTGAAAGGATAAGTCCATGTTTACGTTCCGCAATATCATAACAGCAGGAGTTGTTGCGCTGACGTTTGCCGCCACCTCCCTTACAGCGACAACACCTGCCTTAGCGCATGGCGGCGGAGACCATGGCGGTGGCGGCTTCTCGCGTGACGGCGGCCACTTCGACGGTGGTGCGCATATGGGCGGCGGCAATTTCGCCGATCGCGGCTTCGGAGAGCATCATTTCGGCGGACACCGCGACGGCCGTTTCGCTTTCCATGATAGAAATCGTCTGTTCTTCGGCGATGACGACTATGACCCGGAACAGTGCCAGCCGGAATGGCTCAACCAGTACGGCCATCGCGTGCTGGTGGAAGTCTGCTCTTGATGACGGTCCCACCGGCCTCTGAGGAGTCGTGAAACGATCAGCTGCCCGCTAGCCGATCAGCCCGCTGTCGGCGCTAACCGATCAGCAACGCATCATCATCCAGCGTCTGGCCGCGCATCTTGCGGAACATCGCGATCAGATCCTCGACCTGCAACGTCTTGCGGCTGTCGCCGGCGACATCGAGCACGATCTCGCCGCCATGCAGCATCACCGTCCGGTGGCCATAATCGAGCGCCTGGCGCATCGAATGCGTCACCATCAGCGTCGTCAGCTTGCGCTCGGAAACGATCTTCTGGGTCAGGCCCATGATGAATTCCGCCATGCCGGGGTCAAGCGCCGCTGTATGTTCGTCGAGCAGCAGCACCTCCGAGCCCGCCAGCGTCGCCATGACAAGCGAGACCGCCTGCCGCTGGCCGCCGGAGAGCAGGTCCATGCGGTCCTTCATGCGGTTCTCCAGCCCGAGATTGAGCTCGGCGATCCTCTCGCGAAAATGGTCGCGCCGTTTTGCCCCAAGCGCCGAAACAAGCCCGCGCCGTTCGCCGCGGCGTGCCGCAAGCGCCAGGTTCTCCTCGATCGACAAGGCACCGCAGCTTCCGGTCAGCGGGTCCTGGAAGACACGGGCGACGAGCCCGGCGCGCGCCGCCGTCGTCTTGCGGGTGACGTCGGCATTGCCGATCAGCACCTGTCCTTCGCTGGCCAGCACATCGCCGGCGAGCACGCCGAGCAGCGTCGATTTGCCGGCGCCGTTCGAGCCGATGACGGTCACGAAGGAGCCTTCCTCGATCGTCAGGCTGACACCCGAGAGCGCCTGCTTCTGCAGCGGCGTGCCGCGCCCGAAAACGACCTTGATGTTCTTGAGGTTGATCACGACGCGGCACCTCCGCGCAAACGGGGAAGGATGAGCGCCACGGTCACCAGCACGGCCGTCACGAAATTGAGGTCGGACGCCTGCAGGCCGATGACGTCGCTGGAAAGCGCCAGCTGGATCGCGATGCGATAGAGGATCGAGCCGAGCACGCATCCAACAAGCGCGATCAGCAGACCACGCCGCCCGAGCAGCGTCTCGCCGATGATAACGGCAGCGAGCCCGACGACGATCGTACCGACGCCCGAGGTGACGTCGGCAAAGCCGTTCGTCTGGGCAAACAGCGCACCGCCGAGCGCCACCAGCGCATTGGAGATCGCCATGCCGAGATAGATCTGCCGGCTGGTATCGACGCCCTGGGCCCGCGCCATCCTTGCATTGGCGCCGGTCGCCCGCATTGCCAGCCCGGCATCGCTTTCCAGGAAACGCCAGACCAGGATGAGCGCGATGACGACCAGAACACCGACAAAGAGCGGCCGCACGTAGAAATCGCGAAGGCCATGGCCGAAGAACGGGCTGATCATCGTGTCGGCATTGATAAGCGCGACATTGGGTTTGCCCATCACGCGCAGATTGACGGAAAACAGCGCGATCATCGTCAGGATCGAGGCGAGCAAATTGAGGATCTTGAAGCGCACGTTGAGCAGCGCCGTCACCATGCCCGCGGCGGCACCGGCCGCCATGGCGATCAGCGCTGCAAGCCAGGCATTGACGCCGGCAATGATCAGCACGGCCGTCACCGCCGCGCCAAGCGGAAAGGAGCCATCGACCGTCAGGTCGGGGAAATCCAGAACACGGAAGGCGAGATAGACCCCAAGGGCGACGAAGGAATAGACCAGTCCGAGTTCGACGGCCCCCCAAAATGCGATTTGGCTCAAGGCTTTCAGCCCCTTTTTATGTCCGTTCCGCCCGTCGCGAAACGAAGCCTTTTAATACAAACAACCGCTCCCGTGCAAACGAGAGCGGCTGAATACGACGAAGGCGTTACAGCATGTCGCGCAAAAGTGTGCAGCGGTTTTGCGCCAAAGACATGCGGAAACAAAGATCTAAAGCGCGGCAAGCGAATCTGAAAGATCGCGACGCGCTTTAGAAGTACCGGCCGACTATTCGATGACTTTGGTAGCGCGGGAAAGCACGCTCTGCGGCAGCGTGACCCCCATTTTCTCGGCCGCCGCCTTGTTGACGACGAGGTCGCTGCCGACGGCAGTCTTGACCGCGATGTCGCCCGGGTTCTCGCCCTTCAATACACGCACGACGATCTCGCCGGTCTGCTTGCCGACATCATAATAGTTGAAGCCGAGGGCGGCGATCGAGCCGCGCGAAACCGAATCCGTATCGGCGGTAAAGAGCGGCAGTTTGCTCTCCTCGGCAACCGCGACGGCGCCTTCGAGCGCGGAGATGATCGTGTTGTCGGTCGGAATGTAGATCGCATCGGCGCGGCCGACGAGCGCACGCGCCGCACCCTGAACCTCGGCGGACTTGGTGGCGGCCGATTCGACGACCTTCAGGCCGGCCTTTTCGGCTTCAACCTTCAACACGGCGAGCAGCGAAACGGAATTTGCCTCGCCGGAATTGTAGAGATAGCCGAGGGTTTTCACATCGGGCAGGATTTCCTTGATCAGCGCAAGATGCTCGGCGACCGGCGACATATCGGAGAGGCCGGTGACATTGCCGCCGGGCTTGTCCATGTTCTTGACGAGCTGGGCGCCGAGCGGATCGGACACGGCCGTGAAGACGACAGGAATGTCGCGCGTCGAGGAAACGACGGCCTGGGCCGAGGGTGTCGAGATCGGCACGATGACATTGGGCTCGTCGCCGGCGAACTGGCGGGCAATCTGGGCTGCCGTCGCCGGATTGCCCTGCGCCGATTCGAACACGAATTTCAGGTTCTCGCCTTCCTTGTAACCCGCAGCCGTCAGCGCGTCGAGAACGCCCTTACGCGCCGCATCCAGCGCCGGATGTTCGACGATCGCGGTCACGGCGACGGTGACGTCATCGGCCTTTGCGGGCAGGGAAAGGGCCAAACTGGCGGCAAGAGCGAGTAAAATCGGGCGCATGGGGATCCTCCTGAATGATTTTGGGGCACTTTTAGGAAAAGCGCCCCCTGAAATCAATCGCGGAGAATTGTAGCGAGGATCAAACTTGCTGATCAGTCGTCGGCGCCATGATTGGCGATCATCATCGCTTCGAAGGCCAGACGTTCGGTCTTGCGCATGCGTTCCGATTCCGATTTTAGCTGGCCGCAGGCGGCAAGAATATCGCGGCCGCGCGGCGTGCGGATCGGCGAGGCATAACCTGCCGAATTGATGAAGTCGGCAAATTTCTCGATCTGCTCCCAGTCGGAACACTGATAATTGGTGCCGGGCCAGGGATTGAACGGAATGAGGTTGATCTTCGCCGGCACGCCCTTCAGGAGCTTGATCAGCCCCTTGGCGTCTTCCAGGCTGTCGTTGACATCCTTCAGCATCACATATTCGAAGGTGATGCGCCGCGCGTTCGAAAGGCCTGGATAGGACCGGCAGGCCTCGATCAGCTCCTTCAGGGGATACTTCTTGTTGATCGGCACCAGAAGGTCGCGCAGATCGTCGCGCACCGCATGCAGCGAAATCGCCAGCATGACGCCGATTTCCTCGCCGGTGCGGAAGATCTCCGGCACGACGCCGGAGGTGGAAAGCGTCACGCGGCGCCTGGACAGCGACAGGCCGTCACCATCCGTGGCGATCAGCAATGCCTGCTTGACGGCATCGAAGTTATAGAGCGGCTCACCCATGCCCATCATGACGATGTTGCTGACCTTGCGGCCCTCGGCAGGCATGATCGTACCCTGCGGCGCTTCACGGTCCGGGAAATCCCCAAGCCGGTCGCGGGCAAGCAGCAGCTGCGAAAGAATTTCCTCCGCCGTCAGGTTGCGCACCAGACGCTGTGTCCCGGTATGACAGAAGGAACAGGTGAGCGTGCAGCCGACCTGGCTGGAAAGACAGAGCGTGCCGCGGCCCTCTTCCGGAATGTAGACGGCCTCGATCTCGACGGGACGCCCGGCGCCCCGCGGCGGAAAGCGCAGCAGCCATTTGCGCGTGCCGTCGTTGGAGACCTGCTCCTCGACGATCTCGGGACGTTCGATGGTGAAATGCTGCTTCAGCATCTCCCGCATGTCCTTGGCAACATTCGTCATATGGTCGAAGTCGGAGACCCCGCGCACATAGATCCAGTTCCAGAGCTGCGAGACGCGCATCTTGATCTGCTTCTCAGCCACACCCTTTTCCCGGAGTGCCGCCCCCATCTCCTCGCGCGACATGCCGATCAACGACGGCTTCTCGAGGCTGGCGGATGTACGCGCCTGCGGCTTGGTGACAACGATCGCATCCATGACGGACATAGGCATTCATCCCGAATTCAAACATGTGGCTGTTCCTCGCAACCCCGCGGACTTCAGCGGTAAGCCGGAAGACCTGCGGGCGCATGACAGCACATCGGCAGAAGTTGAATGGCGGAACGGCGACTGAAATCGCGATCTGTCCGCTGTTGGCGCCGGCTTTAGCATCATTTTGCCCGCGCGTCACCATAGATGGAAACGGCATGGGCCGGCGCAAGGCCGGCCCATGAAATTCTTCGGCCTAAAGGACCGCTTACTTGCAGGTTTCGATCTGCTTCAGCGCAGCCGAGATACCCGAGAGCGAATAGCTGTAGGAGGTGCCGGTGCCTTTGCGCGAAACGGCATTCACCGTCATCGAATGGCCAGTCTTCATGGCGGCGACGAGGGCCGGCTCCTGGGCAGCATTCTCGACCCAGCCGGCCTTGTCCTTGGTGAACATCACGAAGGTCTTGTTGTCGATGACGACGTTGATCTTCGAATTTTCCTTGACCGTGTAGCCCATCATCGCCTGCGGCTCGTAGGAGATGTTCTGGCCCGGACGCTGAGAGACGATGAAGAAATTGTCGCCATGGTCGACGCTTGCCGGCTGCTTTGCCGTGGGAACGGACAGCACGTAGCAGACGGTGCTGTTGCCCGACTTGTAGGAGTAGGCGCCCCATGCCTGGAACTGCTGGATGCGGTTCGGCGCGGCCTGCTGCGCTGTCGCAACTCCGGCCATAACAAGGGTGAGTGCGAGAGCGGATACGATACTTTTTACAAACATGGATTCCTGCCGGTTCTTGCGATTCAAGGCCCGAAGCGATCATAGCGGGCGCCGCATAATCACGATCTGCTTTATTTTGACTTAATTCAGGTTACCAAATGGTCAACAATAGCTGCGATTTGTATCTGCCTGTGTCATTTCAGCTCGGGTGTCAATTTTCGTCCCTTTAACGGTATCGGCCGCGACACCGTGCCCCAATGGCACCGGCCGTCCGTTCGGCTGAATTTAAGACACAAAGATTCAGGCAAGAGTTTGACCTTTCCCAAATCCGTTGTACCTCAGTAAGACTTGGAAATCCGGGACGAAATTATTGCCGCAGGGGGCTGGTGAGGGGATATGGATGCCGAGGAAAGACAGCGTTTCGCTGCCCTCGCGAAGGCCGTCGCGAACGATCGCGACCAGCAGGCCTTTTCCATCCTGTTCGACTATTTCGCACCCCGCCTGAAGGCCTGGCTGATGCGCCAGAGGATGACATCAGGTGAGGCCGAGGAACTGGTCCAGGAGATCATGATCGTGCTCTGGCACAAGGCAGAGCTCTACGATGCCACGCGATCTTCCCTCTCGACCTGGCTTTTCCGCATTGCCCGCAACCGCCGCATCGACATGCAGCGCCGCGCCAACACCCGCATCTTCGATGAGACCGATCCGGCTCTGCAGCCGCCGGCCGATATCGGCGCGGAAGAAATCATCGCCAATGACGATCGCGACGCCAAGATACGCGCCGCCGTCGGCCAATTGCCGGAGGAACAGCGCGACATGCTGCGCGCCGCCTTCTTCCTCGGTCAATCGCATTCGGAGATCGCCGAAGCGACCGGTCTCCCGCTCGGCACGATAAAATCGCGTATCCGGCTTGCCTTCGGCAAGCTTCGCAAGGTGCTGGAACGCGAAATCGCCTGATGCAATCTTGCCCAAAAGGACGCAGCGCTTTGGGGATGACGACACGCATGAAACAAGCTGTCGCATCCTGGTTGGACGCGACACGCGTTAAATCGTCTTCATTGCTTCTTCCGGCCGATCGGCGAGAACGCGGTCGGCCGCTTCGTAGTGGGCCGGCCGGATGTGACCGCGCACCATCGCGAAGGCCGCCGAAAGTACGGCGATGTCGTCGGAAAAGCCGATGACGGCAAAAATATCCGGGATCATGTCGACCGGCATGACGAAATAGGCGAGTGCTGCAAGCAGCACGCCGCGCACCTTCGTCGGCGTGTGCGGATCGAGCGCGCAATAGAAACCGGCGACGACATCGCGCGAGAACGGGATCTGCCGCACCGCCCGCCGGAAAGTCGGCCAGAATTTCTGCCTTACGGTTTTCTCGCGCCGGCTCTGGGTATCCTCGTCGCCCGGCAACAGGATTTCCCCGAATTTGACCTCGTCCATCCCTGCATCCCTTTCGTCCAAGCGAACATATGGTGATGGCGCCCAGTCTTTCAATCGGCCCCTTTCAATCGGCCCAGCTTTCAAACAACACGGCGCGCCGCAGCCTTCTCCATGGCTTTGGCGAGCTTGAAATCCAGCTCCGTCAGCCCGCCGGCATCATGCGTGTTCAGCGTCACATCCACCCTGGAATAGACATTGAACCATTCGGGATGGTGGTTGAGCTTCTCGGCCGCAAGCGCTGCCTCCGTCATGAAGCCGAAAGCCTCGATGAAATTTGCGAATTTGAACGTCTTCGATATCGAAGAACCCGCATCATTGAGCGCCCAGTCTGCAAGCTCGGCCAGTTCCGCCTCAACCGCCGTCCGTTCCAGTCTTTCCATTTTCATGCCATGCTCCTCTTCTCTGTCGACAGGTTACCGATGAAACGCATCAGCATCCTCTTCGTTTGCATGGGCAATATATGCCGTTCTCCGCTCGCGCAGGGAATTTTTGGCCATCTCGTTGCCGAGGCAGGCTTGACCGGCGATTTTACGATCGCTTCCGCCGGCACCGGCGGCTGGCATGAAGGCGAGCCGCCCGACCGGCGTTCGATCGCCACTGCGAAAAGCCACGGCATCGACATATCGGGGCAGCGCGCCCGCCGCGTCCAGCCACTGCATAATTCCTTAAATCGGAATCGGTTTAAGGAATTATGCAGCAATTGAAAGTGTTACAGCGTCCTTTGCGCGTCTAAAAAGACGCGCGGCGCTGTAAGAGATTTCAGGGATTTCGATCTGATCCTCGCCATGGACCGTGACAACCTGACGGCGCTTAGCAAGAGCGCGCCGCCTGGGGCGAACATCCGTCTCTTTGGTGATATCGCGCTGGGAACGGGAGAGGATATTCCCGATCCCTATTATGGCGGCCCAGGCGGCTTCGAGCTGGTTTATACCAGGCTCTTGACCGGCTGCTGCAGGCTGCTCGAAACGCTGGGCGTCGAGCGCGCCTCGTGCAGCGGGAATACTTCTTCGGTGAGGTAAGGCCCGCCGCCGACCGATTCGCGCGACGAAAGCAGCACGAAGCGCGGTGCGGTGAAGGTTGCGGTGTGGAAGTTGCCGCGCCCCGCCAGATATTGCACGACATCATCAAGCCGCGAGGATTTGAGCCGCGCCAGCGTCACATGCGGCATGAATTTGCGGGGATCCGGCGGCAGGCCGATGCGCTGGCAGATGCGCTCGATCTCGCCCTGCAGGGCATACATCTCAGGCGATTGCGAGACGCCCGCCCAGACCGAATGCGGTTTCTTCGAGCCAAACGAACCGATGCCTTCGAGCCGGAACTGGAATTCCGGCCGGTCGATCCGGTCGAGACGTTCAACGATTTCATCGGCCGTCCGGCCATCGACATCACCGATGAAGCGCAGAGTGATGTGGTAATTCTCCACATCGATCCATCGTGCTCCGGGGAGGCCACCGCGCAGCAATGAAAGACTCATCGCCGCATTGCGCGGAATTTCGAGGGCGGTAAACAGTCTCGGCATCACGAGCACTCCCCGAATCTTTTGCAGGTGCTCACACGGAATCATGCAATCAACAACCGCGCAAGCCCCTAATTCTTCACAGAAGAAATCGCTTCGACGAAATTTGTGACAGCAGGCTCCATCTTTTCGACCATGACGTCGATCCCTCTTGCATTTGGATGCATGCCGTCGTCGAGCTTCAGCCCCGCCTCCAGCGCAACGCCGTCGAGGAAGAAGGCGTAGAGTGGAAGCCCATGTTTTTCCGAGAGTTTCTGGTAGATCGGGTTGAATCGTGCGGCATAATCCGCCCCCATGTTCGGCGGCGCCATCATGCCGGCGAGCAGTACGGCAATGCCGCGCTCCTTTAGCCGGGTAATCATCTGGTCGAGATTCTTCTCGCTCTCTTCCGGCGGGATACCCCGCAGCGCATCATTGGCGCCAAGCTCGAGAATGACGCCATCAGTGCCGTCGGGTACCGACCAGTCGATGCGCGCAAGACCCCCTGCCGTCGTGTCGCCGGAGACCCCGGCATTGGCGATAGTGACGTCGAGGCCCTTCGCCTTCAGGGCCGCCTGCAGCTTTTCCGGAAAGCCGTCGCCGGGCGGCAGCTGATAACCCGCCATCAAACTGTCCCCAAAACCGACGAGATTGATCGTCCGGGCATTGGCTGCAGTGGCAAAGATCAGCGAGACGGCGATGACGGTGAATTGAAGGGCGGCAACTTTAAATCTCATCCTGGTTTCCCTAGATTGGCGAGGTGCCGTTATGCGGCCTTTCGATTACCGACTTATATAGGGCGATTTCTGTTGGCAAAAACCATTATCGAGTTAAAGGGCGCCGATCTGACCCTTGGCAGCGCAGCCGCCTCCGTCCATGTGCTGAAGGGCATCGATCTCGATATCGATGCCGGCGAATCCGTCGGCATCGTCGGCCCTTCCGGTTCCGGCAAATCCACCCTGCTGATGGTGCTTGCCGGGCTGGAGAAGCTCGATAGCGGTGAGATCAACATCAATGACACGCCGCTCCATAGTCTCAGCGAGGACCAGGTCGCCGATTTCCGCGGCCGCAACATCGGCATCGTCTTCCAGTCCTTCCACCTGATCGCCAACATGACGGCGCTGGAAAACGTCGCCGTGCCGCTCGAGCTCGCCAATGTCGGCAACGCTTTCGAGATCGCCCATCGCGAGCTGAAATCGGTCGGCCTCGGTGAACGGCTGAACCACTATCCCGGCCAGCTTTCCGGCGGCGAACAGCAGCGCGTGGCGATCGCCAGGGCGCTCGCCCCCTCGCCCACCCTGCTGATCGCCGACGAGCCGACGGGGAATCTCGACACCGAGACCGGCCGCCAGATCGCCGATCTTCTGTTCTCCAAGCAGGCGGAGCGTGGCACGACCCTGCTTCTCGTCACCCATGACGTCTCGCTTGCAAACCGCTGCTCGCGCCAGATTCGCGTCCGCTCCGGCCGGATCGAAGGCGACAGCGCCGCCCGCCGCAGCGAAGCGGCGATCGCATGAGGATCATCACGCCACGCGTTTCGCTCGCTTTTCGCCTGGCGCTGCGCGAGTTGCGCGGCGGCATCCGCGGCTTCTACATCTTCCTTGCCTGCATTGCGCTCGGCACCGGCGCGATTGCCGCCGTCAATTCCGTTTCGCAGTCGATCACCGACACGATCGCCTCGCAGGGGCAGGAACTGCTGGCCGGCGACGTCCGCTTCGAACTCAACAACCGGGAAGCCACGCCTCAGGAAATCGGTTTCCTCGAAGGCCTCGGGACCGTTTCGGTGTCGACAGGCCTGCGCTCGATGGCCCGCAAACCTGACGGTTCCGATCAAGCGCTGGTCGAGGTCAAGGCCGTTGACGACGCCTACCCGCTCTACGGCAAGTTCGTGGCCGAGCCGGACTATCCGCTTTCGGGACTGCTTTCGGGCCAAGGCGGCACCTATGGTGCGGTCGCAGCGCCCCTCGTTCTCGATCGGCTCGGGCTTGCGGTCGGCGACGAATTGCTGCTCGGCAACGTCAAGCTCAGCATCACCGGCACGGTGAAAACCGAGCCGGATGCACTGTCGGAAGGTTTTGGCTTTGCGCCGCGTCTGCTCGTCAGCCGCCAGGCGCTCCAAGCCTCCGGACTGATCCAGACCGGGAGCCTGGTCGAACATGCCTACAAGATTCGGCTGGACGACAAGGGCACGATGTCGGGCATCCAGGCGCGCGCCTCCAAGGAGTTCCCCTCCGCCGGCTGGGCGATCCGCACAAGCGACCGCGCCGCGCCCTCGCTCACCGAAAACATCACCCGCTTCTCGCAGTTCCTGACGCTTGTGGGCTTGACCGCGCTGATCGTCGGTGGCGTCGGTGTCGCCAATGCCGTGCGCGCCTTCCTCGATTCCAAACGCACCACCATCGCCACCTTCAAATGTCTCGGCGCGCCGGCGCAGGTCGTCGTTCTGATCTATCTCTTCCAGATCGCCATCATCGCCCTCGGCGGCATCCTGATCGGCCTCGTCATCGGCGCCCTGTCGCCGATGCTTGCCGCGCAGTTCCTGGCGCAATTCCTGCCGGTCTCGACGGCGCCAGCCCTCTATCCCGGCGCGCTGCTGCTCGCCGCGCTCTTCGGCATTCTGACGACGCTCGCCTTCGCCATCCTGCCCCTCGGCCATGCCCGCGAAGTGCCGGCGACCGCACTCTTCCGGGAGCAGGGCTTCGAGGCCCGCCACCTGCCCTCCTGGCCCTACATCCTGCTTGCCGGCCTGTTCATGGCCGCCCTTGCCGGGCTTGCCATTCTCACCGCCTATGACCGCTTTATCGCCGTCGTCTTCGTCGGCGCGATCGTCTTTGCCTTCGTCGTCCTGCGCCTCGTCGCCGCGCTGATCGCCTGGCTCGCGCGTCGCAGCCCGCGCGTCAATTCGCCGGCATTGCGGCTTGCGATCGGCAACATCCACCGCCCCGGCGCACTGACGCCCTCGGTCGTGCTCTCGCTCGGCCTTGGGCTGGCATTGCTGGTGACGCTGACCCTGATCGACGGCAACCTCCGCCAGCAGCTGACCGGCCGCATGAACGAGGGTGCACCTAACTTCTTCTTCGTCGATATCCAGAGCGCCGAGGTCGGCGCCTTCCGCGATCTCGTCCAGGGCCAGGCGCCGCAGGGCAAACTCGTCGAAGTGCCGATGTTGCGCGGCCGGATCATCGCCTTCAACGGCGAGGACGTCAGCAAGATGAACGTGCCGGCGGCCGGCCGCTGGGTGCTGAACGGCGATCGTGGCATCACCTATGCCGAAACCCTGCCGGAGAACGCTGCCCTCACCGAAGGCAAATGGTGGGACAAGGATTACAGCGGCGAGCCGCTCGTCTCCTTCTCCTCGGAAGAGGCGCATGAGCTCGGCCTCAAGCTCGGCGATACGGTGACCGTCAACGTGCTCGGCCGCAACATCACGGCGAAGATCGCCAATCTGCGCCGCGTCGAGTGGGAATCGCTGTCGATCAATTTCGTCATGGTCTTCTCGCCGAATACCTTCCGCGGCGCCCCGCATGCGTGGCTGGCGACGCTGACCGATCCCTCTTCGACACCGGCCGAAGATGCGGCGATCCTGAAATCCGTCACCAATACCTATCCGACGATCACCAGTGTGCGCGTCAAGGACGCGATCGATATCGTCAACCAGCTGGTCGCACAGCTTGCGACCGCGATCCGCGCCGCAGCCTCCGTCGCCCTCATCGCCTCGATCCTCGTTCTTGCCGGGGCGCTTGCCGCCGGAAACAGGGCGCGCACCCACGACGCAGTGGTCTTGAAAACGCTCGGCGCCACGCGCGCCATGTTGATCCGCGCCTTCAGCTACGAATATCTGATCCTCGGGCTCGCGACCGCAATCTTCGCGCTGATCGCCGGCGGCGCCGCCGCCTGGTTCATCGTCGCCCGCATCATGCGCCTGCCCTCGGCGTTTCTCCCTGACGTGGCGGGACTGACGCTCTTGACCGCGCTCGTCCTCACCGTCGGCATCGGCCTTATCGGCACCTGGCGCATCCTCGGGCAGAAGGCAGCCCCCGTCTTGCGCGAGCTTTGACCGGGCAGCGGCACCCAAACCCTTCACCTTACGGCGATTTAACCGACGGAGCCTTTGCAAGCCTCTTGTTTGCAAAGGGCGAAAGCCTCATATTATCCGCAGGCATGCTGGAGCTCCGCAGCGGCGCCCGGGTCGAAAACCCCGACACCGTATCTCCATCGGAGCTTGTAAGAGGAAACTATGGCTGATCTTCGTAACTATCAAAGCCGCGCTCAGACCGGCGAGATGATTGATCAAGGCCTGCGCGCTTATATGCTCAAGGTCTACAACCTGATGGCGCTGGGTCTGGCGATCACCGGTGTGGCCGCATATCTGTCGTTCCAATTCGCCTTCGCCAATGGTGAGCTGACCGCTTTCGGTCAGGCGATCTATGTGAGCCCGCTGAAGTGGGTGGTCATTCTGGCGCCGCTGGCTCTGGTGTTCTTCCTGAGCTTCCGGATCAATAGCATGACGGTGGCCGCCGCCCAGACGACCTTTGCGGTCTATGCCGCGCTCGTCGGCCTGTCGCTCTCGTCGATCTTCCTGATCTACACGGGTCAGAGCGTCGTTCAGACCTTCTTCGTCACCGCCGCCTCCTTCGGCGCGCTGTCGCTTTACGGCTACACGACGAAGCGTGACCTGTCGGCGATGGGCTCGTTCCTGATGATGGGTCTGTTCGGCCTGATCATCGCTATGCTGGTCAACGTCTTCCTGGCGTCGTCCGCCGTGCAGTTCGCCATCTCGGTACTCGGCGTCCTGATCTTCGCAGGTCTCACGGCCTACGATACGCAACGGATCAAGGAATTGTACCTGGAAGCCGATGACGTCGCCGTGGCCGGCCGCAAGGCGATCATGGGTGCGCTGACGCTCTATCTCGACTTCATCAACCTCTTCATGTTCCTGCTGCAGTTCATGGGCAACCGTAAATAAGCAGGGCAGGCTGAGATCGAAAAGGCGGCTTCGGCCGCCTTTTTTGTTGCGCAGGCTTCCACGGAATGGTTTTAAAAAAACCTTGCCGCCCTTATGGATATGCTGCTGAAATGTCCTTTGTCCTGCGCGATGCCTCGAACGCCGATATTCCCGCCATTGCCGATATCTATCGCGAATCGGTCCTGAACGGCGTCGCGAGCTATGAGATCGTCCCGCCCTCCGAGGCCGAGATGGCGCTGCGTTTTTCAGCGATCGTCGGCCAGCAATATCCCTATATCGCAGCCATCGGCACGGACGGGACGCTTCTCGGCTACGCCTATGCCTCGGCCTTCCGCACGCGTCCCGCCTATCGCTGGCTGGTCGAGGATTCGATCTATCTGGCGCCTGAAGCCCGTGGCCGCGGCATCGGCAAGGCGCTGCTCGCCGAACTGGTCATCCGTTGCACCACCCTCGGCTTTCGGCAGATGGCGGCCGTCATCGGCGGCGCCAGCCCCGCATCGATCGCGCTCCATCGCACGGCCGGCTTCGAGGAGGTCGGACTGATGAAGGGCACCGGTTACAAGCACGGCCGCTGGCTGGATACGATGTTCATGCAGCGCGCCCTCGGTGACGGCATGAGCACTGATCCGGACCCGTCGACCTATCCCGGCGTGCTGTTTAACGGCTGATATGGCTTACTTGTCGACGAGCTTCAGGGCCTTGTCGAAGACCTTCAGCACCTGGTTCAGCTCGTGACCGCGCTTCAGGATGGTGCCGTTGACGCTGATCACGGAATAGGCGCCCTGCTTGGCGGCGAGCTTCGGGTTTTTCTCGATGCGGAAGAGCGGCATTTCGCCGGAACGCTTGAAAACGGAAAAGACCGCCCTGTCCTTCAGGTGATCGATGGCGTAGTCGCGCCATTCACCATCACCGACCATGCGGCCGTAGATCCAGAGGATCGCGTCCAGTTCGCGCCGGTGGAAGGTCACCGGAAGCGGGTCCTTGCTTTGTTTGTATTCCCTGAGATCGACGACGACTGAGGAACTATTGTCGACGGATCGGCTTTCGCCGTGTCGCAAATCCGGCTGATCTGTCATCAGTCTCCCGAGGCCTCCGCTTGTGACAGGAGGGTGACAGTTTGCCCGAGCTGCCGCAAATTGCAAGAGTGCCAGCCGTCACATTCGACCGCACTACAGCGCCGCGCGTCTCTCGTGCAAGGACGCTGCAGCACTTTGAGTCAGTGCACCATGCCTCCTGAAAGTTGGGGCCGATTTTCGCGCTGGACAGGTCAACGCTTTCTCGGCAGCGCCGCATTTCAGTCAAAACAGCGCCTCATTTGCAGGAGATTTATGAATTCCGGTTTGGCGCCAGCGCGCCAAAGGGCCCGGCGGAGCGTATCGACCTTAACCCCAGCCCCGAATACGCTCGGCCGGGCCGCCCGGCACCTCATCCGGACTGGATGGAATCTCAGATATTTTTGCCAGCCATCACCACGGTCGCGCCAAGGATCGCAGCCGGATCGCCGTCTGCGGTTGCCGATTGCAGCAGGATGGCGCAGCCCTCGAGCTGCGGCCGCTGCAGGACGCTGGCCGGCAGTGTCAGACTGGTTGCTTTGCCGTCCCACATGCCGACGGTTTCGACATTGGTGACGCTGTGCAGATAGGAAATCTTCTTGCCGCTGTTCTCGCCCTTTTCGACATCGATCGTCTTTTCCTTGTCGAAATAGACCATCACGACATTGGCTTTGCCCTGTCCGGCACCGATCTTGATTTCCAGTTCGTCGCCGCGCATCGCGGCACTGATGGGAATAGTCAGCCCGTTGCCTTCGCTGCTGTAGGTGTCGATCTTGCCGTTGATGCCATTCAGATCGGCGCCGGCCAAATGGTCGCGTCCGTTGACGATGGCTTGCGGCGTGTAGACGTTGCTGCGGCCCATCGTCTTGGCATAACCATACTGCCGCTCGGTATTTTCCTTGGAGCTCAGCGTATCGGCCCAGCCGAGATAGTTCCAGTAATCGACATGATAGGCGAGCGCGATGACATCGCCCTGGTTCACCAGCTTGCGGAAAGCGGCATCAGCGGGAGGACAGGAAGAGCAGCCCTGCGACGTGAAGAGTTCGACGACACCTTTCGGCGTGCCGTCTTCGGCCTGCAGCGGGCCTGAGAGAACAACGCCGGCGATCAGCGGAATCAAAAAACGGGGGGACATTCACCTGCACCTCTTTTTCAGCGCCGACGGCATGTTTGAACCGGGGCCCTGACATGAACGTACGAATAATCCTTCTGGGTCTAAACGAAAAGTCACGAACGGGTGAGACGTAGCTCGACAGGAACTTGCGTAAAACAAATCATCGTGAGCCCCGCTTAAATACTGTCGCCGCAAAGAAAAGCCGCCGGAAACTGCTCTCCGGCGGCCATTATCATGCGAGTTTCTTAAAAATCAGGCAGCGAGATCGCGCAGAACCGTCTGCAGGATTCCGCCATTGTTGAGGTAGATCACCTCGTCGAGCGTATCGACGCGCGACAGCAGCGGAACCTCCTTCACGGTGCCGTCGCCATAGGTGATCCTGGCAATCTTCTTCTCGCGCGGTTTGATCTTTTCCAGACCTTCGATGGTGACGAGTTCATCGCCCTTGAGGCCGAGGCTCTGCCAGGTCGTGCCCTCTTCGAAGACGAAAGGGATGATGCCCATGCCGACCAGGTTCGAGCGATGGATGCGCTCGAAGGACTGGGCGATCACTGCCTTGACGCCGAGCAGGTTGGTGCCCTTGGCAGCCCAGTCGCGCGAGGAGCCGTTGCCGTATTCGACACCGGCAAAGATGACGAGCGGCACGCCTTCCTGCTTGTACTGCATCGCGGCGTCGTAGATCGAGGTCTCTTCCTTCGACGGGTAGTGGATGGTGTAGCCACCTTCCTTGCCGTTCGGGCCGAGCATGTGGTTGCGGATGCGGATATTGGCGAAGGTGCCGCGCATCATCACTTCATGGTTGCCGCGGCGCGTGCCGTACTGGTTGAAGTCGGCAACGGCGACGTCGTGGTCGATGAGGTAGGCGCCGGCCGGCGATGCCGCTTTGATCGAACCAGCCGGCGAGATGTGGTCGGTGGTGATCTTGTCGCCGAACAGGCCAAGGACGCGGGCGCCCTTGATGTCGGAGACGCCGGTGCCCTTCTTGCCCATGCCGACGAAGTAGGGCGGGTTCTGCACGTAGGTCGAATCATCGTCCCAGGCATAGGTCTGACCCGGCGGGACCTGAACGGCCTGCCAGTTGACGTCGCCCTTGAAGACATCGGCATATTTGCTTTCGTAGAGTTCGCGGGTCACGTATTTCAGGATGAATTCCTGGACTTCCTTAGAGGTCGGCCAGATGTCCTTGAGATAGACCGGATTGCCGCTCTGGTCCTCGCCGATCGGCTCCTTGGTCAGATCCATCTGCACCGTGCCGGCAAGCGCATAAGCGACGACGAGCGGCGGAGATGCGAGGTAGTTCGCCTGCACGTCGGGCGAGATGCGGCCTTCAAAGTTACGGTTGCCGGAGAGAACGCCGGAAACGATAAGGCCCTTGTCGTTGATCGTCTTCGAGATCGGTGCCGGCAGCGGGCCGGAATTGCCGATGCAGGTGGTGCAGCCGAAGCCGACGAGGTTGAAGCCGAGCTTGTCGAGATCGGCCTGCAGGCCCGACTTGGCGAGATATTCGCCGACGACTTGGCTTCCAGGTGCCAGCGAGGTCTTCACCCACGGCTTCGTCTTCAGGCCCTTGGCAACGGCGTTGCGGGCAAGAAGGCCGGCGGCGATCAGCACTGACGGGTTGGAGGTGTTGGTGCACGACGTGATGGCAGCGATCGCCACGTCGCCGTGGCCGAGATCGAAGTCGGTGCCTTCAACCGCATAGCGGTTGTTCAACTGGCCGGGCTTCTTGTAGTCGGCATCCATGGAGCCGGCAAAACCGGTCGCGATGTTCTCGAGCGAAATGCGGCCTTCCGGACGCTTCGGGCCGGCCATCGACGGCACGACGTCGCTAAGATCGAGTTCCAGCGTATCGGTGAAGACGAGCTCGGAGCCGTCGCCCTCGCGCCACATACCTTGAGCCTTCGAATAGGCTTCGACGAGGGCGATCCGGTCATGCGTGCGGCCGGACATGGTAAGGTAATTGATGGTTTCGCCGTCGACCGGGAAGAAGCCGCAGGTGGCGCCATATTCCGGACCCATGTTGCCGATCGTCGCGCGGTCGGCGAGCGGCATGTTGTCCATGCCGGGGCCGAAGAATTCGACGAACTTCGAAACGACGCCCTTCTTGCGCAGCATCTGCACGACGGTGAGAACGAGGTCGGTCGCCGTGACGCCTTCCTTGAGCTTGCCGGTCAGCTTGAAGCCGATGACTTCGGGCAGCAGCATCGAGACCGGCTGGCCGAGCATCGCAGCTTCCGCTTCGATACCGCCCACACCCCAGCCGAGAACGCCGAGACCGTTGATCATCGTCGTGTGGCTGTCTGTGCCGACGCAGGTATCCGGATAGGCGATCGTCTCGCCGTCCTCTTCCTTGGTCCAGACGGTCTGGCCGAGATATTCGAGATTGACCTGATGACAGATACCGGTGCCGGGAGGCACGACGCGGAAATTCTTGAAAGCCTGCTGGCCCCACTTCAGGAAGCGGTAGCGCTCGCCGTTACGCTGGTATTCCAGCTCCACATTCCTGGCGAAAGCCTGCGGCGTGCCGAATTCGTCGACGATGACGGAGTGGTCGATGACGAGGTCGACCGGAACGAGCGGGTTGATCTTCTCGGGATCACCGCCGAGCGACACCATCGCGTCGCGCATCGCGGCAAGATCGACGACGGCGGGAACGCCGGTGAAGTCCTGCATCAGCACGCGCGCCGGGCGATAGGCGATTTCGTTTTCGACCGCACCCTTATTGTTCAACCATTCGGCAACGGCCAGGATGTGCTCCTTGGTGACCGACTGCCCGTCTTCGAAGCGCAGCAGGTTTTCGAGCAGCACCTTCATCGAATAGGGAAGCTTCGACACGCCGGCCAGACCGTTTGCCTCAGCCTTGGGCAGGCTGTAATAGACATAGTCCTTCCCGTTGACGGAAAGCGTGGAACGACAATTGAAACTGTCAAGAGATTTAGACACGAGATACCCCGTTTCTGATAGCCAACACAGTCGTGCGAACGCCTATGCACTTAATGCACATCAGGATGCGGGTACGGCCATTTCCGCTGTCCGCACGTGGAACAGACGCTCCAAGTTCGGCGCAAGGATGAAATTCACGCCGACCGCTGGCGTGGTTGCAGGTCTTATAGATAATTTCCTAAAAACTTGCCATACCCGAGCACAGTCAAAATCGGACATTTTTTGACCCCGCCGCGAGCCGAAACCAAGAAAGAGCCGACGTATGCATCTCACCGCCGAAAATCTGGCTGCAAGGCGCGGTGAGGATTTCATTTTCCTTAACATTTCCTTTCACTTGGCAGCCGGCGAGGCGCTTGTGCTAACCGGGAAAAATGGATCGGGAAAGTCCACTTTGCTGCGTGTCGTCGCCGGCCTCCTCAGGCCGGAAAAAGGCACTGTCATATTTCACGGCGAAGAGAGTCGGGAAGGCAGGCACCCCGGGGAAGTCAGCCACTACCTCGGCCATCGAAATGCGATGAAGAATGAACTTACGGTTGCAGAAAACCTCGATTTCTGGCGCACCTTTCTCGGCAGTGCAGGCTCCGTCGCCACCCCTTCCGTCGAGGACGCCACTGACGCCGTCGGTCTTTCCGGCGTCACCCACCTTCCCTTCGGTTATCTCTCCGCCGGCCAGCAGCGCCGGATAGCCTTCGCCAAACTGCTCGTCGCCCACCGCCCCATCTGGATCCTCGACGAACCGACCGCCGCCCTCGATGCCAGCGCCGACCGGCTGTTTGCCGATTTGATCACGACGCATCAGGCCAAGGGCGGCATCGTGCTGGCGGCAACGCATCAGCCGCTGGGGCTGAGGAGTGCGCAGGAATTGGAGATGACGGGCTTTTCCGGGGTCGATGCGGGGGTATGGGGTTGATGGTTTACGGGTACGGCGTGAAAACCCCTCCCCAACCCCTCCCCACAAGGGGGAGGGGCTATGATGCCGCGCTGCCTCATGCAAACCTCATCCTTGCAGTTCGCAGAACGATAACAGCTTGCGAGATCTTGGCTTTTGACCGCCATTGCGGGCTGCGACTTAGCCCCTCCCCCTTGTGGGGAGGGGTTGGGGAGGGGTTTTTCTCCACTCACAGTGAGGGGTCTTCCTCACATCCCCGCAACGGGCACTCCGCATGACCGCCCTGTTCCTCCGAGACCTGAAACTCTCGATCCGTGCTGGCGGCGGTGCGCTGATCGGCGTGCTGTTCTTCCTGACCATTGTCGCCGTCATTCCCTTCGGCGTCGGTCCCGATCTCAAGCTGCTGTCGCGCATCGGCCCCGCCATCGTCTGGATCGGGGCGCTGCTTGCCGCCCTTCTCGGCCTCGACCGCCTGTTCCAGGCCGAGCGCGATGACGGATCGCTCGACTTGATGCTGATACAGGAAACGCCGCTCGTCCTCACCGTGCTGGTCAAATGCTTCGCCCATTGGACGGCCACCAGCCTGCCGCTGGTCATCGCCTCGCCGCTGCTCGGCCTCTTCATGAACATGGACGAGACGGCGATTGCTGCCACCATGCTGACGCTGCTGGTCGGCTCGCCCGCCATCACCTTCATCGGCGCCGTCGGTGCTGCCGTTGCCGTGGCGCTTCCCCGCGGCGGCCTGCTGGTCTCGATCCTCGTGCTGCCGCTGACCATTCCGGTGCTGATCTTCGGCGTCAGCGCCACCTATGCCGCAGTCGAGGATCCCGCCCCCTTCCTGCCGCCCTTCCTGATCCTCATCGCGCTGACACTCTTCTTCGCGGTCATCGGCCCGGCAGCCGCCGCCCTGGCGCTGCGAAACACAGCGGATTGATGGGCCATTCGATTGCGGGAAAAGCCGGATCAAGGTAAGGAAGCGGACATGAGCGAAACGAGCCTTGCCATCAGCAAATTCAGCGATCTCGCCAACCCGACGCGGTTTCTGGCGCTGGCGGCGCGCGCCATTCCGTGGCTGGCTGGCATCACCGCCCTCTGTTTCGCGGTCGGCCTCTATCTGAGCTTTGCCACCGAAGGCGATTACCAGCAGGGCGAGACCGTACGCATCATGTATGTGCATGTGCCCTCGGCCTGGCTTTCGATGATGTGCTATACGATCATGAGCCTCTCGGCGATCGGCACTCTGGTCTGGCGCCATCCGCTGGCCGATGTCTCCGCCAAGGCCGCAGCGCCGCTCGGCGCCGCCTTTACCCTGCTTGCCCTCGTCACCGGCTCGCTCTGGGGCAAGCCGATGTGGGGCACCTGGTGGGTCTGGGATGCGCGGCTCACCTCCGTCTTCGTTCTCTTCCTGATGTATCTCGGGCTGATTGCGCTCGGCCGCGCCATCGACGATCCGTCGAAGGCCGCGCGCGTCAGCGCCGTGCTCATCCTCGTCGGCTTCGTCAACATCCCGATCATCAAATTCTCGGTCGAGTGGTGGAACACGCTGCACCAATCGGCAAGCGTGCTGCGCCTCGATGGCCCGGCGATCGATCCGGAATTCCTGCGGCCGCTCTTCGTCATGGCGATCGCCTTCACCCTGCTCTTCTTCACGCTGCACATCATGGCGATGAGGAACGAGATCTGGCGCCGCCGCATTGCCGCCCAGCGCCGTCTTGCCGCCCGCATGGCGAGCCGGGAGGATTAAATCGTGACGCATGCCTTCTACGTCTACGCTTCCTATGGTTTCGCAGCCCTGGTGACGGTCGCCGTTACCGCCTGGACCTGGGTCGATGGCCGCGCCCGCCGCAGGGAACTTGCAGCCCTTGAGGCTGCCGGCATCCGCCGCCGTTCGGCGCGCCCCAAGGACAGTGTGGGGGATGGGGAATGAACGACATGCCGGAAAACGCCGCCGCCAAGCCGCGCGGGCTGAACCGTTACGCATTGGCGCTGCTGCCGCTCGTCGTCTTCGGCGGCATTGCGGGCACGGCCGCAAAGATGCTCTACGACCAGGATTTCCATGGCAAGAACATCGCCGAAATTCCCTCCGCCCTGATCGGCACCAAGGCGCCGGTGCTGAACCTGCCGCCGCTCGACGGCGCCAACCTGCCGGCGCTGACCGATGCTGCAATCAAGGGCAAGCTGACCCTCGTCAACGTCTTCGCCTCATGGTGCCTCCCCTGCCGGGACGAACATCCGATATTGAAAGAACTGGCAAAAGACGGACGGCTGAACATTGTCGCCATCAATTACAAGGACCAGAGCGACAACGCCCTGCGTTTCCTCGGCGAACTCGGCAACCCTTTTCGGGCGATCGGCATCGATCCAAACGGCAAGGCAGCGATCGACTGGGGTGTCTACGGCATTCCGGAAAGCTATCTGGTCGGGCCTGACGGCACGATCCTCTACAAGCGCGTCGGACCCTTCGACGATATCAGCCTGAAGGAAGGGCTGTTTCCAGCGATGGAAAAGGCGCTCGGCAAGCCGGTTTCTTAATGAGGCGTCTTATCAGGACAAAGAAGCCTTAACCCCCGCCCTGCCAGACTTTGATCGCCTCCACCGGCCAGATCAGCATCACAATGTTGAGCGTCAGGTTGTCGCGGATGATGTAGCCGGTGAAAATCTCGAAGAAGATGGCGATCGCAACCGTGAGCGCCACCGGTGCGCGCCGCGCGAAGAAGAAGCCGACACACATGAAGACGGTGTCCATCGCCGAATTCAGGATGCTGTCGCCGTAATAATCGAGCGCGATCGTCGCCGTGCGGTAGCGGTCGATGATGAGAGGGGAGTTTTCGAGCAGCTCCCAGCCGGATTCGATCACTAGCGCCAGCAGCAGCCTTGCCGCCAACGGCTTGCCGCGCAGGATGAGATGCGCGAGGCCGTAAAACAGGAAGCCGTGGATGATGTGCGACGGCGTGTACCAATCCGACAGATGCTGCGAATTGCCGCTGGTATTGACCCCACCCTCCCACAGTTTGACAGTACCGCAGGCGCAGATCGGTACGCGGCCCATCATAAATTCGGCAGCAATCTGAGTGATCAGCACCGCAAGGCAGGCGGCGAACCAAAAGGTCTGGTGTCTTACGCGAGATTCTACGTCGACAGCGCTCACTTCTCGCCTTCCGTTTCCAGGTTCACGCTATGCTTCAGCACCAGCGGCATCTGCGCCAGCGTGAAGATGATGGTGATCGGCATCGTGCCCCAGACCTTGAAAGCGACCCAGGTACCGTCGGAAAAATTGCGCCAGACAACTTCGTTCAGCACCGCGAGGAAGAGAAAGAAGATGCCCCAGCGGATGGTGAGCTTGCGCCAGCCCTCGGCATCGAGCTGGAAGGCGGCGTTGAAGACATAGCCGAGCAGCGACTTGCCGAAGGCCAGCCCGCCGAGCAGCGCCACGCCGAAGAGCGCGTTGACGATGGTCGGCTTCATCTTGATGAAGGTCTCGTTCTGCAGCCAGATCGACAGCGAGCCGAAGATGACGACGACGATGCCGGATACAAAAGGCATGATCGGCAGATGGCCGAGCACGATCTTCGAAACGATCAGTGAGATGATCGTCGCCGCCATGAAGAGCCCGGTCGCGACGAACAGCGGCCCACCCAATTCGGAAAGAGCAGGAAACGTCTCCACCAGCCACTGGCCGCGCAGATTGGCGAAGAAGAAGATCATTAGCGGCCCGAGTTCCAGCGCCAGTTTCAGCAGCGGATGATGCCGGTCGGCAACAGACGGGGTGATATCGCTTTCGGTGCTCATGCGTTCTTCAAACCTGTTTTCCTGGAAACCTGTTTCCGGCCGTGGCCTGCAGGCATTCGGCGGCATATCTGTGGCATCATTGCCCAAGTCCGGCAATGGCATGGGCAAAATCCTCGGCCTCGAACGGCTCCAGATCCTCGACGCCCTCACCGACGCCGATGAAATAGACCGGCAGCTTATGCTTGGCGGAGATGGCGACGAGAATGCCGCCGCGCGCCGTGCCGTCGAGCTTGGTCATGATCAGCCCGTTGACGCCGGCGACGTTGCGGAAGATCTCGACCTGGCTGAGCGCGTTCTGCCCCGTCGTGGCATCGAGCGTCTGCAGCACGGTATGCGGCGCGTCGGGATCGAGTTTTCCGAGCACGCGCACGATCTTCTCGAGCTCGGCCATCAGCTCTGCCTTGTTCTGCAGGCGGCCGGCGGTATCGACGATCAGCACGTCGCATTTTTTTGCCTTTGCCTGTTCGAAGGCATCATAGGCAAGGCCGGCGGCATCGGCGCCGAGCTTGGTGCCGATGAATTCGGATTTCGTCCGGTCGGCCCAGATTTTCAGCTGCTCGATCGCCGCCGCCCGGAAAGTATCGCCGGCGGCCAGCATCACCTTCAGCCCGGCGCCGGAAAGCTTTGCCGCAAGCTTGCCGATCGTCGTGGTCTTGCCGGTGCCGTTGACGCCGACGACGAGGATGACATGCGGCTTGTGCGAGAGGTCGAGCTGCAGCGGCTTGGCGACCGGCTTCAGCACCTTGGCGATTTCTAACGCCATGATCCGGCTGACATCCTCGCCGGTGACATCCTTGCCATAGCGCTCAGAAGCAAGCGTGTCGGTGACGCGCATGGCGGTCTCGACACCGAGATCGGCCTGGATCAGCAGGTCCTCGAGATCCTGCAGCGTCTCGTCATCGAGCTTGCGCTTGGTGAAGAGCGCGGTGATCTGGCCGGTCAGCTGCGAAGAGGTGCGTGCAAGGCCATTACGCAGGCGCTGGAACCAGCTGAGTTTTGGCTGCAAAACAACCGGCTCCGGCTCGACGAGCTTCGGGCCGGTGGCAAAGCCTTTGGGAAGCACCGGCTCAACGGTCGGCGCCGATTCTATCGACTCTGATGGCGGCAGGGGCGTTTCGACCGAAGGCTCGCGATCTGCGGCTTCCCCCCCTACCCTGCCGGGCATCCCCCCCACAGGTGGGGGGAAACTCGCGGCAATGTTTTCCGCCGCATCGACTGAATCATCCGAAGCAGCGGGCTCACTCTCCACATCTCTTGTCTGACGAGCGGCATCCAACTGCGTAGTCCCCCCACCTGTGGGGGGGACGTCCGGCAGGGTAGGGGGGGTATCTTGCGCGGCCTCCGCCTCGGCTTCCAGCAATGAAAGCGGCACGACACCCATATCGCTCAGTTGGTCGGCGGCGGGCAGGATTGAGGATTCGACATCATCTTCAGCAACCGCTGCTTCGACCCCGCCCTCGTCAATATCGGCAGCCGGACCGCCGGCCGTATCCATTTCCTCGGCCAGCACCGGATCGTCGGCAACCGGCAGATCTTCGTCGCGCGAACGCGGTTCCAACTCCCTTTCCACGGCCGCAGGCACAGGTTCTTCAGCCGGCTTGCCGAAGGTGAAGACCTTTTTGATGAAACTGAGCGCCATGGGGATTCCGTGAAAGTCAGGCCGCGGCTGCGGCCGTCAATTGCATGTCGAGATGTTTGCCATTGTGGCCGGTGATCGTGACCGGCACAAGTTCGCCTGGACGAATGCCGGGGGCAGCGACCAGCGTGAAGTTCTCCGTATGCGCTAGGCCGTTGTTTTCAACAAGCAGCCATTGCCGGGTTCCGATCATCCGATCGAGATGGGACTGATACAGCATATGTCCAGCCGCGCGCAGCCTTGCGGCGCGGTCCTTGACCAGCGACCGGTCGAGCTGCGGCATGCGGGCGGCCGGCGTACCGGGACGCGGACTATAGGGGAAGACATGCAGATGGGCGATGCCAGCCTCTTCGGCCAGCCTCACGGAATTCTCGAACATCTCTTCGGTTTCGGTGGGAAAGCCGGCAATCATATCGGCGCCGAAACTCATCTCGGGGCGGAGGCGGCGCGCATCCTCGATGAAACGCAACGCATCGGCGCGTAAATGCCGGCGCTTCATGCGCTTCAGGATCATGTCGTCGCCATGCTGCAGCGACAGATGCAGATGCGGCATGAAACGTGGCTCGTCGGCAATCAGATCCATCAGGTGGGCGTCGGCCTCGATGCTGTCGATCGAGGAAAGCCTGAGCCGGCGGATATCGGGGATCTGCTTCAGCAGCGTCTTCGCCAACAGCCCGAGCGTCGGGGCGCCCGGCAGATCGCTGCCATAGCTGGTGGCATCGACTCCGGTCAGTACGATCTCGCGATAACCGCCGTCGACGAGATTGCGGGCCTGATCGACGACGGCTCCCATCGGTACGGAGCGGGAATTGCCGCGGCCATAGGGAATGATGCAGAAAGTGCAGCGATGGTCGCAGCCATTCTGCACCTGGATGAAGGCGCGCACATGGCCGTCGATATGCCTGACCATCTGCGGCGCCGTCGCCTTGACGCTCATGATGTCGTTGACCCGGAGCTTCTCTTCGGCCGAAACGCCGAAATCCGGCAAGCTGCGATAGGAGGCGCTCGTCAGCTTCTCCTCGTTGCCGAGCACGGCATCGACCTCCGCCATCGCGGCGAAGGTCTGCTTTTCCGTCTGCGCGGCGCAGCCGGTGACGATGATGCGGGCATGCGGATTGTCGCGCCGTGCCCGGCGGATCGCCTGGCGAGCCTGGCGCACGGCCTCGCCGGTCACGGCACAGGTATTGACCAGGATGGCGTTGTTGAGCCCGGCCTTCTCAGCCTGCGCCTTCATCACTTCGGATTCATATGTGTTGAGGCGGCAGCCGAAGGTAATGACCTCGATGCCGCTCACTGCGCCTCCGCCTCTCGGGTACCATCGCGCGACCAGAGACCGGTCGAAGGATCGACCCTGCCCGACCATTCCCATTCGGCCGGGCCGGTCATGACGACATGATCGTCGCGCTCGCGCCATTCGATGGAAAGCCTGGCCGGCGGCTTGGCGCTTGCCACATTGATCGTCACCTTGCGGCCGGTGCGGCCGGTGCGCGCAGCACTGACGGCAGCAGAACAAGCAGCCGAGCCGCAGGCGAGCGTCAGCCCGGCGCCGCGCTCCCAGGTGCGGGTCGTCAGGGATGTCGGCGAGGTCACTTGCGCCAGCGTGATATTGGCGCGCTCGGGAAACATCGGATGGTTTTCGAGCAGCGGTCCGAAGCGGGCGAGGTCATAGGACATCACGTCCCTGTCCACCCAGAAGATCGCATGCGGATTGCCCATCGACATCGTCGACGGCGAATGCAGCACCGGCTTGTCGATCGGGCCGATCTGCAACTCGATGCGGCTGGTGTCGTGGAATTCTTCCGCCAGTGGGATCCGGTTCCAATCGAACACCGGCCGGCCCATGTCGACCGAAATCGTCCCGTCCTCGTGCTCGACGGCGTTGAGGATGCCGGCAACCGTCTGGAAGGTAAAGACCTTCCTGCCGGTCTCGGCGGCAAGCGCCTGCACGACGCAGCGCGTGCCATTGCCGCAGGCCTGCGCCTTCGAGCCATCGGAATTCAGGATATCGATGAAGGCATCGGTGCCTTCGGCCTTCGGATCATGGATCGCCATGATCTGATCGAACTCGGTCTGCGGATCGGCATTGAGCGCGACCGCCGCCGCCGGCGTCACTTTGTCCGGTCGGCCGCGCATGTCGACGACCAGGATCTTGTTGCCAAGCCCGTTCATCCTCGCGAATTCGACCGTTGCGCTCATGGTATCGTTCCGTCTGTCTTTCCGGTGTATATGGCGGAAATGCGAAGGAATTACCAGTGGGTGAGTGCCGGGCAGACGTTGCGGCCCGCTGACCCCTTCGAGGCAGCAGTTCGGCTTTTACCGCTGTGCACCGTCGGGATCGAAGGACGCAGCATGGGCTTCGACAATGGCTGCGGTGATGACCTTTCTCAGCTCGTAGACCAACGAGCGGGACCGCTTGCGATCCAGATCCTGTGCCGCCTTCGCAAGATTCAGGCCTTCATTCAGGACAATATGATGGGCCCGCGCCAGCGCCCAGCTCTCAATATCAGCATTTAGCATTCGATATCTCCGCCGATTCATTCGGCATCAAGGATATTCACGAATCATTTTACAGGACGCACTTAAGTAGAAAGTAGAATCATAAGCACAATAATTTGCAACTGGCGTCGACAGCGAATTCGGCCGCCGGAGTGGCAATATTTATCGGCAAAACCTGAAACCCTGGCGGATTGCGCAAGCTAATACATCGCCTTGTTTGAGTATGTACTTTTGCTGCAACCGCTGGATGAGACACTGGCGCCCTCTCTCATCCAGCTTTTGAGACGGCGGTCATGCGGTCATTTGTCTGCATTGTCTTGACTTTCGCGCGGCTTTCCTGTTTATCGCGCCCAATCCGCGACGAGCCACATGACTCCGAGCCGCCGACCGGGACTTAGAGATCCCGGAGGTCAACACCCGACAGCGCGATGCGCCCTCGGGTGCTTTTTGGCTTTGCGTCTTGTTTTCGTCAAGGAAAAGCACGACGTTTCCGGGCATATCCCAACCTGCCCGAAACGTATCAAGGAAGAGCCGATGTTTGAAAACCTCCAGGACCGTCTTGGATCCATTCTGAATGGACTGACAGGCCGTGGCGCGCTTTCGGAAGCCGATGTTTCCGCAGCGCTGCGCGAGGTTCGCCGTGCGTTGCTGGAGGCCGATGTCGCGCTCGACGTCGTGCGTTCCTTCACCGACCGCGTGCGTGAGAAGGCCGTCGGTGCCGAGATTTTGAAGTCGATCAAGCCCGGCCAGATGGTCGTCAAGATCGTGCATGACGAACTGATCGAGATGCTGGGCGGCGAAGGCGTTGGCGTCGACCTTCATGCCGCTGCCCCTGTCGTCATCATGATGGTCGGCCTGCAGGGCTCCGGCAAGACGACGACGTCGGCGAAGATCGCCCATCGCCTGTCGACGCGCGAGAAGAAGAAGGTGCTGATGGCGTCGCTCGACACGCGCCGTCCGGCAGCCCAGGAGCAGCTTCGCCAGCTCGGCGCGCAGGTCAATATCGACACGCTGCCTGTTATATCAGGCCAGTCGCCGACGGATATCGCCGCCCGCGCCGTGCAGGCGGCCAAGCTCGGCGGCCATGATGTCGTCATCCTCGATACCGCCGGCCGCACGCATATCGACGAGCCCTTGATGGTCGAGATGGCCGACATCAAGAAGCGGTCGAACCCGCATGAAATCCTGCTGGTTGCCGATAGCCTCACCGGCCAGGACGCCGTCAACCTTGCCCGCAGTTTCGACGAACGCGTCGGCATCACCGGTCTGGTGCTGACCCGCATGGACGGCGATGGCCGCGGCGGTGCCGCCCTTTCGATGCGCGCCGTCACCGGCAAGCCGATCAAGCTGATCGGCGTCGGCGAGAAGATGAGCGAGCTGGAGGAATTCCATCCCCGCCGCATCGCCGACCGTATCCTTGGCATGGGCGACATCGTCTCGCTCGTCGAGCGCGCGGCGGAGAACATCGACGCCGAGAAGGCGGCGGCCATGGCCGCCAAGATGGCCAAGGGCAAGTTCGATCTCGACGATCTCGCCGACCAATTGCGCCAGATGCAGAAGATGGGCGGCATGGGCGGTATCATGGGCATGATGCCCGGCATGGCCGGCATGAAGGACAAGATGGCCGCAGCCGGCCTCGACGACAAGCTTTTCGGCCGCCAGATCGCCATCATCCAGTCGATGACCAAGGCCGAGCGCACCAATCCCGACCTGCTCAAGCATTCGCGCAAGAAGCGCATCGCCGCCGGCTCCGGCACCGATGCCGCCGCCATCAACAAGCTTCTGAAGATGCACCGCCAGATGGCGGACATGATGAAGATGATGGGCGGCAAGGGCAAAGGCGGCATGATGAAGCAGATGATGGGCGGCCTTGCCGGCAAGATGGGGCTCGGCGGCGGCATGGGCGGCATGGGTGGCGGCATGCCCGATCTCTCGAATATCGATCCCCGGCAGCTCGAGGCCTTGCAGAAGCAGGCGGAAGCAGCGGGGCTTGGAAAACCGGGTGGGGGCATGCCCGGTCTCGGCGGTCTGCCGGGTGGATTGTCCGGCCTCGGCGGCGCCAAGCTGCCGGGCCCTGGCGGTGGTTTCCCGGGATTGCCCGGATTGCCGAAGAAGAAGTGAAAGGATCGTTTGCCCCATGATTGATCCAAACGTCAAAACCCAGCTCGCGAGCTATCGTCAGTCGATCGACAATATCGATGCCGCTCTCGTGCACATGCTGGCCGAACGCTTCCGCTGCACCAAAGAGGTCGGCGTGCTGAAGGCCAAATACAATTTGCCGCCGGCCGACCCGGCACGCGAGGAATACCAGATCGAACGCCTTCGCCAGCTGGCGAAAGCCGCCAATCTGGACCCGGATTTCGCCGAGAAGTTCCTGAACTTCGTCATCAAGGAAGTCATCCGGCATCATGAGCAGATCGCTGCGGATCACGCTGAACAAAGCGCTGCAGCCCGATAACCGTACCGCTCGAGAAAGCGGTCAAGAAAAGCCCAAGGAGTAAAGAACATGGCACTGAAAATTCGTCTCGCCCGCGGTGGTTCCAAGAAGCGCCCCTATTACCACGTCGTTCTCGCCGATGCGCGCAGCCCGCGTGACGGCCGCTTCCTCGAAAACCTCGGTTCCTGGAACCCGATGCTTGCCAAGGACGATGAGAAGCGCGTTCAGCTGAACGCCGAGCGCATCAAGCACTGGATCGAACACGGCGCTCAGCCGACCGACCGCGTTCTGCGCTTCCTCGATGAGGCAGGCGTTGCCAAGCGCGAAGTCAAGAACAACCCGGTCAAGGCAAAGCCCGGCAAGCGCGCCCAGGAACGCGCCGCCGAAAAGGCTCAGAAGGTCGCCGACGCTGCGGCTGCTGCTGCCGACGCCGCGGAATAATCGCGACATTCCCTTCGAGCGGGCGGCATGGCGACATGCCGCCCGTTTTCGTTTCCAATCGCACGCACTTCGTTTATGAGAAACCTGTCTTTCGGCTTCACATGAAGGAACCCATGACCAAGCTTGAAAACCCCGTTCTGATGGCGACGATCGGTGGCGCGCAAGGCCTCCGGGGCGAGGTGCGCGCCAAGGCCTATACGGCCGATCCCGGCGCGCTTGGCGACTACGGCCATCTGCACAGCATGGACGGCCGTAGCTTCGAAGTCCTCGAAATCCGCGAGATGAAGAATGTCGTCGTCGTCCGTTTCCGCGGCGTCAACGACCGCAATGCCGCCGAGGCCCTGAACGGGCTTGAGCTCTATATCGAGCGGGACAACCTGCCGGACGAGGAGCTGGACGAAGACGAGTTCTACTATGCCGATCTCGAAGGGCTCGAGGCGCGCGACGACAAGGGCGTCAGCTATGGCACGGTCACCGGCGTCTTCGATTTCGGCGCTGGCGACCTGCTGGAACTCAAAGGTCCGGGCAAGCGCCCGGTACTGATCCCCTTCTCCGAAGCCTCGGTGCTGGAGATCGACCTCGAGGCCGGCACGCTGCTGATCGATCCGCTGGCGGCGGGGCTGGTCGACGATCCCGAAGAGCTTTCGAAATTCACTCCCGACAAGCCGAAAAAGAAGAAGTAATGGCGTTCCGGGCGAGCGTGCTGACACTTTATCCGGAGATGTTTCCGGGGCATCTGGGCTTCTCGCTCGCCGGCAAGGCGATGGAGCGGGGGCAATGGTCGCTGGACACGGTTCAGATCCGCGACTTCGCCACCGACAGACACCGCACCGTTGACGACACCCCGGCCGGCGGCGGCGCCGGCATGGTGCTGAAACCCGACATTCTCGCCCGCGCGATCGACAGCGCCTCGGAAAACGATACCCGCCCGCGGCTGCTGATGAGCCCGCGCGGCCGGCCGCTGACGCAGCAGCGTGTGCGCGAGCTCGCCGCAGGCGACGGTGTCATCATCGTCTGCGGCCGCTTCGAAGGCGTCGACCAGCGGGTGATCGAGGCGCGCGGACTGGAAGAGGTTTCGATCGGCGACTACGTCCTGTCAGGCGGCGAGCCGGCGGCGCTGATCGTGCTCGATGCCATCGTCCGTATCTTGCCCGGTGTCATGGGCAACGATCTTTCCGGCCTGCACGAAAGCTTCGAAGGCGGACTGCTGGAACATCCGCATTACACCCGCCCGCAGGAATGGGAAGGCCGGGAAATCCCCGCGATCCTCACCTCGGGCAACCATGGCGCCATCGAGAAATGGCGGCATCAGGAAGCGGTGCGGCTGACGCGGGAGCGCCGGCCGGATCTGCTTGAAGAGGCCAAAAGCAAGAAAAACGGCTGATTTCGCAGCCCTTTTCACAAAAATGCCGTCCAAGGGATGACAGGCCCTGGCCTTTCGTGTATTGGCGCACGCGGAAATGGGGTTTATCCCCGTCTGCCAGCAAACAAAGAATGGCGAATCCGCTCCCGCCCTTGACGGGCAAAGTCCTGAGGCCAGTTCCGAAGGATCAGTGTTGAGCGCTCTGGCTGTTTCAGAAGAACCAAAGGTTAAGACGATGAACATCATTCAGCAGCTTGAGGCCGAACAGGCCGCCAAGATCGAAGCCAAGCGCACGCTTCCCGAATTTTCCCCGGGCGACACCGTCCGCGTCAACGTGAAGGTCACGGAAGGCACCCGTACCCGCGTTCAGGCCTATGAAGGCGTCTGCATCGCCCGCTCCGGCGGCGGCCTGCAGGAAAACTTCACGGTCCGCAAGATCTCCTACGGCGAAGGCGTCGAGCGCGTATTCCCGATCTACTCGCCGATGATCGAAAGCGTCGACGTCGTTCGCCGCGGTAAGGTCCGTCGCGCCAAGCTCTATTACCTGCGCGACCGTCGCGGCAAGTCTGCCCGTATCGTTGAAGACACCGGCGTTCGCGCCCGCAAGCTCAACGACGCCGAGCGCGCCGCCATTGCCGAGGAAAAGGCACGCATCGAAGCTGAAAAGGTTGCAGCAGCCCAAGCGCTCGCCGCCGAGAAGGCAGCAGCAGAAGCTGCGGAAGCCAAAGCCGCTGCTGAAAAGGCCGCCGCAGAAGCAGCCGCCGCTGCAGCGGAACCGGCAGCAGAATAAGATCTGCGCCACGCAAAATTCTTTGCTTGAAGCAAAATTCTTTCGCTTGGAAAGGCGGCCTTCGGGTCGCCTTTTCTATTTTTTGCTTCGGTGCGCAGCCGGCGGCCTTGCCTCAGGCCTATCTTCCGTGACAGTTTTTGCCGTTCAATTTTGGGGAACCGTTCAATGTTGTTTCGTCGTACCGTTCTTGCGAGCTTCGCCGCCCTTGCTCTTCTGCCCCTGGCCACGTCGGCCGCCGAACTGCCCGATCTCGGCGGCAAGAGCGTCGTCGTCGTCACCGAGAATGCCTATCCGCCGCTGCAATTCGTCGATCCGAAATCCGGCAAGGCGATCGGCTGGGAATATGATGCGATGAACGAGATCGCCAAGCGGCTGAATTTCAAGGTCGAATACCAGAACACCAGCTGGGACGCGATGATCCAGGCGGTTTCCGATGGCCAGTACAACATCGGCATGACCGGCATCACCATCAAGGACGACCGCAAGCAGAAGGTGGACTTCTCCGATCCCTATATGCGCTCGCAGCAGTTCATGCTGGTGCGCGGCGATGAGAAACGCTTCACCGACGCCAAGTCCTTCGGCGAATTCAAGGATGGCCTGGTCGGCGCGCAGCCCGGGACCACGCCCTTCTACACCGCCGTCTATGAAGTGCTTGATGGCAACGAGCAGAACCCGCGCATCAAGCTCTTCGAAACCTTCGGCGCCACCGTGCAGGCCCTGAAGGCCGGCGATGTCGACGTCGTGCTGACCGACGGCACCGCCGGCAAGGGCTATGTCGACGCCTCGAACGGTGCCCTCAAGCTGATCGGCGAACCGCTCGGCACCGAAGATTTCGGCTTCATCTTCCCGAAAGGGTCCGACCTCGTCGCCCCGGTCAATGCCGCCATCGCCGCACTCAAGGCCGACGGCACGCTGGATGGGCTGAACAAGAAGTGGTTCCTCGACTACAAGATGGGCGAATGACGCCGGCAATTCGCTGATGGCCCTGCGACCATCTCCAGACAGATACGTCAAGGACGACTATCCGTGGTGGCTGATCGCCCTTGTTGCGATCGGCATCGTGCTTGCCGCCGTCATCGTCGCCAACGATATCTATGCCCAGGTCTTCCGCACCGTCGTCAACGGTGTCGGCGTCACCGTCTTCGTCACGCTGATCGCCTTCGTGTTCGCCACCGTGCTCGGCCTCGGCATCTGCCTGCTCGGCATGGCCGACAGCCAGGTGCTGCGTCAGATCGCGCGATTCTACATCGAGATCATCCGCGGCATACCGATCCTCGTGCTGCTGTTCTACGTCGCCTTCGTCGGCGCGCCGGCTCTGGTCGCAGCCTACAACTTCCTGATTTCGCCGCTGGTGACATCAGGCATGGCCGAGCCCATCCTGGTGCGCGATCTCTCGCTGATGTGGCGAGCGATCATCGCGCTGACGGTCGGTTATTCCTCCTTCATCGCCGAAATCTTCCGGGCCGGTTTCCAGTCGGTCGATATCGGCCAGATCGAGGCGGCCAAGGCGCTTGGCCTGTCGCGCTACCGGCGCTTCCGCTCCGTCGTCTTCCCGCAGGCGATCCGGGTGATCTTCCCGCCGCTCTCCAACGATTTCGTCTCGATGGTGAAGGACAGCTCGCTCGTCTCCGTGCTCGGCGTCGCCGACATCACCCAGATGGGCAAGGTCTATGCCGCCGGCTCCTTCCGCTTCTTCGAGACCTATTCGATCGTCACCTATATCTATCTGATCCTGACGATCGGCCTGTCGCTGGCGCTGCGGCGGACGGAGAAATGGATGAAGTCGCGGTAAGCGATCAAATCCCAGCCGCGCCGCTGATTGGCTGCAGAGTGTCTGCTGATGATTCAAATTGAAGCCGCCGCGAAAAATCGCTATATGCAGGGCCATGGAATCCAAGTTCAGATGCATTGGTGCGCATATTTTCGTGCTGCAGGACCATTATCGCCTGCCGGCGCGGTTTTTTGCGTGCGTGTCCGGTGCGCTCAACAGCCGACTTCGTTGATCGAATGACGGCCGGCGGAGCCTGATCCGCCATTTCTCGATTTTCCAAAGCTTCCAAATAAACGGACTTTACGCCATGAGCGCACCGCGTACCCTCTACGACAAGATCTGGGACGATCATCTGGTCGACGAACAGGCAGACGGCACCTGTCTTCTCTACATCGACCGCCATCTGGTCCACGAAGTCACCTCACCGCAGGCTTTCGAAGGCCTGCGCATGACCGGTCGCAAGGTTCGCGCGCCGGAAAAGACGCTCGCCGTCGTCGACCATAATGTTCCGACCTCGCCCGACCGCCATCTCGGCATCAAGAACGAGGAAAGCCGCATCCAGGTGGAAGCGCTGGCGACCAATGCCGCCGAATTCGGTGTCGAATATTATTCGGCAAGCGACAAGCGCCAGGGCATCGTCCACATTGTCGGTCCGGAACAGGGCTTCACCCTGCCCGGCATGACCATCGTGTGCGGCGACAGCCATACCTCGACGCACGGCGCCTTCGGCGCGCTGGCGCACGGCATCGGCACCTCCGAGGTCGAGCATGTGCTGGCGACCCAGACGCTGATCCAGAAGAAGGCGAAGAACATGCTGGTGCGGGTCGACGGCGTGCTTCCGCCGCACGTCACCGCCAAGGACATCATCCTTGCCATCATCGGCGAGATCGGCACGGCCGGCGGCACCGGCCACGTCATCGAATTTGCCGGCGAAGCGATCCGCGCGCTGTCGATGGAAGGCCGCATGACGATCTGCAACATGACGATCGAGGGCGGCGCCCGCGCCGGTCTGATCGCCCCGGATGAAAAGACCTTCGAGTATATCAAAGGCAAGCCGCGCGCGCCGAAGGGCGAGGCGCTGGAACAGGCGATCGCCTATTGGAAGACCCTGCAGACCGACGAGGGCGCTCATTACGACCGCGTCGTCGTGCTCGACGCCGCCAGCCTGCCGCCGATCGTTTCCTGGGGCTCTTCGCCCGAGGATGTCATCTCCGTCCAGGGCATCGTTCCGAACCCGGATGACATTCCGGACGAAACCAAGCGCACCTCCAAGTGGCGCGCGCTCGACTATATGGGCCTGAAGCCAGGCACGAAGATGACCGACATCACGCTTGACCGCGTTTTCATCGGCTCCTGCACCAACGGCCGCATCGAGGATCTGCGCGAAGTCGCCAAGGTCGTCGAAGGCAAGACGGTTGCCCCAACCGTCGACGCGATGATCGTTCCGGGCTCCGGCCTCGTCAAGGAACAGGCGGAAGCCGAAGGCCTCGACAAGATCTTCAAGGCCGCCGGTTTCGACTGGCGCGAGCCGGGCTGCTCCATGTGTCTTGCGATGAACGACGACCGCCTGAAGCCGGGCGAACGTTGCGCTTCGACCTCGAACCGCAACTTCGAAGGCCGTCAGGGCTTCAAGGGCCGCACGCACCTCGTCTCGCCGGCAATGGCAGCCGCAGCCGCGATCGCCGGGCACTTCGTCGATATCCGCGAGTGGAACTGATCCGTTAAAACGGATAACAATCAAAAGCCCACCGATGCCGCTGCGCATCGGTGGGCTTCACATTTTATGCCGCCCGGCCTCGGTCGCCTTATACAGCGGCCCCGCATGCTGTCTTCTGCGGGACGACCCTTGATTGGCTGGCGGTAATCGAGGCGACGATCAGAAAGTTGCCGTCATCGGATCCGGTCCCATGCGGGCACCGGCGCTGTCGAGCCTGGCGATCGCGGCCATATCGTCGGCATCGAGCTTGAAGTCGAACACCTGGAAATTCTCCTCGATACGCGACGGCGTCACCGATTTCGGGATGACGACGAGGCCGGTGTCGATGTGCCAGCGAATGATGACCTGAGCCGGCGTCTTCTGATGCTTTTTGGCGATCTCGCCGATATCGGCGTTCGAGATGAACTTGCCCTGGCCGAGCGGGCTCCAGGATTCGGTGGCGATACCAAGTTTCTTGTGAACCTCCTGCGCCGCCTTCTGCTGGAAATCGGGATGCAGCTCGATCTGGTTGATGACGGGGACGACGCCGGTTTCGCCGATGATGCGCTCGAGATGTTCAGGATTGAAATTTGACACGCCGATCGAGCGGGCACGGCCCTCTTCCCGAATGCGGACGAAAGCCTTCCACGTCTCGGTATAGAGGCCGCGATGCGGCGACGGCCAGTGAATGAGATAGAGGTCGACATATTCGGAGCCGAGCTTCTTCAGGCTGCCGTCGAAGGCGCGCAGCGTATTGTCATAGCCTTGATCGGTATTCCTGAGCTTGGTGGTGACGAAGATGTCCTTGCGGTCGAGGCCGGAAGAGCGGATGCCTTCGCCGACGCCCTCTTCGTTGTCGTAACCGGAAGCGGTATCGATATGACGATAGCCGGCGGCGATCGCCGTGCGCACGGTGGGAGCTGCAATGTCCTGCGGCGTCTGCCAGACGCCGAGGCCGACCTGCGGAATGGAATGTCCGTCATGGAAAGTGATGATGGGTTGAGCGGTCACAATATATCTCCGGGAGTTTGAAGAATTGGACGAGGCATGAATTGCGCCCGCACCTACGGGGCGTCCCTGAACGCATTTCAGCCCGAGCGTTCGGTCACCGGAAGCATATAGGCGGCCGCATCCGGAAGACAATCAGACGACGCGGACAATCGTTCCCTTTCGAAGGAAAGGCAGGAGGCGGCGCATGTCGCGCAGGCTCACCGCCACGCAGCCCGCCGTCGGCTCGTAGCCCGGCCTGATGAGGTGGAAGAAGATTGCCGAGCCGCGATTGCGTGCACGCGAGGAGATGTTCCAGTCCATCACCAGGCAGATGTCGTAGAGCCCGTCGCCGCGCCGCATCTCCTCGTGACTTGCGCTGAACGGCGCCCGGACGAGGCGGTTGTAGCTGGCACTGCCGGACTGATCGCACCAGAGCATGTCGGGGCGGATGCGGCGGATGGAAAGCGGAGTGACGAGCCGGCCGTTCCGCTCGCCGCGCCGGAAGCCTGATATCAGCTTCATCGAAGCGATCGGCGTGGCGCCGTCGCCCTCTCGTTTCATCACTGTGCGGCCGGAGCGGCCGATCGCGGCGGGCACGGTGATGGCGCCGAGCCGGACGATCGCCCGGCTCTTGCGCCCCGGCGCAGGACGCACCACGATCGTCTGCCGCTTTATCCCCCGCCTCTGCCTTGCTTTTTCCATTTTTCTCGCATGTCGTGCCTTGTCTGGGGCTTCGATTGAAATCATATCGAAACCGACCCGGCAACAGCCCGCTGCCCGATCCTTGCCAAACCAGGAATTTGGCGTAGGACTAGGGGACTTAACACGAGGACGCAAACGGCATGACCGCACGCACCATTCTTCTGGTGGATGACGACGATGACCTTCGACAGACGCTGACGGAGCAATTGTCGCTGTATGAGGAATTCACGGTTCTGCAGGAAGCCAACGCCGGCAAAGGTGTGGCGACCGCCCGCTCGATGCCGATCGACCTGCTGATCATGGATGTCGGCCTGCCCGATATGGACGGCCGCGAGGCGGTGAAGCTGCTGCGCAAGGGCGGTTTCAAGGCGCCGATCATCATGCTGACCGGCCACGATACCGATTCGGACACAATCCTCGGTCTCGAAGCCGGCGCCAACGACTATGTCACCAAACCTTTCCGCTTCGCCGTGCTGCTCGCCCGCATTCGCGTGCAGCTGCGCCAGCATGAGCAGAGCGAGGACGCGACCTTCACCGTCGGCCCCTACCTCTTCAAGCCGAGCCAGAAGTTGCTCACCACCGATAACGGCCAGAAGATCCGGCTGACGGAAAAGGAAGCGGCGATCATCCGCTATCTCTACCGCGCCGAACAGAAGGTCGTTACCCGCGACGTGTTGCTCGAAGAGGTCTGGGGCTATAATTCCGGCGTGACGACGCATACGCTGGAAACCCACGTCTATCGCCTGCGCCAGAAGATCGAGCGCGATCCCTCCAATGCCGAAATCCTCGTCACGGAAAACGGCGGCTACAAGATCATACCCTAGAGCAGTTTCGTTTTTCCGAATCACGGAAGTGCTCTATCTCTTTGTTTTCACGCAATTCCGAACGCAGGACCGCGACGCATTCTGCTGGAATTGCTCTAAGGCGAAAAGCCCGCATGGCGCTGACCGACGACATCCACATGCTCGCGCAGCTTCCTCTGTTCAAGGACATGAGCGAGGATCAGCTGCGGTTGATCGCCTTCGGCGCCGACAGGCGCATGATCGCTGCCGGCCAGATGCTGTTTCGCCAGGGCTCGCCCGCCGAGAGCGCCTATGTCATCCTCAGCGGCAGCCTGGAGCTGAGCGCGACGAGCAGCGACGGCATGCAGAGGACAGAGGGGATCGCCGGTCCCGGAACCCTGGTTTCCGAGCTGGCGCTGGTGACGCTGGTAGAGCGCAAGTTCACCGCGGTAGCGCGCGAAGATACCAGCATCATCCGCATCACCCGGGCGCTGTTCCACCGGCTGATCGAAGAATATCCGGACGCAGCCCGGCTGATCGAGAACCGGATCCGCGATAATCTTGCGGAGCTTGCGGCAAAGGCCGCAAGCCAGTTCTACCGCTTCAACTGATTCAGCCAGGGCACTGCGCGTCCGGAAGAACGCACTGAGTTTGGCTTAGAAATCGAAATGCGCCGTCACCGGTACGTGGTCGGAGGGCCGATCCCAGCCGCGCGCCTCCTTCAGGATTTCTATCCGCTTGAGAAGCGGCCCGAGATCCGACGACGACCAGATATGGTCGAGACGGCGGCCGCGGTCGGCGGCCTCCCAATCCTTGGCGCGGTAGCTCCACCAGGTGTAGAGTTTCTCGCTGGCAGGCACATGCTGGCGGATCAGATCGAGCCAGGCGCCGCGTTTCATCACCTCGAGCAGTCCGTCGGTTTCGACGGGCGTATGGCTGACGATCTTCAGAAGCTGCTTGTGCGACCAGACGTCATGCTCCAGCGGCGCGATGTTGAGGTCGCCCACGAGGATGGCTGAGGTGTTGGCCTCGCCATTGGCTTTCAGCAGCTTCATCTCCTCGATGAAATCGAGCTTGTGGCCGAATTTCCGATTGATCGTGCGATCCGGCTCGTCGCCGCCGGCCGGGACATAGAAATTATGCAGCCGAACGCGACGATTGCCGTGCTCGAAGATCGCCGAGATGTGGCGCGCATCGCCGACGCCGCAATAATCCTGCCGGTGATCCTCGGTCAACGGAATGCGCGAGGCGATCGCCACGCCGTGGTAGCCCTTCTGGCCATGGATGATGATGTGATTGTAGCCCATCGCCCTGAGCGGTGCCGCGGGAAACAGGTCGTTCGTCACCTTGGTTTCCTGCAGGCAGAGGATATCGGGCCTGTGCTTGAGAACGAGCTGCTCGACGATCGGCATGCGCAGCCGCACCGAATTGATGTTCCAGGTGGTGATCGAAAACCCCATGCCCCATACCCTCTCGCGTCCAATGCCCGCATGCCGGCCGAACCGGCTCGACGCGACGCGCTTTCATGAAAGGGCTTTAAAACAAAGGCGGACGCGAGGGAACCGGCCGCTTGTAAAAGGAGCGGCCGATCAACCGAAAAGGTTCAATCGCGCGACTGAGGCGTGCCTGGAATGGTCTCATAGGGCACGCGGAAGACGCGATCGTCGAACTGCATGCCGGTTTTGACGTTGAAGATCATCACCGAGGTGTCCTTGCCCTGATTGTCGGTGATCGTCCACTGCCGCAGGTCGTAGGTCTTCGGGTCGAACATCATGGTGATGGTCGAGTTTCCGAACACCGTATTGTTGCCGAGCGCAATTGTCGTCAGGTCAGACTCTTCCTTCACGCCCTTCACCATGCCGGCCGAAAGGTCGATACGCTGCGCCAGGAGCAGGCTGAGCGGGGTCTTGGAGAGCGGATAGAGATCCCAGGTCTTGAGCTTCGTATTGCCGATGGCGACGTTCTTGCCGTCGGCGATCACCCGCATCGGCGACGGATCGTCATAGTTGAAGCGCAGCTTGCCGGGGCGCTGGATGAAGAACTTGCCGCCGGTCTGTTCGCCGCGCGGGCCGAACTGCACGAATTCGCCCTGCATCGTCGTGACGCCGGAGAAATGATCGGCGATCGCCTGCGCCGTGCCGGAGGCGGGAGCCGCCGCCTGCGCGTAAGCGCCGAAGGGAATGGCGCTCGCTATCGCAGCGACGGCAAAAGCGCCGAGAAGATCGCGGCGCGTTACCGTCAGGCCGGAGAGGAAGGTATCGGAGTGACTCATCTAAATCTCCTTTATGCGATCTGCATGCTGCCGAAAGGCGGCGTCTTCAAGGCGTTGCGATCGGCCTGCGAGAGGTAACGGCTTCGATCCTATCAGGTTTCCGCAAAGCGGCTGGCTGCATCGGATATATAGGCCTGATATGTCAGCGGTCGAGGATGTCGCCTTCGGTCGGAACGAGGATCTCGCGTTTGCCGGCATGGTTGGCTGGACCGATGATGCCCTCCTTCTCCATGCGCTCGACGAGCGAGGCGGCGCGGTTGTAGCCGATGCCGAGTCGGCGCTGCACGTAGGAGGTCGACGCCTTGCCGTCGCGCAGCACGATGGCAACCGCCTGGTCGTAGGGATCTTCCGATTCGGAAAGATTGGAGGTACCGGCCGGACCGCCGCCACCGCCGCCGTAATCACCGTCTTCGTCGTCATCGGCGGTGATCGCATCGAGATATTGCGGCGAACCCTGGGTCTTCAGGTAGGAGACGATCTCTTCCACCTCGACATCCGAAACGAACGGCCCATGCACGCGTTGGATACGCCCGCCGCCCGCCATGTAGAGCATGTCGCCCATGCCGAGCAGCTGCTCGGCGCCCTGTTCGCCGAGAATGGTGCGGCTGTCGATCTTCGAGGTCACCTGGAAGGAGATGCGGGTCGGGAAGTTTGCCTTGATCGTGCCGGTGATGACGTCGACGGACGGACGCTGTGTCGCCATGATCACGTGGATACCGGCCGCACGCGCCATCTGCGCCAGGCGTTGGACGGCGCCTTCGATATCCTTGCCGGCGACCATCATCAGGTCGGCCATCTCGTCGATGATGACGACGATATAGGGCATCGGCCGCAGATCGAATTCTTCGGTCTCGTACATCGCCTCGCCGGTATGGCGGTCGAATCCGGTCTGCACCGTGCGCGAGATGGCCTCGCCCTTCGACAGCGCCTGCTCGACGCGGGTGTTGAAGCCGTCGATGTTGCGGACACCGATCTTCGACATCTTCTTGTAGCGCTCTTCCATCTCGCGCACGGTCCATTTGAGCGCGACGACGGCCTTCTTCGGATCGGTGACGACAGGTGAAAGCAGGTGCGGGATGCCGTCATAGACGGAGAGTTCCAGCATCTTCGGGTCGATCATGATCAGGCGGCACTGTTCCGGCGTCATGCGGTAGAGCAGCGACAGGATCATCGTATTGATGGCGACCGACTTGCCGGAACCGGTGGTGCCGGCGACGAGCAGATGCGGCATCTTGGCAAGATCGGCGATCACGGCTTCGCCGCCGATCGTCTTGCCGAGCGCCATGGCGAGCTTCGCCTTGCTGCCTTCGAAATCCCTGGAGGCGATGAGTTCACGCAGATAGACGGTTTCGCGCGTCTGGTTCGGCAATTCGATGCCGATCGCGTTGCGGCCGGGCACGACGGCGACGCGGGCGGCAATCGCGCTCATCGAGCGGGCGATATCGTCGGCAAGGCCGATGACGCGCGACGACTTGATACCGGGCGCCGGCTCCAGTTCGTAAAGCGTGACGACGGGGCCGGGGCGGACATGGATGATTTCGCCCTTGACGCCGAAATCCTCAAGCACGCCTTCGAGCATGCGGGCATTCTGTTCCAGCGCATCAGCCGAAAGCGTCGAGTCGCGCACGACATTCTTCGGCTCGGCGAGCAGATGCATCGAGGGAAGCTGGAAACCCTCGGGACGGATGAACGAGCCCTGCGCCTCCCGCTCGATGCGGGCGCTGGGTTTCGGACGCGCGACGACGGGGACGACGCGCGGTTCCGGCTTGCCCGCCGTTTTTGCCGGTGCGCGGATCATCCAGTCGTCGTCGTCATCGTCATCGGGCAGGATATCGGCCGGGCGCGGCGGCATGTCGTTATCGAAGGGCAGGTCGTCGTCATTTTCATCATCGTCATCGATGGACATCGACGGCGCGGAGACGATACGCCGCGGCGAAGCCGTTCTTGACCCCATCGATGGCTCCATCGACGGTTCCATGCGCTCGCCGCGGACGGTCGACGCCTTGGCGCGGACGGGTTCGTTCAGCGTGCCGAACTCGTCATCGTTGAAATCATAAGGTGATTCGTAATCGCCCTGGCGCCGCTTGCGCGGCCCCATGCCGAAGAGCCGACGCAGTCGACCCTGGCTCATGAACCAGGCATGCGTCACGGCACCGCTGAGAGCGACCCAGCGGGACTCGTCCTCCTCCTCGTCCTCATCTCCGACGACGCGGGCCTTGCTGCGCGTATCGACGTAATCCTCCTCGATCTCCTCGTCGGCGTCGCTGCGGCCGACGAGCCCCGATGCAAAGAGCATCAGCCAGGCGGTCGGCGCGGCAAAGATGCAGCCGACGACCATGGCGAAGGTGCCCGTCGGATAAGCGCCGACGAAGAGTGCGGGAAAACGCAGGATCATATCGCCGATGACACCGCCGATGCCGTTCGGGATCGGCCAGGTGAGCGGCGGCGGAAAACAGCCGATGACGGCGCATGAAAGCACCGAACCGCCGAACCAGGCGCCAATGCGGGCAGGAATACGGCTGAAGCGGCGGCCCGAGATCAGAGCCAGCGCCCAGGCGACGATCGGCAGCATCGAAACGACGCTGGCAAGGCCGAGGAATTGCATGACGAGATCGGCAAAGGCAGCCCCGCTGTAACCGAGAATATTCGTCGGCAGGTTGGCGGTCGCATAGGAATAGCTCGGATCGGCAACATTCCATGTCGCCAGTGCCGCGACGCAGAACGCCAGCAGCAGAAAGATCGCAAAGCCGATGAGCGCCTGGATCTGCCGCAGCATGAATGCCGAGAAGGAGAACCGATCCGGACGGCCATCCATCGCCGGCGACGTGCTTCTTGCCATGTGTCTAACCCGTCCAATGCCTGAGGACACGCGAATCGCTGAAGCTTCGCCGTGCCAAAATGCGTCCGCTCTACCTAATCAGAGCCGGGTTAAAGCGATGTTAACCATGCATGCCTGGACGACAATTCCGGACAGGGAAATGAAAAAAGGCCCGAACCTTGAAGGGTCCGGGCGAAATGCGGTCTATGGTTAGATAGGCCGTGACGGGCCATGAAGCGGCGCCCTTTTGCCGGGCGCCGCAAACCCTGTGATCAGGAAGAGTGGTAGGCGGCTTCGCCGTGGGTCGAAAGGTCGAGACCTTCGCGTTCGGCTTCGACGGTGACACGCAGGCCGATGACCACGTCGACGATCTTGTAGAGGATCGCCGAACCGATGCCCGACCACAGCAGCGTCGTCAGCACGCCCTTGGCCTGGTTCCAGACCTGGGTTGCCGTGCCGGCATAGGAGGCCGCGAAATCGGCTGTGGAATAATCGACGATGCCAGCACCGCCGAGTGCCGGGTTGACGAGGATGCCGGTGCCGAGAGCGCCGATGATGCCGCCGACGCAATGGACGCCGAAGACATCGAGGCTGTCGTCGTAGTTGAACTTGTTCTTCACGACGTCGACGAAGAAGTAGCAGGCCGGCGAAACGAGGAGGCCGAGAACGATCGAGCCCATCGGGCCGGCAAAGCCTGCCGCCGGGGTGATGGCGACGAGACCGGCAACCGCGCCGGAAGCGCCACCCAGCATGGAAGCCTTGCCGCGGGTGAGGGTTTCGACGATGCACCAGGACACAGCGGCGGCAGCCGCTGCGACGAAGGTGTTGATCATAGCGAGAGAAGCGTAGGCATTGGCTTCGAGGTTGGAGCCGGCATTGAAGCCGAACCAGCCGACCCAGAGCAGCGAGGCGCCGACCATGGTCAGCGTCATCGAATGCGGAGCCATGATTTCCTTCTTATAACCCGTGCGCTTGCCGAGCATGATGGCGCCGACGAGGCCCGCGATACCGGCATTGATGTGAACGACCGTGCCGCCGGCGAAGTCGATTGCGCCGTAGGAGAAGATCAGGCCGGCCGGCGAGGTATAGGAGCTCGGACCGCCCCAGAACCAGACCATATGTGCCATCGGGAAGTAGATGAAGGTGACCCAGAGCACGACGAAGAGCATGACGGCCGAGAACTTGATGCGCTCGGCGAATGCGCCGACGATCAGGCCGGGCGTGATGCAGGCGAACGTCATCTGGAACACGATGAAGGTGTATTCCGGAATGGCGACGCCCTTCGAGAAGGTTTCGACGAGCGACGAGGTGTTGACGCCGGCGAGGAAGGCCTTGGAGAAGCCGCCGACGAAGCTGTTCAGCGAACCGCCGTCGGTGAAGGCGAGCGAATAGCCGTAGGTCACCCAGATCAGCGCCACGACGGCCGTGATCATGAAGACCTGCATCAGCACCGAGAGCATGTTCTTGGCGCGAACGAGACCGCCGTAGAAAAGCGCAAGGCCGGGGATGGTCATCAGAAGGACGAGCGCCGAGGAGACGAGCATCCAGGTATTATCACCCTTGTCCATCGTAAGAGCAGGAGCAGCAGCGGCAGTGGCGGCTGGCGCGGCCTCCTGCGCGAAAGCGACGACCGGCGCGAGAAGCGCGGCTGAAGCTGCGCAAGTCAGCGCAAAGGTGGAAGAAAACTTCGAAATTGACATTGGAAAAAGCTCCTTGATCTGCCGTTCTTACAGCGCTTCTGAATCGGTTTCGCCCGTACGGATGCGCACGGCATGGTCGATCGAATAGACGAAGATCTTGCCGTCACCGATCTGACCGGTCTTGGCCGCTGCCGCGATGGCCTCGACCGCCCTGTCGACGAGTTCCGATGCAACCGCGATTTCGATCTTGAGCTTCGGCAGGAAGCTGACCGCATATTCGGTGCCGCGATAGATTTCGGTATGCCCCTTCTGGCGTCCGTAGCCCTTCACTTCGGTCACGGTCAGCCCCTGAATACCGATCGCCGTAAGAGCTTCGCGGACCTCATCGAGCTTGAACGGCTTGATAATGGCCATCACAATTTTCATCTGGTTTCCCATCCTTCGTTATCCTCGGCGCGGAGCCGACTCTCCTTGCCGCTGACGTTCCTGAACAGCGACCGGCGATACACATTCAAGGGACGTGCCAGATTCGAGGCAAGACGTAACTTATTGAAAAGTAAAGATTATAATGAAGAGTGCCAATAAACAGGCAAATGATTGGCCGACAAGCGCACAAATAACGTGCAAATTTACAAAGTTGCATATTTTTTATTCATTTGCCTTTTTACGAATCAGGCCTTCCTGCGCGACCGACGCGATCAGGCTACCGGACCGTGTAAATAGGCTACCCCGGGTTAATCCTCTGGCGCCTGAAGTCGACGGACTGTCTTGCGTATAAAGCAGCCAGTCGTCGAGTTTGCAGGGTCTGTGGAACCACATCGAGTGATCGAGGCTCGCCACCTGCAGGCTCTGGTCGAAGATGGACGTTCCGTGCGCATAGAGCGACGTATCGAGCAGCGTCATGTCCGAGAGATAGGCAAGCACCGCAGCCTGATAGAGCCGGTCGTCGGGAACCGGGCCGGTGGCGCGCACCCAGACGTCCTGTTTGGGATCGAGCTTCCTGTCGGAAAAATAATGCGTCAGCGAGACGGGACGGATCTCGATCGGCCGCTCACGCTGCCAGTATTTTCGGATCGCTTCCGGCGCGTGCGCGAGATACTGTTCCTTGATCTGCTGCTCGCCGAGCAGCGCTTCCGGCATCTCAACCTCGGGCATCGCGATCTGATGTTCGAAGCCCGGCTCCTCCACCTGGAAGGAGGCCGACAGCGCAAAGATCGCCTTGCCGTGCTGGATGGCGACGACGCGCCGCGTGTTGAAGCTCGACCCGTCGCGGATGCGTTCCGCCTGATAGATGATCGGCACCGTGGGATCGCCGGGGCGCATGAAATACGCATGAAGCGAATGGACGAAACGCTCGCCCTCGATGGTGCGCTGCGCCGCCATTAGCGCCTGACCGATCACCTGGCCGCCGAAGACCCGCTGCCAGCCGACCTTGGGACTGCGGCCGCGGAAGATATCGACCTCGATCGGCTCGAGGTCGAGCGTCGAAAGCAGCGTCTCCATCGCCGAAGGCTCCATCGTCTCACGCGTCATTTTCTCTGTCTCCCGACGGTAGGAAGTGAAGTTGCGATGATCTATATAGAGCACATCTGAGGCACAAGGTACGGGAGCGGCGCGATGCTTGATATGCTGGTTGTGGGCGGGGGTTATGTCGGCCTTTCCGCCGCCGTCGCAGTCAAACAGGCCGCCCCGCATCTGAATGTCGCGGTCGTCGAGGCGGCCCCCGAACATGTCTGGCAAAACGATACGCGCGCTTCCGCCATCATCGCGGCGGCGGCGAAGATGCTCGAAGTCTTCGGTATATGGGACGAGATCGAGCCGGAGGCCCAGCCGATCACCAAGATGATCGTCACCGACTCCAAGACCTCCGATCCCGTGCGTCCGGTGTTTCTGACCTTCGACGGCGAAGTGGCCGAAGGTCGGCCCTTCGCCCACATGATCCCGAATGTCGCAATGGTCGCAGCCCTGCGCGGCGCCTGCGAACGGCTCGGCATCGACATCCGCCACGGGCTTGGCGCTACGGAGCTGAAGACCCACGACACCCATGTCACCGTCACGCTCTCGGACGGTAGCACGCTGGAAACCCGGCTGCTGGTTGCCTGCGACGGCGTGCGCTCGACGTTGCGCGATCTCGCCGGCATCAGGACCGTCACCTGGGACTACGGCCAGTCCGGCATCGTCGCAACAGTCGAACACGAGCGGCCGCATGACGGATGCGCCGAGGAACATTTCCTGCCGGCCGGCCCCTTCGCCATCCTGCCGCTCAAGAACAACCGTTCCTCGCTCGTCTGGGCGGAGCGGACGTCGGATGCCAACCGGCTGGTCGCCGCCGACGACCTGATCTTCGAGGAAGAGCTCGAACGCCGCTTCGGGCACAAGCTTGGGGCGCTGAAGGTTATCGGCGACAAGCGCGCCTTCCCGCTCGGCCTGACGCTCGCCCGCGCCTTCGTCGCGCCGCGTTTCGCGCTGGCCGGCGACGCCGCCCATGGTATCCACCCGATTTCGGGTCAGGGCCTCAATCTCGGCTTCAAGGACGTGGCGGCACTTGCCGAAACCGTGGTGGAAGCCGACCGCCTCGGCCTCGACATCGGCTCGATCAATATCCTCGAGCGCTACCAGACCTGGCGGCGCTTCGACACTTTCCGCATGGGGGTGACGACCGACGTGTTGAACCGGCTCTTCTCCAACGACGCGACGCCGATCCGCATCGCCCGCGACGTCGGCCTTGGCATCGTCGACCAGCTGCCGCGTCTCAAATCCTTCTTCATCGGCCAGGCGGCCGGAACGACGGCAAAGGACAATCCGCGGCTGCTTGCCGGCGAGACGATTTAACCTTTTACGCAATTCCCGGCAAAAGCGCTCGCGCTTTGCCTGGGAAAAGCCGCTTCCCGGAATTGCTTCAATCGTCGAGGCGGCGGGCTTCGGACACCAGCATGATCGGAATGCCGTCGCGGATAGGATAGGCAAGCCGCGCCTTTTCCGAGACGAGCTCATTGTGCTCGCGATCATAGGAAAGCCGCCCCTTGGAGAGCGGGCAGACCAGGAGATCGAGCAGCTTAGGATCGACGCGGCTGAGTTTTTCGTCCATGGCTGAAGTCTACTGCAGAACCGTGTCGGAGTCACCGAAGACACGCGCCAGCACGATTTCGGTGATGGCGATCAGCGTCTCGGCCCGCGTCTTCAGGTCTGGCGCCTCTAGCAGCGCCTGTTTTTCCGCCGGCCCGAAGGGCGACATCATCGCCAGTGAATTGACGAGCGTCAGATTGCTCGCCCGCTCGACGCTCTCCCAATCGGCCTCCAGCTTGTTGGCATCGAGATAGGCCTTGAAGGCGGTCAGAAGCGCTGCGCGGTCGACCGCCTCCTCCTCGTTCTCGGCCGAGAGGTCGGCGAAAAAAGGGGCGATACGGAAGGTACGGAAGGGATCGCTGGTCGCTTTCTCCTCCAGCAGCCGGAAACGGCAGACGCCGGTCAGCGATACGATATAGCGTCCGTCGCCGGTCTCGGCAAAGGAGGTAATGCGGCCGAGGCAACCGACAGCAGCAAGATTGGGCTCGCCGCCCTTATCCTCATGTTCGCCGAGCGCCGGCTGCACCATGCCGATCAGACGGTTTCCTGTCAGTGCCGCATCCAGCATCGCCAGATAGCGCGGCTCGAAAATGTTGAGGGGAAGCTGCCCGGCCGGCAGGAGGAGGGCACCGGTCAGGGGGAAAACAGCGATCGCATCAGGCAGATCGCCCGGCTTCAGGTATCTGGCATTCCCGACTTGCATGAAACCGTCCCGCATTCTTGTAACGGGCATGCCCGTCTTCACGAGAATGTGGTGCCCTCGTCCGAAAACGCAAGGGCAGATGCTCGAACTTACAGCGCCGCGCGTCTTTTTAGACGCGCAAAGGACGCTGTAACACTTTGAATCGCTGCATAATTTGATCCTTAAATCGATTCCGATTTAAGGAATTATGCAGTGGCGAATACCCCGAAAATCAAAATCGCTTTTCGGAAAAGATCATGCACGGATTCAATGCGATAGACCGTCCGTGGCGCGTCCTGTCGGATGCGCGGCGCCCTACGAGAACAGCATCGCCGAAAGCTTGCGGCGCGCTGCAACCGTCGCTGGATCCTTGAAGCCCCAGACCTCGAAGAACTGCAGCAGCTGGCGGCGGGCGCCATCATCGTCGAAGGCACGGTCCTTGCGCATGATCAGCAGCAGATGGTCGGCCGCCTCGTCGCGCCGGCCTTCGACATTGCGGATCTTGGCGAGCTTCAGCCGCGCCTCGTGGTCATCGGGATTGGCGGCCAGTTCACGCTCGAGCGCAACGGGATCGCCGAGCTTGCGGGCCTCCTCGATCTGCTCGAGCTTCATCAGCACGGCCTGGATGCCGGCGTCTTTCGCCAACTCTTCCGGCAGCGCCGTCAGTATTTCGCGCGCCCGCTGATGCTGATTGGCGGCGATCATGCATTCGGCCATGCCGGCAAGCGCCTTGGCATTCTCGGGATCGGCCTGCATCACGGCGCCATAGAGCTGAGCGGCCTCGTTGATATTGCCGGCGGCAAGCAGTTCCGCCGCTTCCTTGAGTACGGCTTCGATTTCGGCCGCCTCGTCGGCGCCGGCCGGACCGGCGATCCGGTCGATGAACTGCTGGATCTGGCTTTCCGGCACCGCGCCCATGAAACCGTCAGCAGGACGGCCGTTGACGAAGGCGATGACGGCGGGGATCGACTGGATGCCGAGCTGGCCGGCGATCGAGGGATGGTCGTCGATATTCATCTTGACCAGCCGGACGCGGCCCTTGGCTTCGTTGATTACCTTTTCCAGTACCGGCGTCAGCTGCTTGCACGGACCGCACCAGGGCGCCCAGAAATCGACCAGCACCGGCTGCTTGCGCGATTCCTCGATGACGTCCTTGGCGAAATTCGCGGTCGTCGTCTCCGTGATGTAGCTGCCGGCCGCAGCCGCGGGTTCCGGCGCAGCACCGAAGCTTGTCGTCGCCGTCATCTGATTTCCGAAGGAACCGTTATAGGGGTTGTCGCTGCCGCTCATAGGTATCTCCCGCCGCGCCGATCCTGCCGGCGTCTTTGCTAAAGCATCTCGCGCAAAACTGTGGTGCGGTTTTGCGATAAAGACATGCGCAAAACCAAAGACTAAAGCGCGGCAAGCGAATCTAAAAGATCGCGACGCGCTTTAGCGCTAAAATCGTATGTCAGGACGTCACTTTCAAGACAAGCGGCTTATGTCCGGTCGCTTCCATGAAACGGATGAGATCGCTGCTCGCAATCGAGGTCGTCGCATCGTTGGATAGCGGATGGCAGTTGACGATCTCGTGCGCCATCAGCTCGGCATCGAGCACGAAAGTGACATTCTCCGCGGTATCGTTGATCGCGCCGAAGGCGGTGACCGCACCCGGAACGACGCCGAGATACTCCATCAGCTTCTCCGGCCTGCCGAAAGAAACCCGACCGGATCCGCCGATGACATTATGCACCTGCTTGAGATCGACGGCAGCATTTTCCTCCACGGTCAGCAGAAAATACCTGTCCTTCTTGTCCTTGATGAAAAGATTCTTGGTGTGGCCGCCGGGGATTTCATCGCGCAGGGCCACCGATTCCGCCACGGTGAAGACCGGCGCATGGTCGACCGTCTTATGGGCGATGCCAAGCCCATCGAGAAACGCAAACAACTTTTCTCTTGTCTTCGGGGCATTTTCGGACATGGGGCAATCCATTGGGCAGGAAGGGAAAAAAGCGAGGCGTCCTGATTAAGTCGGTCCACATCGTTTGGCAATCTTTGCGACCGACGCTTTGCCCCGCATTTGCGGCCTTTCCGCCGGGCCACTGCGAACCCCAGAATTTTTCTTCGCCTCTCCGTCATTTCCCTGTTGCATTTGAAAACCCGTTAGGCCATATAGCGCCGGTCGCCGCGAGGCGGCGCCCACGGTCCAACAACTACCCCGGACCGATGCGGATTGAGCGGGTGTAGCTCAGGGGTAGAGCACAACCTTGCCAAGGTTGGGGTCGAGGGTTCGAATCCCTTCGCCCGCTCCAGTTTCTCCAGATTGCAACCTGAAAAGATGGACAATACGTCCGTCCTGTTCCTTTAAGTCCGGGCCATCCATGCCTTTATGCTGGTCGAGGCAGCTTATTCGTCCTGTGATTCCCGAAAATAACGGTCGATGTATTTTATTGCTTGAAGCAGTGCTCGCGGTGCCATTGCAGGAAATGCGCATGCGGTCGTTCAAATACTCGTCGGGGTGCGAGCGCGCGACCAGTCTTGTTGATAAAACCCCGTACTGCATCGGGATCATTGACCTGTCGTGAAATCAGAATTTCCAGACTGTCGGTCAGACCAATCAATCCTCGATCGAACATCCAATGGGCCGTGCCGGATAGAGCAATTCCATTGCTGACGATATCGGGACCGTTCGCCTCGACCGGCCGGATATGCGCCGCATCGACTTCTGCCCGCCCTCCGCCATTGATCAACTTGAGCCCGGCAATTGCGCAGCGCTTATCATAGGCGCTCAAAACGACTTGGCGAAAGACGCGATCTCGCACGATTCGGGACGCGATATAGCTCACCCGGTCGCGGCTCTGTTCGAATTGGAAAGGCGCTTGCTCTTCCTCAAAGCCTGGAGGCGATGCGCTCGCATCGACGCGTGGCAACAATGGTTCGTGATCATCGAGGCCCAGCGCAACAATACGGCTGAAGTCGTCTGGCGAGATTGGGCGAACCGCCGACTGCGCGCGGCCGGAAATCCGACCTTCCGCGTTTAGCACACCGCGCTCGACGACACCGTCGGCACCGCTGAAGGGAACTGGGTGGACGAAGTCGAGATAACTTCCAGGTTCTATCAGCGCCAGATACATGCCCGATGTGTTGGGATCTCGAATGACTTGCTGCACCTTCGCGACGGCAAAATAACCTCGAGTCTCGGAGACCTTTCGAGGCTCGTAGTAAATGATCCAGTCGCCGACGCATGCTTGGACACGATGGAGATACTGGCTGGGAAACTGATATTGCTCCGCCGGGCTGTCGTCATAGATCGAATCTGAGCGGTGGATGAAAACCCCTAGTCCCATGATCGTCGTATAGCATATCCGTTTTGGCTGCACAGGGCACCGAGCAACCCGCCGGCAGACCGGGGTCAAGATTGTAATTTATTTTGGTTGATTGGTTCGTTTGTAAACTTATTGTCGAAGCGAAAAAGGACGCGTCTTCGGATCGGACCCCAATGTTCAATTTATCGCAGCACGAACTCCTTCGGGCGATACCAGTCCGTACCCAACGCATCGCCTCCCATAACTTCCTGATTGCTCCCAACATCAACTGAGGTTTCCCATGCGCATCGCCGTCGGTGGCATTCATATCGAATGCAGCACGTACAACCCCGTCCTGAACGAGGAGAAGGATTTTCGCGTCGTGCGCGGCGAGGCATTGCTGGAAGCGCCTTATTTCGCTTTCCTCAGAGATTACGATGCCGAGTTCCTGCCGACGGTCCATGCCCGGGCCATTGCCGGCGGCCCGGTTTCGCGGGCCACCTACGAGGCCTTCAAGGGCGAATTCCTCGAGCGGCTGAAGCCGATGCTGCCACTCGACGGTCTCTATCTCGCTATGCACGGCGCCATGTATGTCGAGGGCATGGAGGATGCCGAGGGCGATTGGATCAGTGCGGCCCGTGCGCTGGTCGGCAAGGATTGCACGGTCTCGGCAAGCTACGACCTGCACGGCAACGTCACCCAGCGCATCATCGATGCGCTCGACATCTATTCCACCTATCGCACCGCGCCGCATATCGATGTCGAGGAGACGATGCGCCGCTCGGTCTCCATGTTGGTGAAGAGCCTGAAGACCGGCGAGAAGCCGCTCGTTCTCTGGGCGCCGATCCCGGTCGTGCTGCCCGGCGAGCGCACCAGCACCGTCGATGAGCCGGCAAAGAGCCTCTATCAGATGCTGCCCGGGATCGATGCGATCGACGGCGTCTGGGATGCATCGCTGATGGTCGGCTATGTCTGGGCCGACGAACCGCGCGCCACCGCCGCCGCCATCATGACCGGCACCGACCGCGCCGTGCTGGAACGTGAGGCCAGACGTCTCGCGAGGGCTTATTGGGATGCGCGCGAGGACTTTGTCTTCGGCTGCGAAACAGGCTCAGTCGAGGAATGCGTGGAAAGGGCGATCGCAAGCCCGACCGCGCCTGTTGTTCTGGCCGAATCCGGCGACAACCCCACCGGTGGCGGTGTCGGGGACCGGGCCGATGTGCTGGCCGAGTTGATCGCCCGGGAGGCCACCGGCGTCGTCTTCGCCGGCATCGCCGACAAGGCGGGGACCGAGGCCTGTTATGCCGCCGGCATCGGCGCGGAACTGGAGCTCAGCGTCGGCGCCTCGCTCGATACCAAAGGCAGCAGGCCGGTTATCGCCCGCTTCATCGTCAAATTCCTGCACGAAACTTCTGATCCGACCGACCGCCAGGCGGTGGTTTCGGTCGATGGCATCGATCTCGTGCTTTCCGCCAAGCGCCGGCCCTATCACAATATCGCCGATTTCACCCGGCTCGGCCTCGACCCGCACCAGGCAAGGATTATCGTCGTCAAATCGGGCTATCTCTCGCCGGAGCTGGCGCCGATCGCCAATCCGAACCTGATGGCGCTATCAACAGGCGTCGTCGACCAATTCGTCGAGCGCCTGCCGCGGCTGCGCAAGCAGCATCCGACCTATCCCTTCGACAAGGATTTCGCCTTCGAGCCGCAGGTCTTTCTCTCCGCGCGCTCGACGCCGGCCTGAGATTCACCTGAACCAATTGCGTTTTTCTGGATGATAGTGTCGATCGCGCCGCCGCCCTGTCGGCGCGATCGACCGTTTCCCAGATCGGGTCAATTGCGGGTTTGAGCAAAAAACGGGCAGATTTCTATTTGCACAAAAAAGCGCTTGACGGTCGCTGCGTTTTGGTTTGCACTGAACCAATAGAAAATTGGTACGGACCATTTAAGCGAATGCCGATGGATGAGACGCAGGGCAATTCGAATTATGCGCTGGAGAGGCTGAGGGCTCTCTTGCGGTCCGACAGTCTCGACGCCGACGGCAAGCTGCCGACCGAGCGCACCCTTTCGGAAATGCTGGGCGTTGGCCGCCGTGCTGTCCGCCGAGCCCTCGAAGTGCTGGAGGCCGAGGGGCGCGTCTGGCGCCGCCAAGGCTCCGGCACCTATGCCGGCCCGCGCCCCGATGGCTGGAGCGATCATGTCGGCTCGATCGTTGCCGGCACCGATCTCATGGAAGTCATGGAAGTGCGCCTGCGCATCGAGCCGCAGCTCGCCCAGCTTGCCGCCATGCGCGCCAAGGCCGCCGATATCGAGCGCATGTACGATCTGGTGAAGAAGATCTACGAAAGCACCGATGCCGACGGGCGCGAACTCTGGGACGGGGCGCTGCACCGCCAGATCGCCCAATGCGCCGGCAACGGTTTTTTCCTCACCATCTTCGACGTCATCAACCGGGTGCGCCAGGACGAGGCCTGGCAGACTATCCGCGAGCGCGCCCGCAGCGCCAGCCGGACGCGGCCCGTCACCTTTAACCAGCATACGGCGATCGTCGATGCGATCGCCGCTCGTGATCCGGCCAGGGCAGGCGAAGCGATGCGCCAGCATCTGCTGACGCTGCAGGAAAGCCTCGTCCGCATCACCTCGCTCGACCACAGCGAAACGGAGGCCGACAAGACCCTCGCCTGAACAGGGGAGGTGAGCCGGGAGAAAAAATACGGGCGGGCCATAACCGCCGGAATGGAAGCAAAAACCAAACAAAAATAGACAGAGGAGAATGGAATGAAGATCGCCAAATTGCTGACCACCGCCGTTGCCGGCGCACTGTTTGCACTTCCTGCCTTCGCCGTCGACCTGAAGATCGGTCTGCAGGACGATGCCGACGTACTCGATCCCGCACAGTCGCGCACCTTCGTCGGCCGCATCGTCTATACCGCGATGTGCGACAAGCTGGTCGACGTCTCACCGGACCTGAAGATCGTGCCGCAGCTTGCCACCGAATGGAGCTGGTCGGCCGACGGCAAAGAGCTCACCATGAAGCTGCGCCAGGGCGTCAAGTTCCATGATGAGACCCCCTTCAACGCCGAAGCCGTCGTCGCCACCATCGAGCGCAACATCACCCTGCCGGAATCACGCCGCAAGAGCGAGCTCAGCTCGGTCGCAAAGGTCGAGGCGACAAGCGAATACGAGGTCAAGTTCACCCTCAAGGCGCCTGATGTCACGCTTCTTGCCCAGCTTTCCGACCGCGCCGGCATGATCGTCTCGCCGAAGGCCGCCAAGGAACTCGGCGCCAAGTTCGGCGATCACCCGGTCTGCGCCGGTCCGTTCAAGTTCGTCGAACGCGTCCAGCAGGACCGCATCGTGCTCGAAAAGTTCCAGGACTACTGGAACAAGGACAAGATCTTCATCGACAAGCTCACCTATCTGCCGATCCCGGATACGACGGTGCGCCTCGCCAATCTGCGTTCCGGCGATCTCGACATGATCGAGCGCCTGGCCGCGACCGACGCGGAAGCGGTGAAGGCGGATTCGAGCCTCGTCTATGCCGATGCCGTCGGCACCGGCTACATGGCGCTCTACACCAATATCGGCAATGGTGCGCGCGCCGACAATCCCTTCGGCAAGGACAAACGCCTGCGCCAGGCTTTCTCGCTGGCGATCGACCGCGATGCCGTCAACCAGATCGTCTATGAAGGCACGGCGGTTTCCGGCAACCAGCCCTTTCCGCCGAGCAGCCCGTGGTTCGACAAGGATATTCCCGTCCCCGCCCGCGATCTCGACAAGGCCAAGGCGCTGATCAAGGAAGCCGGCTTCGACCGTGTGCCGATCGAGCTGCAGATCCCAAACAATCCTGTTGCCATGCAGATGATGCAGATCATCCAGTCGATGGTCGGCGAAACCGGCTTCGACGTCAGCCTGAAGTCGACGGAATTCGCCACGCTGCTGAGCGAGCAAACCGCCGGCAATTATCAGCTCAGCCGTTCGGACTGGTCCGGCCGCGTCGATCCCGATGGCAACATCCATCAGTTCATCACCTGCAAGGGCGGCATCAACGACACGAAATACTGCAACGCAGAGGTGGACAAGCTGCTGAACGAAGCCCGTGCATCGACCGACGATGCCGTGCGCAAGCAGAAGTATGATGCCGCCGCGGTCATCCTGAACGACGATCTGCCGATCATCTATCTCGGCCATCAGTCCTGGATCTGGGCGCTGCACAAGAACATCACCGGCTTCGTTCCGTCGCCGGATGGCATGATCCGCCTCGTCGGCGTCAAGAAAGCCGGCTGATCCCTAGAGCATGATGCTGAAAAGTGTGAGCGGTTTTCGGACGACATCATGCTCTACTTTTTGATCCAGCAAATCATGCGGCGGAAATCCTCCGCCGCATGACCCCAGTCGTGTCAGGATCGCCCATGTACACCTACATCGCCAAACGGCTCTTGGTCGCCATACCGACGCTTTTGATCATCTCGGTCTTTGTCTTCTCACTGCAGAAGCTGCTGCCCGGCGACCCGATCCTTGCCATGGCCGGCGAGGAACGCGACCCGCAGGTTCTCGAATTCCTGCGCGAGAAGTACCGGCTGAACGATCCCGTGCCCTATCAATACGCGCGCTGGCTGGGTGCCGCGCTTCAAGGTGATCTCGGCATCTCGCTGCGCACCAACCAGCCGGTTCTGCAGCTCATCGGCGAAAAGCTGCCGGTCACCATCCAGCTCGCCATCATGTCGATGATCTTCGCCTTTGTCATCGGCGTGCCGATGGGCATCCTGGCGGCCGTCAAGAAGAACACGATGATCGACTACCTCGCCAACATCATCGCGCTGACCGGCCTGTCGATCCCGAATTTCTGGCTCGGCATCATGCTGATCCTCCTGGTTTCGGTCAATCTCGGCTGGTTGCCGGCATCCGGCTACGAACCCTTCTTCAGCAATCCGCTGCGTTCGCTGGAAACCATGCTGATGCCCTCCTTCGTGCTCGGCAATGCGCTGGCCGCGACCCTGATGCGACATACCCGCTCGGCAATGCTCAGCGTCCTCAGCACCGATTACATCCGCACCGCGCGCGCCAAAGGACTGCCGGAAAGCACTGTCGTGCTCGAACACAGCTTCCGCAACGCGATGCTGCCGATCGTGACGTTGACCGCGCTGCTCTTTGGCGAACTGCTCGCCGGCGCCGTGCTGACCGAACAGATCTTCACCATTCCGGGTTTCGGAAAGCTCATCGTCGACGCCGTCTTCAACCGTGACTACGCCGTCGTCCAGGGTGTGGTGATCTGCACGGCGATCGGCTTCATCCTGATGAACCTCTTGGCCGATATTCTCTATGTCCTGCTCAATCCGCGCATGAGGGCCGCCCTATGACCGCAATCGGTGAGACCGGCATTCCCTCTGCGATCGACCGCACGCCGAGCCGCGCCTGGCGCAAGCTGAGGGCCAACAAGGGCGCCCTCGTCGGCCTTGCGATCATCGCCTTCTTCGCCATTCTCGCCATTGCCGCCCCCCTCCTTCCGATTCCCGATCCGAACGCCACAAGCTGGTCGGCGATCCGCAAGGCGCCCTCCGCCGCCCATTGGCTCGGCACCGACGACATCGGCCGCGACATTCTTTCCCGGATGATCTGGGGGGCGCAGGCCTCGCTGATGGCCGGCGTCTTCTCGGTCGCGATTGCCGTTGTCATCGGCGTGCCCTTCGGCCTGATCTCCGGTTATTTCGGTGGCTGGATCGACATGGTGATCTCCCGCATCACCGAAGCCTTTCTGGCCATGCCTTTCCTCATCACCGCGATTGCGCTTGCAGCTTTTCTCGGCCCGAGCCTGACCAATGCGATGATTGCGATCGGCCTTTCGGCCATGCCCGTCTTCGTGCGGCTGACGCGCGGCCAGGTGCTTTCGGTCAAGACCGAAGAATATGTCGAGGGCGCCCGCTCGATAGGCCTCCGGTCCTCGAGCATTATCACCCGCTACATCCTGCCGAATGTTTTTGCCCCGATCCTCGTCCAGGCGACGCTGACCATCGCAACGGCGATCATCGCCGAGGCGAGCCTTTCCTTCCTCGGCCTCGGGCAGCAACCGCCGGCGCCAAGCTGGGGCTCGATGCTCAACGTCGCCAAGAATTTCCTCTCCCAGGCGCCATGGATGGCGATGTGGCCGGGAGCCGCGATCTTCCTCGTCGTCATCGGTTTCAATCTTTTAGGCGACGGCCTGCGCGATGCGCTCGATCCGCGCGAAGCATGATTTCTTGAAAGGACATTCGATATGACCGCTTTCACGACCCGTCCAGAAATCCTCGGCACCTTCGGCGTCGTCACTTCCACGCACTGGATCGCTTCGGCCGTCGGCATGAGCATTCTCGAAAAGGGCGGCAACGCTTTCGACGCGGCAGTGGCGACGGGCTTCGTGCTGCAGATCGTCGAGCCGCATCTTTGCGGTCCGGGCGGCGATATGCCGGCGGTGATCTATTCGAAGAAGAAGGACAAGGTCGAGGTCATCTGCGCGCAAGGCCCCGCCCCCGCCGGCGCGACGATCGAACACTATACGGCAGAGGGCCTGAGCCTGATCCCCGGCGACGGGCTGCTTGCGACCGTCATCCCCGGCTCCTTCGATGGCTGGATGCTGATGCTGCGCGACTACGGCTCGATGAGCGTGCGCGATGTGCTGGAACCGGCGATCTACTACGCCGAGCACGGCCATCCGATGCTGCCGCGCGTCTCCGCCACGATCAAGGGGCTCGCCGCCTTCTTCGAGAAGGAATGGCCGACCTCCTACGAGACGTGGCTGCCTGATGGCAGCGCCCCCGAAGCGCATGCGAATTTCAGGAATCCGGTGCTTGCCGAAACCTGGAAGCGCGTCATTGCCGAGGCGGAAGGGAAAAGCGGCCGGGAAGCGCAGGTCGAGGCGGCCCGCGACGCCTTCTATCGCGGCTTCGTCGCCGAGAAGATCGACGATTATCTCAAAACCGCCGAGGTGATGGATGCGAGCGGCAACCGCCACAAGGGCGTGCTGACTGCCGCCGACATGGCGAACTGGTCGGCGACGATCGAGGAGCCGCTGACCTATGATTATCATGGCTGGACGATCGCCAAGATCGGCCCCTGGGGCCAGGGTCCGGTCTTCCTGCAAACCCTGTCGATCCTCAAAGGCTTTGATCTCGCCGCGATGAACCCCGCTGGCGCCGATTTCGTCCATACCGTCGTCGAGGCGATGAAGCTCGCCTTCGCCGACCGCGAAGTCTATTATGGCGATCCTGATTTTTCGGAGGTTCCCATCGCGCATCTGCTGTCGGAGACCTATGCCGCCGAGCGTCGCAAGCTCGTTGGCGCGGACGCCTCCTTCGATCTTCGCCCCGGCATCGTGCCTGGCTTCGAGGCGCAGCATGATCTGACGATGAAGATGCTCGGCGCGGATTCCAAGACCGGCGCCGTCTACGAGCCGACCATGGCGCATCTTTCCGAAAAGCGCGGCGACACCGTGCATATCGACGTCATCGACCGTGACGGCAACATGGTTTCCGTCACGCCATCAGGCGGCTGGCTGCAATCCTCCCCGACGGTGCCCGGCCTCGGCTTCTGCCTCAATTCCCGCGCCCAGATGTTCTGGCTGAAATCAGGCCTGCCGACATCACTTGCTCCCGGCAAGCGGCCGCGCACAACGCTGACACCGTCGCTCGGGCTCTATGAGGGCCGCCCGACGCTGGCCTTCGGCACACCTGGCGGCGACCAGCAGGAACAGTGGCAGCTTTCCTTCTTCCTGCGGTATGCGCACCACAAGCTGAACCTGCAGGCGGCGATCGACCAGCCGCTGTTCCACACTTCGCATTTTCCGGGCTCTTTCTATCCGCGCACCCGCGAGCCCGGCAGCCTGATGGCGGAAGCGAATTTCGGCCCTGAAGTCCTCGATGCCCTGCGCCGCAAGGGCCACAAGCTGACGGTCGCCGATGTCTGGACGATCGGTCGGCTGACCGCTGCGAGACGCGATGCCGACGGCCTGCTGCGCGCCGCAGCCACCCCGCGCCTGATGCAGGCCTATGCGATCGGGAGATAGTCATGACCTGGTCGATCGTCGCCCGTGATCCCTCGACAGGTCATCTCGGCATCGCCGTCGCGACCCGCTTCTTTGCCGTCGGCGCCCTCGTGCCGCATATTCGCGGCGGCATCGGCGCCGTCGCGGCCCAGGCCTTCGTCAGCCCGCTTTACGGCGTCGACGGCCTGTCGCTGCTCGCCGCCGGCAAGGCGCCGGAGGAGATCATCGCCGAACTGACCGCGCGTGACGCCGGCCGCAATCAGCGGCAGCTGCACCTCACCGACGCGAAGGGGCGCAATGCCGCCTTCACCGGTCCCGCATGCATCGACTGGGCGGGACATCTGATCGACGAAAACGTCTCGGTCGCCGGCAACATGCTCGCAGGTCCTGACGTCGTCACCGAAACGCTTGCCACCTACAACAAGGCGATGGACAAGCCCTTGGCCGAACGCCTGCTGCTGGCGATGCAGGCAGGCGAGGATGCCGGCGGCGACAAACGCGGCAGGCAGTCCGCCGCCCTCGTCGTCCATCGCGATCAGGATTATCCCTGGCTTAGCATCCGCGCCGACGATCATCCCGATCCGCTCGCCGAACTTGTCCGCCTGCATGCGGTGGCGGGTGAACGTTACCTGCATGTCGCCGAGACGATGGCGACGCGGCAAAATCCGACCGGCATGACGGACAGGCGCGAGATCGATGAAAAGATCGCCGCTCTGGAAGCGGCCCGCATCGCTGAAGGCAGGCCATCCGCCTCCTTTGCCACGCCTTTGAAGACGTGAACCCAGATAAGAGCAAGGGAACGATATGAGTGATGTTTCTTCAGCCTCCGCCTCCCCGGTTCTCTCGGTCAGAAACTTGACGACCTCCTTCCTTGTCGATGGCGACTGGAAGCCGGTGGTGCGCGACGTCTCCTTCGACGTCATGCCAGGGGAGACGGTGGCGATCGTCGGCGAAAGCGGCTCGGGCAAGAGCGTCACCTCCCTTTCGATCATGCGGCTTCTCGCCAAGGGATCAAGCCGCATCAACGGCGCCATCACCTTGAACGGCAAGGATGTTCTCGCTCTTCCGGAGAGGGAGATGCGCCGGGTGCGCGGCAACGACGCCGCCATGATCTTCCAGGAGCCGATGACATCCCTCAACCCGATCTTCACCATCGGCCGCCAGATCTCCGAAGGGCTGACCTGCCACGGCGATATCGGCAAGGCCGAGGCGCGGGCCGAAACCGTGCGCCTGCTGGAAAAGGTCCGCATCCCGAACGCTGCGTCGCGCTTTGATGAATATCCGCACCAGTTCTCGGGCGGCATGCGCCAGCGCGTGATGATCGCCATGGCGCTCGCCAGCCGCCCGAAATTGCTGATCGCCGATGAGCCGACGACGGCGCTCGACGTGACGATCCAGGGCCAGATCCTCGACCTGATCAAGATGCTGCAGGAAGAAGAGGGCATGTCCGTGCTCTTTGTCACCCACGACATGGGTGTCGTCGCCGAAATCGCCGACCGCACCATCGTCATGTATCGCGGCGAGGCGGTGGAAACCGGCACGACGGGCGACATCTTCCATCGCGGCAGGCATCCCTATACCCGCGCTCTGCTCTCGGCCGTGCCGCGCCTCGGCTCGATGGCCGACCGGAAATGGCCGCTGCGTTTCCCGGTCGTCGATACCTCGACCGGCGAACGCCGCGAGCCGATCGAGGTGGCCGATACCGTCGACCGTCGCCGGACGCCGATCCTCGAAGTCAAGAACCTCGTTACGCGTTTCGACATCCGCGGCGGCCTGCTCGGCCGCAAGACCGGCGCGATCCATGCGGTCGAGGACGTCTCCTTCGATCTCTTCCAGGGCGAGACTCTGTCGCTCGTCGGCGAATCCGGTTGCGGCAAGTCGACCACCGGCCGCTCGATCACCCGCCTCGTCCAGCCGAACGGCGGCAGCGTCAGCCTCGACGGCTATGACGTGCTGAGCCTTGACGCGGCCAGTCTCAGACGGATGCGCCGCAGTATCCAGATGATTTTTCAGGATCCCTTCGCCAGCCTCAACCCGCGCATGACCGTCGGCGCCGCCGTCGCCGAACCGATTACGGAACACGGCCTCGGCACCGGCGCCCTGGCCCGCGACAAGGCGGCCGATCTCCTCGAACGCGTCGGACTGAAACCCGATATGATGAAACGTTATCCGCACGAATTTTCCGGCGGTCAGCGCCAGCGCATCTGCATCGCCCGCGCGCTCGCACTCGATCCGAAGGTGATCGTCGCCGACGAAAGCGTTTCGGCCCTCGATGTCTCGATCAAGGCGCAGGTCTGCAATCTGCTGATGGATCTGCAGCAAAGTCTCAAGCTGGCCTTCCTGTTCATTTCCCACGACATGGCTGTGGTCGAGCGCGTCAGCCACCGCGTCGCGGTGATGTATCTCGGCGAGATCGTCGAGATCGGCCCACGCGCGGAACTGTTCAGCAACCCGCAGCACGCCTACACGAAGAAGCTGATGGCAGCCGTGCCCGTTCCCGACCCCTCGCGGCGCGGCATCAAGCGCAATCTCGGAACCGACGAGCTCAAGAGCCCTGTCCGCCCGGTCGGCTACGTCGCGCCGCCGCGCCGATACCGGGAAGTGGCGGCCGGCCATCTGGTGCGGGTCGACGAAGCCGCCTGATCGGGAAAACCCGCTCTGCAGAGCATCTGATGAGCCAAGTATTTCAGGAAATAACCTGTGCCAGCCGGGTACGGCCTACCCTTTTTGCTGCACCGCTTATATGACTTATCCTAGATATTATTTCACCCATAATTGTTAACGACCAAATCCGCCCATTTGTGTTCTCTTATCCCTACGAATCAAAAAGGTTTGATTTGCTCGGGGACGGCCACCATGTTGAAGCATGGGGCGATGCAACAGTTGGGTAGGAGCCTATGCTGCAACGGATTGAAGACATTGATGCAGCGCTCGTCGACAGGCTGCAGCATTCGGCGTTCAAGTACTTCCTGAAATATACCAATCCCGAAAACGGCCTTGTGGCGGATACCTCGATCGGCGGGGTTCCGTGCAGCATCGCAGCCGTCGGCTTCGCGCTTTCCTCCTATCCTGTCGGTGTCGAGCGTTTATGGATCAGCCGCGAGGAAGCGGCCGAGCGTACGGTCAATACGCTGCGGTTCTTCGCCGAGGCGCGTCAGGGCGAGGAACGCCACGCGACCGGCCACCGCGGCTTCTTCTATCATTTCCTGCACATGGATACCGGCCATCGCGCCTGGAACAGCGAGCTTTCGACCATCGACACGGCGCTGCTTGTCGCCGGCATTCTCACGGCCGCGCAATATTTCAATCGCGAAGATGACGAGACGGAAACCGAAATCCGGGAACTCGCGACCTTCATCTACGAGCGCGTTGACTGGCGCTGGGCGCTGAACAAGGGCGACACGATTGCCATGGGTTGGAAGCCATCTTCCGGCTTCCTGCGCTGGCGCTATCACGGCTTCGACGAGGCGATCATCCTCTATACGCTGGCGCTCGCTTCGCCGACGCATCCGATCCCGCAGTCGTGCTATGACGCTTTTACCTCAAGCTATTCCTGGATGCTGCATGGCGAGCAGTCCTATCTCTATGCCGGGCCGCTTTTCATCCACCTCTTCTCGCATGCCTGGATCGATTTCCGCAGCATTCAGGATAAGCCGATGGCGGAGCGGAACTGGGACTATTTCCGCAACACGCAGGTGATGATAAACGTCCAGCGTGACTATGCCGAGCGCAATCCCGGCCAGTTCGTCGGCTATAACAGGAATATCTGGGGCCTTTCCGCCTCCGACGGTCCGCCACCGACGCGACGCATGCGCGGCGGTCGCCAGCCGAAGGTTCTGGGTTATGCTGCACGCGGCGCACCGCTCGGCCCGGATGACGGCACGATCGCACCCTGGGCAGCCCTTGCCTGCCTGCCTTACGACCGGCAGGCGGCTCTCGACGGCACCAAGGCGCTTCTGACCACCTATCCGAACCTGCTGTTGGAAGGCGGCTTCCCCGGCGGCTTCAATCCCACGGTCAAGACCAAGCGGCCGGAAGGCTGGGTTGACGACCGTACCGTCGGCATCGACCAGGGCCTTGTCGTCATGACCATCGAGAACGACCGTTCGGATTTCATCTGGAAACTGATGCGGCAATCGCCGGTCATCCGCCTCGGCCTCGAACGCGCCGGCTTTACCGGCGGCTGGCTCGAAGGCATCGAGCCGGAAGAAGTGGTGCGCAAGTTCGGCTAGCCCGAATCTCTCAAAGTAAGGGGTGCATCGGGGCCGCGAATCTGAGAAACTGCTTTTGCTACAAAGGCTTATCAGATTCGTAACGGAGCCCCGATGCAAACAGAGACTGTATCTCTACGCAGTTGGAATTTAAAGGCTTCGAT
>NZ_JBAMYD010000011.1:0-256956 GCF_037002925.1 Rhizobium aouanii
TTCCAACATACACATACTCAAAAGCCCGCCTCGTGCGGGCTTTTTGCGTTCCAGAAGTGACGCATCCAGGATGCAGTAATCCGGATCCTTCAGTTGAACTCAATCCGAGTCAGGAATTCGGCTGCCTGTATTGTCTCCAACGCACTCGCTGTCTCCCTGAAGTAAGGCAGGGTTTCCCAGAGGGCGCGATCGCCGACGATATAGAATCGGCATTTTGCGCGCGTCAGGGCAACGTTCAACAGGTTCGGCTTTGACGCGGCCCAGGCTGCCGCCCCGCTGTGAGCGGCGTCGGCGCCGAGCACCATGAAAACGATGTCTTCTTCCTTGCCCTGGAAGGTATGCACCGTGCCTATCCTTTCCTTCAACCACCTCGACAGCTTCGGTGGAGATGCGCGCATATTTCCGTTCGGATCGATCCATGTCGCGTGGGCCAGAGCTTGCTTCAGACTGTTCTTGATCTCTTTGAACGGCGAGATGATATAGAGATTTGGCAACGCGCCGCCCCGGCGATAGGTGGCGGTAAGGACGTCGACGATGAAATCCGTCTGTTCTGGAACGGCCTGTTTACCCGATACCCTGCCCTTGACGTCGATCCAGGCGCTGTCGCCATAAAACGGCGGCACGTCGCCGGCTGGTCGGCGTTCTTCCAGCCCGAATACCATCTTGTTCTGATAGGCGATCTGGTTGGCAAGGCCGAACATCGGATCGATGCAGCGCCGATGTACCCTGAGGGGGCTGCCGATCCAGAGCCCGTCGGCTTCCTCGCCCGAGACCGCCGTCCCATAGCGGTTGGTGGCGTCGGCCAGCATCTGCACCGATGCCCTGTTCGGCGAATATTGTCCTGCCGCCGTGTGGGGCGAAAGAGCCGAGATGGCGGTGATCAGCGCGCTGGGGAGAGTGAAGACCGGTTCGATCTGCTGGGGATCGCCGATCACCATAACGCGGCGCGCCCGCAACAGGGCGCCGACGGCCGCTTGCGGCACCGCCTGACCAGCTTCATCGATGAAGACCCAGCCGATCGAGCCGGTGTCGACACCGCGGAACTGCCGGGCAAAGGAGGCGAAGGTTGTCGAGACGATGGGAACGATCATGAAAAGGCTCCGCCAGATCAACGCAATGTGCTCGCCGTCGGCGGGACCGTTGTTGGAAAGCAGTTTGTTGATGGCGACGATGTTTCCTCCAAAACCTCCGCCTTTCTTCCCCACGTCCGCCAGCCACGCTTCATGCAGCGTCAACGCTGCTTCCAGCAATGCCGAACGCAGACCTGCCAGTTCGTCCTGATGCCACAGACCGCCAATCTGGAACTGATCGGTCTCGAGATCGGTGAGGCGCCCAGGTAGGGTGGGATGATTGAGAATTTCCCCTAGGCGGCCAAACTCCTCCCTTTTCCTGGACCAGATTTCTCGTTGCGACCGCAGTGCCCGTTGGGCACGTTGATGTCTCCGCAAAGACTGTTCCAACGCAGGTCTGAGGGTTTTCGCAAGGTGACGTTCGCAGTCCGCCAGCGCCTTGCGCAGTTCCAGCTGTCTTCGTGCATTGGCGACGACATTGTGCCGATGCTGCCGGGCAGGGTTGGTCGACAGCACTTTCTCCCACCACGCAGGAGCGCCGCGGTCGAGTAGCAGTTCCTCCTCCTTCAGAGGAGACAAGCCTTCCCTGATGCGGAGCATATCGGCGGCAACCATATCGCATCGGTCCTGTGCATGTCGAAGTTCGGCCGCAGCTGCTCTGACCTTTTCAAGCGCCTCGCGGCAGAAACCATCCTGCGAAACCAGGGCGATTTCGTCATGGAGATCGGCATAGCGTGCATATTCGCCGATCTTGTCGCGAACCAGCTTGTCGGCGGCCTGAAATGCCGCCGATGCTTCGGCGAAGTTTGGTCCCTTATAACCCTTTAGCCACTCCCAGATGGTCTGTGGTTTGTCCGCACCGGACCAGCCGGGCTTCGGCCTTTCGGCGATCTCCATGAAGGCGAAACGTTCCTTGAACGCTCGGCGATTCCGGGAATTGCCGAGCGCACAGGCGATCAACCCCCACGGGCGGTCGACGTCCGAGAGCTTGACGACCGCCCCATTGTCCTTCTGACAAGCGATTTTGTGCGCGATGGTCTGCAGATATTGGAATGAAGACGTTCTCGCGACCGAGCTTTTCTTCGGAAGGTCGCGCGAAATATTCTCCACGGCGGCGTTGTTGGAGGAGGCGACGACCATTTCGAATCCTGCGAGCGCCGGGATCAGCGCCGATATCGAGGCCGTGCTCCGGTCCGAGAAAATGACGCGGCGCGGCGCGCCATCGAAGGCATCGCGCGCCGTCTTCAAGGAGGCCAGGATGCGGGCGCGCCGAACGATAATATCCGCGAACATGTCGCGAAGCAGTGTCGTCTTTCCCGTGCCTGGCGGGCCGTTGACTGAGAACAGTCCCGTTTCCGACAGGTCGTCGATTGCCGAATTGATCGCAAACTGTTGCATGAGGCTCATGGCGTGGTGAGGTTCGCTGAGCCAGCGCCCGCGGTTGAGTTTTCCAGGATGCAAGGCCCGAACGATCGCCCGGCGTCCGTCATCCGAATAGAGGTCGATCCGTTTCTCAGGCGCCAGCGGGGTGAGATATTGCCTGAGCGGCGCGGGGATATCGCCATGCGTGACGCGTATCATCGCCCGCTCGATGTCCTCGATGAAGAAGCTGTTCAGGATGCCGATGTCGTCTTCAACGCTTGCACTCTCGTCCTCCTCGTCGTCGGCATCGTGCGCATTACTATCAGGCGGTGGCGGCAAGGAGATGAGCTCGGATTTTTCCACCCGGTCTCGATAGCGTATTTCAACGGCGGCGATGGGCTTTTCCTGCTTCGAGGCAAAGCCGGCCCAATCGCAGAGCAATTCATGCAGCGTCAGGATTTCGTTGGCATCGATCGGTTGATCTGCCGTGTCCTCGGCGGACGAAGATCTCAGATGCCGTTGAGCCCGAAAGTTTTGAAGCAATTCCGAGAGCTGCCGCTTGCTGTCGGCAAATGCCTCGTGGCTGAGCGAGGAGAGGCCGGATTCGCGCACGCGTCCCAAAGCCCATGGCAGCGTGGAAACGGAAAATGTTTCGAAAATCGGCTGTCCCAGGGATGTCAGCTGCAGGCTGGCAAAGCAGGTATCGCCATCGAGATCGCCGCGTTCGGCATCCTCATATTCGGCGATACCGGCCGCAACGCTATCGAAGTGCCTGCGGACAATGGGAATTTCGGATTTGCTGAAAACGCCGAGGAACAGGGTAAAACCCGTGATCTGCTTCTCCTCGGGGATCCCTGGACGGCTGAGCGCGGCACCGTCGTCGTCGAGCGTCCTTGCATGCAACCAGAAAACAGTTCGGCCTTCACCGGAGACGATGCGGCTGGAGAGATCGTAAGGAATGAAGAACTCGATCTTGTGCCAGAAATCGAGAATGGCCAGAAGCCGTTCCCTTTCGGCGCCGTCTGCAATTGTCTGCATGACTTCTCACTGAGGAGTTGCAAAAATAGGCTCGCGCTTTCTTTTAGCAACGATTGCAGCTCAAAATCAAAGACCATGGTGGCTGCGCGTCCCGGAGCCGCCGGACCGCATTTCCGCACCATGGCAAGGCCACATCAATGCAGACGTGGCCGGCGTCGCTCGCTGAGTTGCCGTCCCCGATTCCAGCGGGCGATGGTCTCCGGCACGACGTCCGTCTTGCCAACGGCGGGCTCGGCGATCGAGCGCAGGCGTTCGAGGGCAATCCCCGCCTTGGCGGCATAATCGAGCGAGGTCGGATCGTCCGAATGCACATCCTGGATCGCGGCGAAGACGGCCTCCGCCTCGGCCAGCCGTTTACTGGCGGCAAGGGCGATACCGCGCTTGTAATGTGCCTGGATAAGATGCGGCCCGATCTCGCCGACCCGGCGGAAAGTCTCTGCGGCCTGCTCATATTGATGCAGGGCAAGCTGCGTGTCGCCAAGCCGCATTTGGATCGGTGTCGGATCGGGCGCTTGCTCGACGAGAACCTTGTAGGCAGTCAACGCCTCCTTCAGCTTGCCGCGGTCGAATAGCAGATTGGCGAGCCCGAATTCCGCGCCGGTATGGCCTGGAGCCGATTGCAGGACTTGGTTGAAGGCGATCTCCGCCTTGCTCCGGGCTCCGTTGCGGTACATGTCGAGCGCTTGTTCATAGACGAAACGGATGCTGCGCGGATTGAGTACGCCATGCAAATTCTGGCCGTTACGGGTGCGGAACAAGGTGCAGCTGATCCGCCTTTCCTCCACCCCGAACATATATTTATAGGGTTCGTTTCCGCGAAGGAAATCATAGGTCTTGAAGCCGTGCTCGATCGCTCGCCGGATGCAGTAACCATGCAGGATGAGACCGGGGGACGGCGTCTTCCAGTTTTCGTCGCGGCCGGTGATATAAAAGAGGATCGCCTTCTTCTGCCGGTCGACGATATTCGCCAGCGCGCCGAGCGGCTGGTCGCCATGCCAAAACACCGGCACCTCGAGATTGCCGCAGTTGAAGCTGTCAATCAGCATCTCGCGCGTGGTGATGATCAGCCGCTCGGTCCGCTCCGTGCCTTTGCGGGCACTCCACTTGATCCGCCAGAGATTGAAGAGGATATCCAGGTCCCGATCGATGGTCTCGGGGGTCGCCATCGTGATCCGGTAAATATCGTCTCCTTCGACCTTGCGCAGGAACCGCCGGAGCTTCTGGCGCGTCTGGCTGCTCATGCGCTGTTCGAGATAGTCGTCGAAGCTTGCCGGCAGGGGGACGATCGGGCAGATCGTATTGTCGATATTCTCGCTGTTTTTGGGCGAGCTGTCGCGAAACATCACCTCTGGTCCCTGCAGCGCCTCGATCATTTTCTCGCGCCGGCCGGCTGGGCCGCTGAAATATTCGAGCTTCAGGTCGGTCCAGTTCTGATGTTTGAGAAACGAAGCAAAGCCGGCAATGGCGTGATGCTCGTAATCCGGTCTGACGATGAAGCCGGTGTAATCGGCCGCAAAATTCCCGGCCATGATGATCTCGTCGTAGAAGAGCCCGGTCTTCTCGTTCAGATGCGTGATGAGGCGCAGCGGAAAGAAGGCGACATAGGGTGCTTCGGGATCGCGTTCGCGAAGGGCGAGAATGAACCAGCGGCGTCGGCGGGAGAGATAGTTCTTCAGCCATATCCAGGAGAGGAAATGCTGCGCGTCGGGATCTTCCAGGAAGACCTGATCCCAGTTCTCGCGTACCGCCTCGAACCCCGCAATGGTGTCGATGATATCTATGCGCATGCCCGCCCCCCAATACCCCATACGTCACTCGGGAGGTTTCATTCTAATGGGAAACACCGATCTTCAAATAAACCGTCCGGATGATTTGCGGAGCCTAAATGGGATTAGTCCTGAGCCGGCGCATAACCCAAAATCGCATCCGGTTTCTGGTCGAATTATACACAGATTCAAAACGATAGAGCGCAACGGGTCCGGAAGGATAAAGCGCTTCAACGGACATCGCCCGAAAGTGTGCAGCGGTTTTGAGAACATGGATACATAAGGATTAGATCAGAGCTCGCCGGAGATCCGCGGGCTCGCATGGATGAAGGCCCAGAGCGTCCGGCTGATGGCGACGATCTCGGCGATCGACTTTTCCAGAAGGTCGAGCTCGCGCGCGTCCATCTGTTCGATCTTGCCGTAGCGGATCTGCTTGTCGTCCTCGACGAGCCGCATCAGCTGCGTGCTCGAGATCTCTCCTTTTTCGTCGAAGGAGTAGATGCAGTGATTGTACTTGTTGCGGATCTTGGATTCCTTCTTCAGCCGCGACATGGCCGAAAGAATCGCCTTCCGGTCGGAAGGGGAGGTCGAAGCGAGCTTGGACAGCCGTTCGATGAGATCGATCCGGGCGCGCGTGGTGTTGAGCGTCAGGAACACGACGATTGCCGCATCCTTTTCGACCCGGAGAAGATGGGCGATGATGTAGATCAGCAGGCTTTCGGTGTTCGTCCAGACATAGTTCAGGCGGCCGACCCGCAGCAGGACATCGGACATCGCCGCCATGCTTGAACCTTTCTCCCCGGAGGGGATCCATCCCTCAAGGGATGGACATGTGGACATTACATCAGAACAACGGGCAAGTCCGTCATATCTACCGGACCGCCCGTGCCGGATCGCGAGCGATCAGCGCTCCTTGAAAGCCCGGGACATGCTGTCGGTGATCGGTTTGCTCAGATATTCGAAGAAGGTGCGTTCCGACGTCTGAATCAGCACTTCGGCCGGCATTCCGGGAACGGGATGGAAATTGTGCACCCGCGCAATCTCGGAATCGGGTATTCCGACGCGGACGATATAGACGTCCTTGACCGAAGCTCCCGCATTTTCCTCGATCGAATCGGCTGAGACGTAGAAGACCTTGCCCTGCAGAACAGGGGTCGTGCGCCGGTTGAGCGCCGTTAGGCGGATCGAGGCCATTTCTCCCTCATGCAGCTGGTCGATCGAAGTGCGCAGCACCTTCGCTTCCAGGATCAGCGGCACATGCGACGGCAGGATCTCCATGATCGGCTTTCCTGTCGTGATGACACCGCCGGCTGTGTGAAAATAGGAGCGCACCACCGTACCCGACACCGGCGATCGGATAGTGGTGCGTTCGAGCACGCCGGCGGCCTCCCGCATCTGTTGGCGCACACTGTCCAGATCGGTTTCAGCGGTCTCGAGCGCATCGAGTGCCGCCTGCTTGTTGGAGTTGACGGCGATGACGGCTTCCTGGCGGAATTTGGCGATCTCCGCCTCGCTCTCGTTGAGCTCGCCGTTCAGTCGAGCAATGTCGCCCATCGCATCGGCGATCGCCCGCTCGATTGCCAGCAGATCCGTCTTGCGCATATAGCCGACCTTGACCAGCCGAGCCTTGGAGTCGCGTTCCTCGGTCAGCAGCGACAGTTGCCTTTCGAAGGATTCTCGCTGGCCCCTATAGCCGGCGAAGCGGAATTCGAGCGATGCGATGTTTTTCTCGATCAGATTGAGCTGCTCTTCAAGCTTGATCTGCTTGCTGTGAAAGACGACGTTCTGGCTCTGGATGATCGCGTTGATATCAGGATCGCTGGCCTCCTTCATCACGATATCGGGAAGCTGGAATTCGCGCAGGCCCTGCGCTTCGGCACGGAGCCTGGCGACGACGGCTTCAAGGCGCAGGCGGCGAAGCTGCAGCATCCGCTCGTTTGAGCGGGATGCTGTGGGATCGAGGGTCAGCAGGATGTCGCCTTCCTTGACCGTATCGCCTTCGCTGACGCGCATCTCCTTGATGATGCCGCCTTCCAGATGCTGGACGATCTTGTTGTTGCCGGTCGCGACGAAGCTTCCTTGCGCGATAACGGCGGAGGCGAGCGGCGCCGTCGCCGCCCAGAAGCCGAAGCCGCCGAACGAGGTGAAGAGAACCGTCAGGCCGACGATGCTGTGCACACGGATCGAGCGCGGCACATCGCTATACCATTCGAGCTGCGCCGGACCGGTCGTCTCCCGATTTTTCCGTCCCATGTCGTTCATCCCTCAATGCGCGGTGCTTGTTGACCGTTATTACTGTTGTTCTTGGATAGCGCCTGCAGCACCTCGATCCTTTCCCCGAACATGGCGACAGTGCCGTCCTTGAGCACAAGGATCTTGTCGACGCATTGGAGAAGAGCCGGGCGCTGGGTAATGGTGACGGTGGTAATGCCCTGCTTCTTGGCGTGGATCAGTGCCCTGGCAAGGGCTGCCTCGCCCTGCGTATCGAGGTTCGAATTCGGCTCGTCGAGCACCACGAATTTGGGATTGCCGAAGAAGGCACGGGCGAGCGCAATGCGCTGCTTCTGGCCGCCCGAAAGCGGAGCGCCATCGGCTGCAACGATGGTTTCGTAGCCCTGCGGGAAGCCGGCGATGAGTTCGTGCACGTCGGCGAGCACCGCGGCCTCGTAGATCTGGTGATCGTCGACGTCGTCGCGCATGCGGCAGATATTGGCCTTGATCGTGCCGGGAAAGAGCTGCACGTCCTGCGGCAGATAGCCGATGCTTTCGCCGAACTGGCGCTGGTCCCAGTTGCGCAGATCCATCAGGTCGAGGCGTACATTTCCCGATGTCGGGACGATCGAGCCGACGAGCATCTTGCCGAGCGTCGTCTTGCCGGATCCGGAATTACCGATGATCGCAAGCGATTCCCCCTTCCTGAGCGAGAAGGAGATGCCGTTGAGAATGACCTTCTTTTGCGGTGGCGGCACGAAGAGAATGCGTTCGACATCGAGCCGGCCTTCGGGATTGGGAAGACGCAGGCGCGGGAAGTTCAATGGCGAATTCAAGAGTAGCCCCTTGATCCTGCTATAGGCGGCTGCCGACCGGTTGAACTGGTTCCAGCCTTCTATGGCGCCTTCGATTGGTGCCAGCGCGCGCCCCGAGATGATCGAGGCCGCAATCACCATGCCGCCCGTCAGTTCGCCGGCGAGCGACAGATGTGCGCCCCAGCCGAGCAGGGTGACCTGGGTGATCATGCGGCAGGCCTTCGATATGCCGGAGAAGATGATATTGCGGTCCTGTGCCTCGACTTGCGATTTCAGCGAACCCGCCGTTTCCCGGCCCCACATCTTCACGGCCTCGGGGATCATCGCCATTGCGTTGATGATCTGCGAATTGCGCGACATGGAATCGAGATGGAAATTCGCCCGGCTGAGATAGCCGTTGGATTCGGCGAATTGCCGGGCGGTGAATTTCTGGTTCAGATAGGCGATGACGAAAAGCACCGCGCAGCAGACCATGATGATGATGCCGAGATGCGGATGCACGAAATAGACGACGACCACGAAGAACGGCATCAGCGGCGCATCGAGAAATGCGATCAGCGTGCCTGAGGTCAGGAAGCCGCGCAGCAGCTGCAGATCCTGCAGCGTCTGATAGTCCTTGCCGCTGCCATGCAGCGATGCCCTCGCTGCAGCGCTGAGAATCGGCGCGCCGAGCTGTACTTCGAGCTCCACCGCGGTGCGCATCAGGATGAAGCGCCGCACCGAATCCATGAAGGCCTGCAGCAGCACGGCGCCGATCACGGCGATCGAGAGCATGACGAGCGTGTCGACGGAGCGGCTTGTCAGCACCCGGTCGGATATCTGGAAGAGATAGAGCGGTATCGCCAGCAGAAGGACGTTGATGGCGATCGTGAACATCATGACGACCACCAGGTTGCGCCGTACCGCCGCCATGCCGCGCGAGAGGCTGGCGGCGAAATTCACAGGCTCGCTGCGCTTGTGAAAACCGCCGCCGCTTCCCCCGCCCCCGCCCCCGCCGCCCCCGGGATCGGAATTCTTGCCGTTTCCGCCGCCGCCGGTGCGCAGCCGCCTGTCGTTCTCGCTGATCGGACCGCTTTCTCCTTCGATGGTCTTGCCGAAGGGCATCGTCGGGCTCGATTTAAGCTCGGTCTTCTCTTTCGGCAGTTCGGGCGTCACCCGTGCTTCGATCTGCGGCTGGGCCGGCGCTTCCGCCGGTTCTGCTATTGCCCGGCCATGCGCCACCGCAACAGGAGGTGCTGTTCCCACTTTCGCTTCCGGCACCGCCGTCTTTTCCGGGAGGGGCACCTGCGTAGCGCTTGCGCGTCCGATATCGGCAGCCTCGTTGGCCGCAGCTTCGGACGTCTCCTTGCGCTCATCGGGAGACGAAGCAGCGGCGCCGCTCAGCCTGCGAAGGTTCTCGACCGCCTCGTCGATCGCTGAGATGCACACATCGGTCATTGTCGCTTCCGGGGGGGCAGCGGAGGGAATAGTGCCCGATCTCAGATCGAGGGCGCTGCCTGCCGCAAAGATTTGTTTCGAAATCTGGTTCATCGTGGTTCCTTCGCAATACTCAAGATCAGGCGACCATGGCTTGCATTACGTCGGCGGGGTGCGTCGACGACCATGAAAAATCATTCCCGGCATTGATGACGCCGTCAGCGCAATCGCAGCCCGCCGGATCGTCGTTGTCGAGAAAAGCGATGACTTCGTTAGCGAGCCTGTCGTCGGCCGGCTGCGGCTGTGTCGTGTCATGCTCCACCAGCCCGCCCTGGATAAGGATGGCGTCTGAATAGAGCTGGCCTGCCAGATAGGTCGTCTGGCCGAAACTGTCGTAGTCGACGATCTCGGCGATGTTGACGACGGCATTGCTGCCCGTGTCGATCGTAACAGTTGCGTCGGGATTGTTTTCGAGGATGGTCGACGCCGCCTGGGTCACATCGTCGGAATCGCCGAGAATGCTGACCTGTTTTATGATCGTCATGTCATAGAGATTGCCGGTGATGTAGAGCACGTTGAGGCCGGCATAGCCCTGGAAATTCGCATCGAAGGACAGCCCTTCCGGCATGTTGGGATCGCGATCTTCGATCGCGTTCTGCGTCTCGACCATGTAGTCCGGCATGGCCGCAAACGGGCTGTCCGTCCCGACATTGTGGATCGAGGCGAAATTCCAGAGCAGATTGTTGCCCGTTTGTATGTCGGCGCCGGGATCGAGGTCACCCTCTGCCCGCACCCAGTCATTGTCGTAGAGCAGCGAGACCTGCGTAATGCTGTTGATGTCGAGCACATTGCCGCCGATGATCACCAGATCATATTGCAGGCCCATCTGAAAAAAGGAGGAGAAGTTGATGGAGGTATTGCCGCCCGTCAGAACCGTGGCTTCGGATCCCGAGGTGGTGACCGTCATCGTGTCGTTGTCGGTGACGAATTGATATTGCTCGATCCACTGTACGAAGGAGACGTCGCCGTCGATGACGCTGACGCGCCAGCTGTTGGGGAACGTCGGCTCGGCTGCATCGGTGTCGACATGGCTCGATGCTTCGAAGGTGCTGTGTTCGAAGAGGGCAATATTCTTGGCGATCGTTCCCGCCTCTTCGGCCGAATGGCCGGATGAATGCAGCGTCGAAGCGATCTCGTCATTGTCGCTGTAGACAAAGGCCTGGGAGATCGCGTCGATCTGGTGATAATTGCCCATCACCGCCGAGACCGAGGTGATGACGCCGGTATTGATCACCGAGGCGACGTTGACGACGAGATTTGCACCGGCGGTGACATCGAGGCTGTTGCCGCTCGGGTCGGTCTGCTCGACGGATGTATTGCTGTCGTCGGGTTCTTCCGGAAGCTTGGCGAGACCGCGGTCGGGCAGGAAGTCGTCGAGGACCGGTATATCGGTCTCGGCCTTGCCATTGATGTAAACGGTGTCGTTGACCTCGGGGTCGAGGCGGACGAACTCATGCGTCGCGTCGGTGCCGAGCGAAGTTGTCCCGCTGTCCTCGGTATTTTGGGCATTCTGGATATAGCTTTCGAGATCCTCGGCGATCTTCAGGGCGCCATCATAGGTATCTGTCCGGTGGAGGCTTGCAAACGGCGTGAAGATCTCGGCCTTGGTGCTGAAATCCGCGAGCCGCTCGATGACGAAACTCGTGTCTCGAGGCGCATGGACGCCGTCCGTCATATCGAGATAGTCGTCGTCGTAGAGAGCGTTGATCTGGAGGACATGGCTGATCGCCGAACCAGGCCCGGCAAAGACTGTCAGTTCCGGCTCATCCGTGAGCACGATATCCGTAGGATCGCCGAAATGCGGTAACGGGATGTCCTTTCCGGCAATCGCCGCCAGCTTCTCGAGGCTCTCTTCGAAGACGCGGCCGAAATGGCGCGCCGGGCCAAATTCGATTTCGTAGCTGCCGCTTTTGTAATTGATGCCCGGATCGTAGTCCTTGAGCTGGAGATCGGAAGAGAAGGCGGCGGTAAAGGCATCCTGATCCGGCAGAGCCGGTCCATCCGCGCCCGGTCCTGCGCCTTCGGCATAGTTGGTACGCAACCTCATCTCGTCGGTCGTCATCTCGAAGAGACCGATGAAGTGCGCAATGATTTCCGAAATCTTCTCGATATGCATGGTTCGGCCCTCCCATTCGAGATGACGATCGGCCTTTGTGGCGCCCGCCGGGAGCCGTGGTGTGGTCGTCAAATCGTTTTCAAGCAATCAAACTGCACCGGCTTGAGCCGGTGCAGTTCGTCTTGGTCGCTGGAGGTCGTATCAGGTGCCGGTATCCTCGCCGACGTCGGAGGCATGAGAATTGCCGCCGATGACGCTGGAGTCGACTGTGTTGCTGAGCAGGTTCGCACCCTGAACGAGCTCGAGGTGGAAGCCGGAATTGGCAAGGATCGCCGAAGCATCGGCCGCGCTCGATCCGGTGGCGTCGTCGCCGGCCTTGAGATCCCAGCCTTTGCCGTCCATCTCCATGCCTTCTGCGCTGTCGGCGGTGCCGCCAGTGGCATTCAGGTGGTTCTGAGCTCCTGCGTTGTCCATCTTGGTGTTCCAGGCGCTATCCTGGTCGGCCAGATGGTTCGCCTGGACGGCGCTGAAGCCGCTGTCATTGCCTTCGCCGGTCAGCGAATTGTTCAGGATGCTGTCGACGTCGAGAGTGAAGGAGAAGTCGTCCCCGAGGTTGAAGGTGAGGTCGTGTCCGGCAACGCCGAGGTTGGAGTCCTTGACATCCTCGATGACGGCGAAGTCTGTGTCCGTCTTGTTGAAGCTGTCGGAGGTGTTGAAGCTGTCGGTAACCGTCTTCGTATCCGTCTCCGTCTCGGTAACGGTCTTGATATCGGTGTCGGTAACGGTCTTCGTATCGGTGTCCGTGATCGTCTTGGTGTCGGTGTCGTTGTCGCTGTACGACTTGCTGTCATAGCTCCAGTCGTAGTCGGTCTTGGTGTCGGTATCGGTGATCGTCGTGGTCTTGGTGCTCGTATCGTCGTCGGACTTGTAGCTCCAGTCATATTCGTTGTCGCGGTTGTCGCCATTGTTGGCGGCGACATCGATCTCCGCCTTGACGTCCACGTCGACGCTGTTGTCGGTATTGTCGCGATTGTCGCCATTGGCGACGCCGCCGACATAACCGGTCGAATCGTCGTCGATTTCAGTCGAATTGATCGCGCTGTTGGCAAAGCCGTCGGCAAGCGCCCCGGCCTTCGTGATTTCGGTGTCGTCAGACATTGCATTCTCCAGAAAAAACCGGAGCAGCTTTTCGAAATCCCTCTCATCTCAATGGGATTTTACTCGCGCTCGCTCCGATGCGGTTAACATCGGCAGATGTATTCGATACCAGTCATCTGCAGCTTCATCGCGATTTGTTGATCAAACCGTTGGTATTGGGAACGTACGTACTCAGTACAAGGCCGCACATATCCGGCTCCGAATCCTGAAAGGATAAGGAGTAGTCAGGTTTTCTTTTCGTTGAGTTGCCCTATAATGGAGGCCGTGTATCAAAAACGCATGACAATACCTGGCTTTTCCATGTCGCCACTTGGACGACGATCACAGGATGCTGGAAAAAATGCGGATCCGATAGACATCAATTCGGGCTAACGCCGATCTGCCCTGCCCGATTAGCCCGCGGACAGCTCCTATCGCTGGAGCGCTAAGATCTGTTCGGCAGCGGCGTCGGCGAGCAGCGATAATCCGGGGCTCCCGGCTTTCGCTGCAGGGTTGAAGGACAGCTGTCGACGTTTCCTGTCTCATATCCGGCCCGCCCTTACATAACTAAATATCAAAATTTGTACTGAAATATTACATTCAACTGATCATCTATAGTCGACGCAAATATAGCCTCGAAGTATATATTGCGGTGAAAATACAACCGAAGATTTGTATCGTATCGTTTTTCGCCTACTAAAACTAATCACTTTGGGCCATTTCCTTCCTTCTCAATCCGTATTAACATAATTAAGAAATGTCTAAAAAATAAGGCGATGTCATTCGGGGTCGGCATTTCATACTATCTTATACCCGCCATCGCTCAACGTTTTAGTAAAGTGTAACGCTAGGGGAGGCGTAAATGTTCATGACAGGCTCAGGAATGGAGAATGCGGACCAGGGAAGGAAGTTGGGTCCGTCCGGAGATACTATACTAGTGGTGGCCAAGGCAGATCTATTTTCAGAATGCATGGTAGAAGCACTAGCGAAGAAATTTCCGAACTGTGAAGTGTCAAGCATAACGAGTACAAAGCCGATGCTGGAAAAAGATGCCAGCGATATGAAACTCGTTTTATTTTATCATATACCCGGCCCGGAGCTTCACGAAGCGCTGCAGGCTGCCCGCGAAAACCACCCTGAAACCTCGATCGGACTTGTCGTCGAAGCGATCGACATGCTCGAGCCCTATGTCAGCCGGCTCGTAGAAGCGCGGATCATCGATGGCGTCCTGCCACTCAACCTGCGGCTCGATGTCTTCATGGCTGCAGTGGATCTGCTGATGAAGGGCGGCGAACATTTTCCGTCAGCACTTCTCAATCGCCTCACCAACAAAAACTCTCAGCTGGAGCCTTCGCTCTATCAGACAAAATCGGTCGATGCGGCCCGCAGCAATGCGCTCAAGCTGAGACGCGACAGCATCTCCGCTTTGACGACCCGGGAGGTTCAGATCCTGGATCTCATATGCAAGGGCACGCAGAACAAGATCATCGCCGACAAGCTGCATCTCTCCGAAAATACCGTGAAGGTTCACGTCCGCAACATCTACAAGAAGATGAACGTGCGAAACCGTACGGAAGCTGCGTCCCGTTTCTTCAATGAGCATCCTGCCGGCGAAGACGACATGTCCGGCCGCTGGCGCAATTGATCTAGCGCTTTTGCTTCAGATCGAGGGACGCGCAAAGCAGCGCGACTTCTGTCCGAAGCCGCTTGGAGAGCAGATATAGGGCGCTGAGCCATGATAGGCTGCGGTGCGGACTGTCGGCGCAACCGGACGCTCGGCCCGATTTGCCGGATAGGCATAGGCCTTGGAAACGCGCGGCGCCTCGACCGCGGCGGCATTCTTCTTCGCGACGACCGCGATATCGTCGCCGACGACCGTGCAGGCCGTCGGTCCGATCGCAAGAAGCGCCATTCGCCAGGCGAACATCGCCGAGCGGATACGCCGGCCTTTCAGCTGCGCTGCATCTTGTTTTTTCAACATGCCAAAACCCCTCGCATATGGCGCTTCCGGATGCAAGACCGGCGGTGCCGTTGAACCCGGCCAATCTCCCGCCTTCCCTTTTATATTAGCTGCATTGAGTGAAGCTTGAGCGGCAGGTGAAAGCATTGTGGCGGAGAAGGGTTAAGTGTGATTAATCATTTGTTACCTTGAAGAATACTTGTGTAATTATTTTGGATACTAGAACTTTTTAAAGTTGACCTTCACGCTAATCGTCTTATCATTTGAGTAGTAAGCCAGTTATCCGAAGAATAACTACAAAGTTATTCATGCCTTGATAGGAGGTTTCACGAACATCCAGACGGATGGGAAGACTTGAGGCGCATAAATAAATCAAAAGACTAATACATGGGAAGGAGTTTGTAATGCGTAGTTTCGTTCCCAGCGAAAGCTATTCTGAAGTGTCAGGCATACCGGTAGCGCAAGCATTGCGCACCGTTCTTGTGAATGGCGGGGGAGGTTTCCTCGGTTCACATCTCTGCGAAAGGCTTCTGCGGCGCGGCCACCGTGTCATATGCCTCGATAATTTTTCCACCGGCCGCCGTGCGAATGTCGACCACCTTGCGTCGAACACTCGCTTCCACATCGTCGAGCATGATGTTCGCCAGCCCTTCGACATCGAAGCGTCGCTCATCTTCAATTTCGCCTCTCCGGCCTCTCCGCCCGACTATCAGCGGGATCCTGTGGGAACGCTGCTCACCAACGTGCTCGGCGCCGTCAACACCCTGGATTGCGCGCGAAAGACCGGTGCGATCGTCGTCCAGTCGTCGACGTCGGAGGTTTATGGCGACCCGATCCACAGCCCGCAGCACGAATCCTATTGCGGCAATGTCAACCAGATCGGACCGCGCGGCTGCTACGACGAGGGCAAGCGCAGCGCCGAAACCCTGTTTTTCGACTATCACAGGACTTATGGCGTCGACATCAAGGTCGGCCGCATCTTCAACACCTACGGACCCCGCATGCGCCTGGACGACGGGCGGGTGGTTTCCAATTTCATCGTGCAGGCCCTGCGCAACGCGGATCTGACGATCTATGGCGATGGCCAGCAGACCCGTTCTTTCTGCTATGTCGACGATCTCATCGAGGGTTTCCTGCGTTTTTCGGCCGCCGGCAGCGCCTGCAACGGTCCGATCAACCTCGGCAACCCAGCCGAAATGACCGTTCGGCGTCTGGCGGAAATCATCCGGGACCTGACGAACTCGCGTTCCCGGATCGTCCACCTGCCGGCAGTCACCGACGACCCCCGTCAGCGGCGGCCGGATATTTCCCGGGCCATGGCCGAGCTGGGCTGGCAGCCCCGCATCGGGCTCGAAACCGGCTTGGCTCGCACCGTCGACTATTTCGACGGACTGCTCGCCGGCACAGAGAAGGCGGAGGTCGTATGAGATGCCCCGCTACATTCTCGTCACCGGCGGCGCCGGTTTCATAGGCAGTCATATCTGCAAAGCGCTGTCGCGCGCCGGCATGATCCCGGTCACTTACGACAATCTCTCGACGGGACATGCCGACAGTGTCCGCTGGGGTCCGCTCATTCGGGCGGAGCTTGCCGACGCCGCCACGCTGCGCCGGACTCTTGCAGAGTTTTCGCCCGATTGCGTCATCCATTGTGGTGCCAATGCCTATGTGGGCGAATCCGTCGACATGCCCAGGAAATATTACCGCAACAATGTCGTTGGCAGTCTGATCCTGCTCGAGGCCTGCCTCGATCAGGATATCGACCGGATCGTCTTTTCGAGCAGCTGCGCCACCTATGGCGTTCCCGCCTCGTTGCCGATACGCGAGGAAAGCCCGCAGCATCCGGTCAATCCCTATGGCCGCACCAAGCTGATCTTCGAGATGGCGCTCGAGGATTTTGCCGCTGCCTATGGCATCCGCTATGCCGCGTTGCGTTATTTCAACGCGGCCGGAGCCGATCCCGATGGTGAGCTTGCCGAGCGTCATCAACCCGAGACCCACCTCATTCCGCGCGCCCTTCTCGCCGCCGCCGGCAGGCTGGAGCGGCTCGATATCTTCGGAACGGACTATGCGACCGAGGACGGAACCTGCGTTCGCGACTATATTCATGTCAGCGATCTCGCGCAGGCGCATCTCGCCGCCGTCAACCATCTGATGGCGGACGGCGGCTCGCTCAGCGTCAATCTCGGCTCCGGTCGGGGCACCTCGGTGCGGGAGATTCTCCAGGCGATCCATCGCGCGAGCGGCTGCGAAGTCCCCGTCCGTTATTGCGCGCGCCGCATCGGCGACCCGCCGATCCTCTTTGCCAATACTGCAAGGGCGCAGGCGGAACTCGGCTTTGCCCCCGTCCTCTCGGACATCGATACGATCATTCGGACCGCCGGTCCCACCTTCGGCCTGCAGGTGACGGCATGAGCGACATTTCCCAGATCGGCCATGGCGTCAGGACGGCCAAAGCCGCCGCAACGGACGCGTTCGATCCTGTTTTCACCGGCTGGAACCGCGTCGCCTATAGTTTCGGCATCCTCTGCTGGTTGACGTCACTCGGCTATTTCTGGATCTGGTGGTGCCAGTCCGCCCATATCATTTCCTGGGCCACCTTCGTGCTCGTCACCCTCGTGCTTGCCTGGATCACTTTGGTGCCGGCCTATTTCATCCTGATCTTCCTCGATGCGAGAACGGTCAGCCCTCGCGCAGGGCTGCCGGAAGGGCGGGTGGCTATGGTCGTCACAAAGGCGCCATCCGAGCCCTTTGCCGTCGTCCGCGCCACGCTGCAGGCGATGCTCGACCAGGTCGACGTCGATTTTGATGTTTGGCTGGCCGACGAGGACCCCTCGGAGGAAACCAGCCGCTGGTGTGCCGCGCATGGCGTGCTGATCTCCACCCGAAAGGGCGTGGCGGAGTATCATCGCACCACCTGGCCGCGCCGGACACGTTGCAAGGAAGGCAACCTCGCCCATTTCTACGACCGTTTCGGCTATGCGCGTTACGATTTCGTCGCCCAGTTCGATGCCGACCATGTGCCGACGCCGACCTATCTCCGTGAAATCCTGCGCCCCTTTTCCGATCCCGAGATCGGCTATGTCTCCGCTCCGAGCATCTGCGATGCCAATGCCGGGGCAAGCTGGGCGGCGCGTGGCAGGCTCTATGCGGAGGCAAGCCTGCACGGTTCGCTGCAGACGGGTTACAATAATGGCTGGGCGCCTCTTTGCATCGGTTCCCATTATGCGGTTCGCACCGCCGCCCTTCGTCAGATCGGCGGCCTCGGCCCGGAACTTGCGGAAGACCATTCGACGACGCTGATGATGAATGCCGGCGGCTGGCGTGGCGTGCATGCCGTCGATGCGATCGCCCATGGCGACGGACCGGCGAATTTCACCGACCTCGTCGTCCAGGAATTCCAGTGGTCGCGCAGCCTGGTCACCATTCTGTTGCAACATTCCCGCCGCCACATCATGCACCTGCCCTGGCGGCTGAGGTTCCAGTTCGTGTTTTCGCAGCTCTGGTACCCGCTCTTTTCCGCCTTCATGGCCATGATGTTCCTGCTGCCGGTTGCCGCGCTGCTGACGGGCCGTGTCTTCGTCAATGTCACCTATCCGGATTTCCTGCTGCATTTCGTGCCGATGTCGATCGTGCTGACGCTGTTTGCCTTCTTCTGGCGGGCAACGGCAACCTTCAGGCCGCACGATGCGAAACTGCTCGGTTGGGAAGGGCTTGCCTTCATCTTTCTGCGCTGGCCGTGGTCGCTGGCCGGCAGCCTTGCCGCTGTTCGCGACTATATCTGCGGCTCCTTCGTCGACTTTCGCATTACGCCGAAGGGAAGGCAGCAGCAGCGGTCTTTGCCGCTGCGCGTCGTCGCGCCCTATATCGCGCTCGCCGGGATGTGCGCTGTCGCCATGGCGCTCGCCAGTGAGGCCGCCGCCGCCCAGGGCTTTTATACCTTCGCGGCGATGAACCTCTCGATCTATCTGTCGCTGACGGTGCTGATCGTCGTCCGCCATGCGATCGAGAACGGTCTGCCGCTGTTGCCGCAATCGCGCGGGCTGCAGCTCGCCACGGCCATGGGGCTTGCGATCTGCGTTACCGGCGGCATGCAGGTGGGCAGCCATGGTCTCAGCAGCCTCGAAGCTCTCTCCCATGGCCAGACGCTCGTCAGCTTCACCAAATCACAATTTGCCGTGGCCGGTGCCGGCATCGGCGGCGGCAAGACCAGGATCACGAAATTCCGTCTCAAATGGAATGGGTTCGGCAGCATGGGACGGGACGAACAGGGTGTGTGAGCCGGCGGAACCGGCAAGTGTCGAACAGGAGGATGTAATGCGTATCGGATCGAAACTTTTCGGAGCAGCCCTTGCTCTCAGCCTGTGTCTGCCGGTAGCGGCGCACAGTGCCGAGACCGCCAAACAGAAGGCGCCGACGCCGCTTAGCGCCTATGAGCTCTATCGGATCTACGGCGACAAGACTTGGACCTGGAACACCGGCGGCGGCCGTTTCCTGGATGACGGCCGGCGGTTCGTCGCCTGGGTCAACGACAATGGCAAGCAATCCTTCGCCGAAGGCAAATGGGTGGTCGACGATCTCGGTCAGCTCTGCATGCGCGCCACCTGGACGAATGCCGAGGGCGCGGCCCGCGCCAGCACCTGTTTCGGACATCGCAAGATCGGCAATACGATCTATCAGCGGCGCCAGCCGAACGGCGAATGGTACGTCTTCCGCCACGCATCGGTGCGTCAGGGTGATGAGTTCCAGAAGCTTGTTCCCACCGATACCGTGAGCGCGAAGGCAAGCGAACTGAAGCAGGTCCTGCTGAGCCAGGAAGTAGCCCGAAAAGGAGGGTGAGCCATGAAGAAGCTAATGAAAACCAACCTCTCGACCGCCGCGATCGGGCTGCTTTTGTTATGCGTCGCGGATCTGCCGGGCCGAAGCGAAGTGCAATATGCGGGCATTGCCCCCAACCCGGCGGCGAGCGTGCGGACGATCATCGATAAACGCCCCGTGCTTCATGCCGAAGGCATCAAGTTCGGCGCCTACGATCCGCATGGCGATTTCGGCGCACAGGCGAATGTCGCCACCGAAGCCTTGTTCCTGCCCTGGGAGGACGTCGACCTGGAAACCTTGCGCGTCGCCGATGCCTACGCGCTGGCGAGGGGCCGCAACCTGCTGATAACGGTGGAGCCGTGGTCCTGGGACGTCGATTGGCGGCTGACCTCCGCCGAGCTTCGCGCAAAGGTCCTGCGAGGCGACTACGATGTCAACATGCGCTCGATCGCGCAGATGATATCGGCGCTGAAAAGCCCGGTGATCGTCCGCTGGGGGCAGGAGATGGAGGACAAGTCAGGGCGGTTTTCATGGTCCGGCTGGAACCCGCAGGACTATATCACCGCCTATAAGCGGATGATGGACATCGTCCGCGAGGAGGCGCCCGGCACCGAACTCATGTGGTCGCCGAAAGGAGAGCCTGGTCTTCAGGCCTATTATCCCGGCGACGATTATGTCGATCTCGTCGGCCTCTCGGTCTTCGGTCTTCAGCGCTACGACGAGCTTGCCTACAATGAGCACCGGACGTTCTCGGAAGCACTGAAGCAGGGATATGATCTCGTCGCCGGCTACGGAAAACCCATCTGGGTGGCGGAGCTCGGCTATGAAGGCGGCGACGCCTATATGAAGCCGTGGATCGAAACGGTTACGTTGAAGCAGAGCGCCTTCCCGAATCTGCAGGAAGTGGTCTATTTCAACGATCGGGATGCGCACGCCTGGCCCTTCGATCTCGGCCGGCCGGACTGGCGCGTGGTCGAAAGTCTGGCCAACTGATAGCCCGAAAACAGAAAGGCCCGCCGGGGTGTTGCGGGCCTCTCCCTCTCACGTCCGGCGACCGATCATCCCTTGATCGTTGCCTTACCCTCTTCGACAAGCCGGGTTGCCGCATCGGCGGGCGAGACCCGTTCGAAGGCGAGTTCGTCACAGATCGGGCGCAGTACGCGCTGGTCGAATTGGGTTGCGCCCATCGGCACCGGCGGCGGATATTCGCCGACCTGATCCTTGAGCAGGTTCACGTACTTGATCGTTTCCTGCTCCGTTGGGTTGAGCTGCGGCAGGATGGCTTCGCGCACTGTCGGCGACATAGGTACACCGCGTTCCACGCCGAGAATCTTGCCGGCTTCGGGATCGTTGACGAAGAAGCTGATGAATTTCGCGGCGGCTTCGCCCTGTTTGGTCGTGGCGCCCACACTCCAGATCAGTGCCGGACGGTAATAATGGCCGGATGGACCGCCCTTCTTTTCGCGCGGCAGCATGGTGATGCCGAGCTTGTTCTTGATGATCAGCTGATAACCGATCATCTGGTTTGAATAGGCCATGCCGATCACCGATTTGCCGAGACCAAGCGCGTTGGTGTCGATGGTGTTCTGATCGATCGTCTGCACGTCCGCAGCAACAGTGCCACCCGCTTTGCGCAGCTTCTCCCAGTAGTCGAACCATTCCCTGGCATCGTCGGCCGTGAAGCCGAGCCCAACGCTTTCCTTGGCAAAAAGACTCTTGCCACGCTGGCGCAGCCAGGCATCGAACACATAGGCGTAGCGTGCCGCATAGGGCCCGCCGCTCTTGCCGGAGGACTTTGAGAGTTCTACGGCGAGCTTGGCATACTCATCCCAGGTGAGATCGGGGGTCGGCAGAGGGATGCCCGCCTTTTCGAATTCGACTGTGTCGAAGAACATCGAGAAGGAGTTGAGCCCGAGGCCGACACCATAGAGCTTGCCGTCGATGGTGGTCAGTTTCAGCATGTCGGCGCCGAAGGACTGGACGTCCAGCGCGGAGGGGACGAATTCATCGAGTGGCAGGCAGGCGCCGCGCTTCGAATAGTCCGAGATTGTTCCCGGCTCGAGCTGGAAGATGTCGGCGATCGAGCGGCCGGCCATCTGCGTTGCGAGCTTTGTCCAGTAGCCGTCGCCCGAAAGCGATTCACCGACGACGGTGACGCCAGGCGATTTCGACTGATAGAGCTTGGCAACCTCGAGCGTGCGCTTGGCGCGGTCGTTGGACCCCCACCACATAGCCCTGAGTTGCGCGTCTTCGGCAAAGGCCGGAATGGCGCTTCCAGCGCCGAAGGCGAGGCCGGCGGCCGCACCGGCTGAACCCATCAGGAATGAACGGCGATTGACCTGCATGATAATCCTCCTTGTCCCAATATGCCCGCTGCCATCCTCCAATGGCGTTGTCAGGGCATTTCAGCAAATAGAGTACGCAAAAAAAATTTATTTGCAAGAACCAACCATTTCCTTGCAAATTTGCATTATTTGCATAATGTTTGCCCCATGAACGACCAAAAAATCAGACGGCCGCGTCAGGCCGATATAGCCATGTTGGCCGGCGTCTCGGTCTCCACGGTGTCACGCGTGCTCGCCAACGAACCTGGTATCAGCGAAAGCGTGCGCCGCCAGATATTGAAAGTGGCAGCCGAGAACGGCTATCCCGTCAAGCCTGCTTCCGAAGCCGTTGCAGGCGGACTGGCGCTGATTGCCAGCGACGGCGTCACCGGCACTCTCAGCGTCTTTTATGAAGCGATCGTCGAGGGTCTGCGCGCCGGCGCTGCCGAAGCGGGCATGCCCTTCGAAGTCCGGCTGGTCCGCGAGGATCGAACCACGCCGGATGCCGTGCGCGACTATATGCAGACCGCGGGCGCTGAAGGTCTCTTTCTCGTCGGCATCGATCCGAACGCGACGCTGCGTGACTGGCTGCAAGCCAGCACGACGCCAACCGTTCTCGTCAACGGCACCGACCCACGCATGCAGTTCGATGGCGTTTCGCCGGCTAATTTCTTCGGCGCCTATCAGGCCACCAGCCGGCTGATAAAGGCCGGCCATCGCCGCATCCTGCACCTGAGCGGCTCCCACCGCCATACGATCCGGGAGCGCGTGCGCGGTTTTGAGGCAGCGATCGCCGCCGTCCCCGGGGCCGAGGGCCGTTTCGTGTCGCTGATGCTCCAGGGCAGCGCCATCCGTGAGGCGCATGAACGCACCGCCGCAGCACTTGCCGAGAATGCCGGTTTTACCGCCGCCTTCTGCATGAATGATTTCATCGCCGTCGGCGTGCTCGAGGCCGTCACCGAGGCCGGCCTGCGCGTGCCGGAGGATTTCGCGATCGTCGGCTTCGACGATCTGCCCTGCGCGCTGATGACCAATCCACGGCTGTCCACCATGCGCGTCGATCGCGCCGCTCTCGGGCGTGAGGCCGTGTCGCTGATGCTCGCCCGTTTCCGCAACAGGACGGCACCGGCCCGCCACATTTGCCAGGCGGTCGTTCCCGTTCCGGGTGGAACTGTTCCGAATCCGAATGCCGAAAACCCGTGAGAGATGCGATGACCTATGATCCCGCCAGCGCCAACCCGCTTGCAGGCAATCCGCTGGAAACCCGCGCCGATATGAGCCGTGCCCTGCTCGCGCTCTTCGATCCGCTGCTTGCCTGTTTTTCGAAGGGCAATGCCCGCGTCAGGCTCAATGGCGCCGCCGCCCATTTCGACCGGGCGGCCGCCGATCTCGAAGGTTTCGCCCGCCCACTCTGGGGGCTGGCGCCGCTCGGCGCCGGCGGTGGAGACTTTGCCCATTGGCATCGTTTTGCCGAGGGTCTCGCAAACGGTACCGATCCCGCCCATACCGAATATTGGGGAACGGTCAATAGCCGCGATCAGCGGATGGTCGAGCTTGCCGCTCTCGGTTTTGCCCTGGCGCTGGTGCCGGAAAAGATCTGGGAGCCGCTCGATCCGCGGGCCCGCGGCAATGTCGTCGCCTACCTCAAGCATGTCAGGCAGTTCGACTATGCCGACAACAACTGGAAATTCTTCCGGATCTTCGTCGATATCGCGCTCGATCGTCTCGGCGCCGATTTCGACCGCAGTCTGACGCTGCAATATCTCGAGGAGCTCGAAGGTTTCTATATCGGCGACGGCTGGTATCGCGACGGAAACGTGCGCCGCATCGACCACTACATTCCCTTCGCCATGCATTTCTATGGCCTGATCTATTCGAAGCTCGTCGATGACGATTATGCGAAACGCTACCGCGAGCGCGCGGTCCTCTTCGCCCGGGATTTCCGGCATTGGTTTGCCGCCGACGGGGCGACGATCCCCTTCGGCCGCAGCCTGACCTATCGCTTTGCCTGCGCCGGTTTCTGGTCGGCGCTCGCCTTTGCCGATGTCGAGGCTCTGCCCTGGGGCGAAGTCAAACATCTCTGCCTGCAGCATCTGCGCTGGTGGAAGGACAAGCCGATTGCCGATCGCGACGGCGTGCTGTCGATCGGTTTCGGCTATCCGAACCTGCTGATGTCGGAGAGTTACAATTCCGCCGGCTCACCCTACTGGGCCTTCAAGGCCTTCCTGCCGCTGGCGATCGCTGAGGATCACCCATTCTGGACGGCGAAGGAGAAAGTGCCGCAGCAAGCACCTGACATCGTCTCCCAGCGTCATCCCGGCATGGTGATCATGCGGGCGGGCGGCGATGTCGTTGCGCTGTCTTCCGGCCAGGAAAACCTGCAGATGCGGTGCGGCACGGAAAAATATGCGAAGTTCGCTTATTCGGCCCGCTACGGCTTCAGCGTCGAGGCCGATGAGCGCGCCTTTGCGCTTGCCGCCTTCGATTCAGCGCTTGCCTTCAGCGATGACGGCCTGCACTACCGCGTGCGCGAAACGAACGAGGCAGCCAAGATCGCAGGCGAGGTGCTGTTTGCAAAATGGTCGTCTTTTGCCGATGTCGACGTCGAAACCTGGCTTGTGCCCGCCGCACCCTGGCATATTCGCCTCCATAGGATCAGGACAAGCCGGCCGCTGTGGATTGCCGAAGGCGGATTTGCCATCGGCCGCCGGGACTTCGAGTTGGATGCGCTGTCCGCTTCGGGTGGGATTGCCTATGCGGTCGGCGAAGCCGATTTCACCGGTATTCTCGATCTCGGCTCTTCGGTCAAACGTTCGGGTATTGTCCAGAAGGCAATGCCCAACACAAATGTGATCGTCGCGAAAACCCTGGTGCCGCAGCTGCGCGGGCAGATTCCGGCCGGTGAAACCATCCTGGTGACGGCGGTGCTGGCGCTTGACGATCCCGCCGCGCTCTCGTGTGCATGGACGACACCGCCGAAAGCGCCTCAGATTGCAGCGCTGGAGGCCCTAGTGAGGGAAAAGGGCGTGACAGTCAGCGCCATCGAAGCGCCCGGACAAATGCCATGAGCCAGCCGGCCATTATCCTTGCCATGCAACCGTCGCGCACGCAGCATGTCCTGTCGGATGAGGTCCTGCGGCGGCTGGGTGGCATCGGTCGCCTGCTGGATTCCAAGCCGTTGCAGCGCTTCGACGACGAGCGTGCGAGACGTCTGCTGGCCGAGGCGGAAATCCTGATCACCGGCTGGGGCGGGCCTTATGTCGGGCCCGAAATTCCCGCCGCGGCGCCGCATCTGAAATTCATCGTCCATGCGGCGGGCACGGTAAAGGGCGTCATCGACGACGCCATCTTCGAAGCCGGTATCCCGGTCAGCCATGCGGCCGAGGCCAACGCCGTGCCGGTGGCCGAATTCACGTTGGCGGCGATCATCTTCGCCGGCAAGCGTGTTTTCCGTTTCCGCGACCTCTATGTTGCCGACCGAAACCGCAACCGGACACATTTGATGCAGCGTGAAGCGATCGGAAACTACCGCCGCACCGTCGGCATCGTCGGCGCTTCGCGCATCGGCCGGCGCGTGATCGAGCTCTTGAGACCCTTCGACTACAGACTGCTGCTCTCCGATCCGACCCTTGATGCCGCCGAGGCAGCCGGCCTGGGAACAGAAAAGGTCGATCTCGACGAATTGATGCGGCAATCGGATATCGTTTCCCTGCATGCGCCGTCGCTGCCGTCGACACAGCATATGATCGATGCGCGTAGGCTGTCGCTGATGAAGGACGGCGCGACGCTCATCAATACGGCGCGCGGCATTCTCATCGATGAGGCCGCCCTGCTTTCAGCGCTCAAGACCGGCCGCATCGACGCGGTCCTCGATGTCACCGATCCGGAAATCCCGGAGGCAGGTTCCGCTTTCTACGATCTGCCGAACGTCTTTCTGACACCGCATATTGCCGGCGCCATCGGGCTGGAACGGGCGCGCCTCGGCGAGATGGCCGTGGACGAGATAGAGCGCTTCGTGACCGGCAGGCCGCTGCTCTACCAGATCCACCAGGAAAATCTTGAAAACATCGCCTGAGGCGCGTCGAGCGGCTTAGAGAATTCAAGCAAAGCCCGCAGGGGCCAGGCATCAGCGCGACGTCCTCAGCGAATTTGGTGAACCGTCATTGGCAAGTTCCGGCATGAGATCGGCAATGTTGACGACCTTGCCGCTGCGCGAGCTCTCCAGCGCCGCAATACCGCAGAGCACCGACATGGCGCCCGCCCGCGTGCCGGCGCGTTGCGCAAGCTTGTCTTCCATTTCGGGTTTGAAGATCATGTTGCGCATCCGGTCGTCTCCGCCGTAATGGCCGCCGGTGAAATGCGGAACGACGATGCGCTCCACTGCCTCCTTACCATCAGGGAAACTGCGGATGAGCAGGATCGTGTCCTGCTTCGGCTCTTCCCAGGGCTGGGCTTCATACTGGCGAAGCTCGAACCGCCCTTTGGTGCCGTTGAAGGCAAGGTGATGGCCTTCGATCGGCTGGAAGGTGTTCAGCGAATAGGAGACGTGGACATTGTTGCGGTAACGGAGGGACACCACCATCGTATCGGGAATGTCGATGTCCTCGCGGAAGACGCAGCCGTCTCGGAAGTAGCCGTCGATCTTCGAGGGATCCTCGTAGAGGGAATCGAGGAATGGATCGGCCTCGAGATCGAGATAGTAGTCGCATTCATGCGCGTGCGGACAGAGCTTGCAGCGAGGCCCGCGGAACGGGCCTTTGCGGCCGTAATTCTGCAGGTCGGCGAAGGAGGTGACGGCATCGGGATCGCTGTCGAGATACCAGTTCAGCAGATCGAAATGATGCGTCGCCTTGTGGACGAACAGGCTGCCGGAATTTTCCGTATAGGCATGCCAGCGGCGGAAGTAGTCGGCGCCGTGCTTGGTGTTCAGATACCAATGAAAATCGACTGAGGTGACCCGGCCGATTTCGCCGGCATTCAGCAATTCCTTGATCTTTGCGGCGGTCGGCGCATAGCGATAGTTGAAGGACACGTCGACCCGGCGGCCGGTGCGTTTTTCAGCATCCAGAATCCGGCGAATCTTTTCGACCGAGGTCGTCATTGGCTTTTCGGTGATGACGTCGATGCCGGACTCCAGCGCCCGCACGACGATGTCGTCATGCGTATGGTCAGGCGTGCAGACGATGACCAGGTCCGGCTTCTGCTCAGCAAGCATTGAATCGATGTTTTCGTAGAGCGGCGCATTGCTGCCGATCATGTTGCGGGCGCGCTCGCCGCGCAGCGAATTCTTCTCGACGATCGCGGTCAGGTCGACATGTTCGCGCCAGCCGGCAAGCAGATCCTTGCCCCACATGGTGGTGCCGCGGTTTCCCGTGCCGATCAGGGCAAAACGACGTTTCTCCATCGGATGATCCTCCTGCATGCGTTATGAAACTTATAATGAAAATCAGGCCTGGCAGCAGCTCCTGAAGCGCTCGACGCAGGTGGCGATCATTTCGTCGGCCGGGCGTTTCCACCAGTTTTCGGCTGAAAAGATCTCCACCTCCTGAGCGCCGAAGAAACCGGCGGCCTCCACCATCCGTCTTATGCCTTTGAGGTCGATCACACCATCGCCCATCATGCCGCGGTCGAGCAGCATGTCCTTTGTCGGCACCAGCCAGTCGCAGATGTGATGGGCAAAGATGCGTTTCATGCGCCCGGCGCGGGCGATCTGGTTGGCAAGATCGGGATCCCACCAGACATGGTAGACATCGACCGCAACGCCGACATCCTCGCCAAGCTGCTCGCACATATCGAGCGCCTGACCGAGCGTGTTCACGCAGGCACGGTCGGCGGCATACATTGGATGCAGCGGTTCAATGGCGAGCTTCACGCCGGCAGCCTGCGCATGCGGCAAAACGGCGGCAATGCCGTCGAACACCATTCGGCGGGCTGCGACGATGTCCTTCGAACTATCAGGCAGGCCGCCGACGACGAGCACGAGGCAATCGGCGGAAAATGCTGCCGCCTCATCGATGGCCCGCCTGTTGTCGTCGAGGTTTTTCTGCCAGTCGGCATCGTTCGCCGCCGGGAAGAAGCCGCCGCGGCAAAGACCGGTCAACTTGATGCCGTTCGATTTGACGATATGCACCGCCTCGTCGAGACCGACCTTGGCGACCTGGTCGCGCCAGGGGGCGATCGCGGTGATGCCGTGTTTCAGGCAGATATCGACGGCCTCGGCAAAGCCGCATTGCTCGCGAATCGTCGCCAGATTAATCGAAAGTCCTTCGACCTGCATGTATTCCCCTCCCGTTCCGCGCGCTTCAGTTGACGCCGTGGACGGCAAGCACTTGGCGCATGCGGCTTGCGGCTAGATCGGGATCTGCCAGAACCCGGGCCTTGTCGGCAAGGCGGAAGAGTTCGGCCAGATGCGTCAGCGAGCGGGTGCTCTGCTGGCCGCCGACCATGACGAAATGATCCTGCAGGCCGTTGAGATAGGCGAGGAAGACGACGCCGGTCTTGTAGAAGCGGGTTGGCGCCTTGAAGATGTGGCGCGACAGCGGCACGGTCGGCTCCAGCAGATCGAAGAATTCATGATTGCTCTTGCGGCCGAGCGCTTCGAGGGCTGCCGAGGCAGCCGGAGCGATCGCATCGAAAATGCCGAGCAGTGCGTCGGAATGGCCCTCTTCATCGCCGGCGATCAGTTCGGCATAGTTGAAATCGTCGCCGGTATACATGCGCACGCCTTTCGGCAGCCGGCGGCGCATCGCCACTTCCTTCTCCTTGGAGAGCAGCGAGATCTTGATGCCGTCGACCTTGTCGGCATAGGCCTCAATCACCTCGAGGCAGGTGGACATGGCTTGAATATGATCACTGTTGCCCCAGTAACCTTCGAGCGCCGGATCGAACATTTCGCCGAGCCAATGGATGATGACGGGTTCCTTGACCTGGCGAAGGATCCGGTCATAGACGCGGATATAGTCTTCCGGCCCTTTGGCGGCAGCGGCAAGCGCCCGGCTGGCCATCAGGATGATGCGGCCGCCGGCCGCCTCCACCGTTTCGATCTGCTCCTCATAGGCCCTGAGGATCGTGTCGATAGTGACGTCGGGTCCCGGCGTCAAATGATCGGTGCCGGCGCCGCAGGCGATCAGCGCATCCTTGCGGCCGGCCGCCTCACTGAGCGCCCGGCGAATGAGGTCGCGCGCTTCCGGCCAGCCGAGCCCCATGCCGCGTTGCGCCGTATCCATCGCTTCGGCAACGCCGAGGCCGAGATCCCAGAGCCGGTGGCGGAAGGCGAGCGTGCGCTCCCAATCGATCGCCGGCGTCAACCACGGATCGTTGTCGGCGAGCGGATCGGCGACGACATGGGTGGCGGCAAAGGCGATGCGCGGAAAGGCCTTGGCGTCGCGCTTGGCGAGCGCGATCGGCGTGCCGGTCAGCGTGTAGGGAACGATCTTGCCGTCGAGGGGGAGATTGATCGTCGTCACGGCTCAGAACTCCAGTGCGGGAACGTCGAGCCAGCGACGCTCGGCCCAGGATTTCAGGCCGAGTTCGGCAAGCTGCACACCCTTGGCGCCGGCTTCCAGGCCATAGGGCCACGGCGCATCTTCGACCACGTGGCGGATGAACATTTCCCACTGCGCCTTGAAACCGTTGTCGAAGGCCTGCGTGTCCGGAACCTCGTCCCAGGTCTTGTAGAAGTCGATCGTCTGCGGCTGGTCCGGGTTCCAGACCGGCTTCGGCGTGTTGACGCGGTGCTGGCTCCAGCATCTAGTCAGACCGGCGACGGCCGAACCATGCGTGCCGTCGACCTGGAAGGTGACGAGGTCGTCGCGGCGGACGCGGACGGCCCAGGAGGAATTGACCTGCGCGATCGCGCCGCCTTCGAGCTCGAAGGTCGCATAGGCCGCATCGTCGGTGTCGCAGTCATAGGGCTTGCCCTGCTCGTCGATGCGGCGCGGAATATGCGTAGCACCGAGGCAGGATACGGCTTTGACTTCGCCGAACAGATTGTCGAGCACGTAGCGCCAGTGGCAGAGCATGTCGAGGATGATGCCGCCGCCGTCGCCCTTGCGGTAGTTCCAGGAGGGGCGCTGGGCCGGCACGCCCCAATCGCCTTCGAAAACCCAGTAGCCGAATTCGCCGCGCACCGAGAGGATCTTGCCGAAGAAGCCGGAATCCCTGAGCAGCGCCAGCTTGCGCAGGCCGGGCAGGAAGAGCTTGTCCTGCACGACGCCATGTTTGAGGCCGGAGCGGCGCGCCTTGCGGGCAAGGTCGAGTGCCACCTGCAGATCGTCGGAGATCGGCTTTTCGCAATAGACATGCTTGCCGGCATCGAGCGCCTTGGACAGAAGTTCGGCGCGCATCAGCGTCGTGCCGGCGTCGAAGAAGATCGTGTCGTCGGGATTGGCGAGCGCGGCATCGAGATCGGTCGACCAGCGCTTGATGTTATGCTTCTTCGCCAGCTCTTCCATCTTGGCGCCGTTGCGGCCGACGATGATCGGGTCGATCTCAAGTTTCTCGCCCGATTTCAGCGTGATGCCGCCCTGGTCACGGAAGGCGAGGATAGAACGCACCAAGTGCTGATTGTAACCCATGCGGCCGGTGACGCCGTGCAAGATGATCCCCAAGCGTGCCATGTTTTCCTCCCAGCAGATTTTTGCGGCGGGAGCGGGCATCCTGGCCCGGCCCTCCCAAGCCGGTAACTAAACAGTTACTTTGATGGCAGAAGAGCAACGCGGCTGTCAATAGTCAAATCCGATTTTCGAGATTCAGCGCTTGATCGAGGTCAGCGTCACATGGACGATATGCTTTTCCCAGGCATTGAGATGGGTCGGCTCGATCAGGTCGCGGCCGAAGATCGTCGAAAGCGTGTACTGGTTGGACAGGTAGAAATAACAGAGCGAGGCGATCGTCAGGTAGACATGCAGGGGATCGGCGGTCTCGATGAAGACCCCCTGCTTCTTTCCCCGTTCGAGCACGTCCGAAAGCTCGCCGATCAGATGCGAATGCAGTTCCTTGAGCCGGACGGACTGGCGCAGCCAGCGGGCCCGATGCATATTTTCCGTGCCGAGCAGGCTGAGGAATTCCGGGTGCTGGAGGAAATAACGCCAGGTGAAGAGCGCCAGTTCGCCGATGCCTTCCTCGGGGCTGCGGTCGCCGATATGCAGCGCGCGTTCGGCGGTGCGGATGCCGACATAGGCCTCTTCGAGCACTCTGAGGTATAGCTGCTCCTTGTCGCCGAAATAATGATAGAGCATGCGCTTGTTGGTGCCGGCGCGCTCGGCGATGGCGTCGACACGAGCTCCGCCCATGCCGTTTTCGGCAAATTCCCGGGTTGCCGCGTCAAGGATAGCAGCGCGTGTCCGCTCCGGATCGCGTTGGGCCGTGCGTTCGGCAGATAGGCGCCGAGACCTTTTCTTTTCCCCATTCCCCCCGCTGTCGTTCATCTCCACCTCCGTCTCACATGTTGCGCTCATAAGCCTTCGGTGCGAAATTGTAAAAACCGAATTTGAAAGCCCCGCGAGCGACACCGCTTGACACGCTCGCCGCTTTGCCCGTAGCTTGTAACCAATTAGTTATTTATGCAAGGGTAACTAGGTTCGGAAGCGTGTGGAGGCGCTTCCCTTTGGAGGAGGAAAGAAATGACATTCCGTGTAAGCAGACGCAATTTCGTCGCGGGAGGCGCCACGCTTCTCTCGCTCTCGGCGCTGGGAACCAGCGCTTTGGCACAGGAAACGCGCCTGCGTCTCCTGTGGTGGGGCTCGCAGCCGCGCGCCGACCGCACCAATAAGGTCTCTGAACTTTACAAGGCGAAAAATGCTGGCACCACCATCAACGGTGAGTTTCTTGGATGGGCCGATTATTGGCCGCGACTTGCGACCCAGGTCGCCGGCCGCAACGCCCCCGACATCATCCAGATGGACTACCGCTATATTGTTGAATATGCCCGGCGCGGCGCCCTTGCCCCTCTGGAATCCTACATGCCGTCGAAGCTGCAGCTCGAGGATTTCGATCCTGCGCAGATCGAAGGCGGCAAGGTCGATGGCCATTTGTATGGTATCAGTCTCGGCGCCAACTCGGCCGCAACCGTGGTGAACGCCGCGGCCTTCAAGGAAGCCGGCATCGATATGCCGACGCAGAAGACGACCTGGGAAGAATTCGGCAAGATCGGTGCCGAGATGACCAAGGCCGGTAAACGCAAGGGTTACTTCGGTTTTGCCGACGGCAGCGGTGTCGAACCGGCCCTTGAAAACTACCTCCGCCAACGCGGCAAGGCGCTCTATACGGCGGACTCGAAGATCGCTTTCGGTCCTGAGGAAGCTTCTGAATGGTTCGATATGTGGGCTAAGTTCCGCGAAGCCGGAGCTTGCGTCACCCCTGATGTCCAGGCCCTATACAAGGATACGATCGATACCAGCCCCCTCACCGTAGGCAAGGCTGCTTGCGACTACGCACACAGCAACCAGTTCGTCGGCTATCAAGCCATGGTCAAGGATAAGTTGGCCCTGACCAACTACATGCGCATCACGCCGGACTCAAAGGGCGGTCATTACCGGAAGCCATCGATGTTCTTCTCCGTCTCGGCGCAGTCGAAGGTGATGGATCAGGCGGTCGACTACATCAACTTCTTCGTCAAGAATCCGGATGCCGCGGTGATCCTCGACGTCGAGCGCGGCATTCCGGAATCGAAGGCAATGCGCGATGTCGTCGCCACCAAGCTCGACGAAACCGGCAAAGTTCCGCTCGACTATGTCGCCGGCCTCGGTGATCTTGCCGGCCCACTGCCGCCCCCGCCGCCAACCGGCGCAGGCGAAGGCCAGCTCATTCTGCGCAACATCGCCGAACAGGTAGCCTTCGGACAGCTGACTCCTTCGGATGGCGGTAAGCAGCTTGTCACCGAAATTACGCAGATTCTCGCTCGAGGCTGATCCCGTATGAGCAATGCGATGCGCACGCCCGCAGGGGCCATCAATGTGGAAAGATATCAGGGAGCCGTGGTCGAAGGACGCTTCCGGCGCCTTTGGAATGCCAATGCTCCCGGTTATCTCTTCCTTCTGCCATGGCTCGTCGGCTTTTTCGGGTTGACGCTCGGGCCGGCCCTGATGTCGCTTTACCTCTCCTTCACCGACTTCGACATGCTCCAGTCGCCGCGGTGGGTGGGAATGGCGAATTACGTGCGCATCGCCACGGCGGATCCGAAATTTTCGGCCGCCATGCACGTCACCTTGACCTACGTCGTCTTCTCTGTGCCGTTCAAGCTGACCTTCGCATTGCTTGTCGCCATGGCGCTGAATCGCGGCCTGCGCGGGTTGCCGATCTACCGCGCCATCTTCTATCTCCCGTCATTGCTGGGCGGCAGCGTGGCGATTGCCGTGCTCTGGCGTCAGCTTTTCGCCAGCGATGGCCTCGTCAACGCCGCGCTCTCGCATTTCGGCATCGAAGGTCCGAGCTGGATCTCGCATCCGAGCTATTCGATCTACACGCTAGTGGCGCTGTCCGTCTGGCAGTTCGGCTCGCCGATGATTATTTTCCTCGCCGGCCTGCGCCAGATCCCGCAGGATATGTATGAGGCGGCGAGCCTCGACGGCGCCTCGAAGTTCCGGCAATTCTACAAGATCACGCTGCCACTTCTAACGCCGGTGATTTTCTTCAACGCCGTCGTCCAGACGATTGAAGCCTTCAAGGCCTTCACGCCGGCCTTCATCATCTCCGGCGGCACCGGCGGTCCGATCAATTCGACGCTGTTCTACACGCTCTACCTCTATCAGGAAGCCTTCGGCAATTTCCGCATGGGCTACGCCTCGGCGCTCGCCTGGATCCTGGTGGTGATCATCGCGATCTTCACCGCCTTCTCCTTCCTGACCTCGCGTTATTGGGTGCACTACGATGACTGAGATGACCGCTTCCGTCACTGCGGCCAGGCCGCCATCCGACATCACCAAACGCAGCCTGCCGGCGTCGCTGATCATTCACGCCCTGCTGATCGCCGGTTCGCTTCTCATGCTCTATCCGCTATTGTGGATGGTTTCGGCATCGGTCAGGCCGGAAAACGAGATCTTCTCGTCGACCTCGCTTATCCCGTCGTCGATCGATCTCTCCTCCTATGTGCGCGGTTGGAATGGCCTGGATATCAGCTTCGGCCGGTTCTTCTGGAATTCGCTGGTCATCTCGCTGCTGGTGGTGACGGGCAATGTCATTGCCTGTTCGTTGACGGCTTTCGCCTTTGCGCGGCTGCGTTTTGCCGGCCGGAATTTCTGGTTCGCGATCATGCTCGGCACGTTGATGATCCCCTATCACGTGACGCTGATCCCGCAATATGTGCTTTTCCTGGATCTCGGCTGGGTCAACACCATCCTGCCGCTCGTCGTTCCGAAGTTTCTGGCAAGCGATGCCTTCTTCATCTTCCTGATGGTGCAGTTTTTCCGCGGTATCCCGCGCGAACTCGATGAGGCGGCGATGATGGATGGCTGCAGCGCTTGGCGCATCTACTGGAAGATCATGCTGCCGCTGTCGCTGCCGGTGCTGGCAACGGCCGCCATCTTCTCCTTCATCTGGACCTGGGACGATTTCTTCGGCCCGCTGATCTACCTGAACGACATGAACACCTATACGATCCAGCTCGGCCTGCGCACCTTCGTGGATTCCACCAGCGCATCGGATTGGGGCGGTTTGTTCGCCATGTCGACCCTGACGCTCGTGCCGGTGTTCTTCTTCTTCCTGTTCTTCCAGCGCCTGCTGATCGAGGGCATCGCCACGACGGGCATGAAGCGTTGATGGCGATGACGGGAAAGAGCGACATGAGCATCAGGACGGTCGCGATCATTGGCTGCGGTATCGGCCGCTCCCACATCGTCGAGGGTTACCTGCCGCATTCCGACAAGTTCAAGGTCGTGGCGATCTGCGACCTGAACGAGCAGCGCATGGCAGCGGTCGGCGACGAGTTCGGCATCGAACGGCGCACCACCTCCTTCGCGGAATTGCTGGCCGACGACACGATCGACATCATCGATATCTGCACCCCTCCCGGCATCCATCTGGAACAGGTGGTCGCAGCGCTTGCCGCCGGTAAACATGTCGTCTGCGAAAAGCCGCTGACGGGCTCGCTTGCCGCTGTCGATACCATCATGGAAGCGGAAAAGACCACCAAAGGCGTGCTGATGCCGATCTTCCAGTACCGTTACGGCGACGGCATCCAGAAGGCCAAGCGGATCATCGACGCCGGTATTGCCGGTAAGCCCTATACCGCTTCGGTCGAAACCTTCTGGCTGCGCAAGCCCGAATATTACGCCGTGCCTTGGCGCGGCAAATGGGCGACCGAGCTTGGCGGCGTGCTCGTCACCCATGCGCTGCACCTGCATGACATGCTGATGCATCTGATGGGTCCGGCGGCCAGGGTCTTCGGCCGCGTCGCCACTCGCGTCAACGATATCGAGGTCGAGGATTGTGCCTCCGCCAGCCTGCTGATGGAAAGCGGCGCCTTTGTCTCGCTGTCCTGCACGCTTGGTTCGCAGGAACAGATTAGCCGGCTCAGGCTGCACTTCGAGAACGTCACGTTCGAGAGCAGCCACGAGCCCTATACGCCCGGCAAGGACCCCTGGAAGATCATCGCCGCAAATGACGACGTGCAGGAGCAGATCGACAGGGTGGTTGGCGATTGGCAGCCGGTTGCGCCGCGTTTCACCACGCAGATGGGCCAGTTCCACGCTTTCCTCAGCGGCCATGCGCCGCTGCCGGTGACGACAAAGGACGCCCGCCGTGCGCTGGAACTCGTCACCGCCATCTACCAGTCTTCCGATAGCGGCGCTGACGTGCCGCTGCCGGTCGGCCCCGACAGTCCGAAATACGCCGATTGGCGCGCAAGAACGAAGTAACCGACAAAATAAAAAGAGAGGGTTTTGAGAAGATGGCAACCAGTGTCGTTCTTCAGAAGGTCGAGAAGCGCTACGGCGCGATGGATGTGATCCATGGCATCGACCTGACGATCGATCCCGGCGAATTCGTCGTTTTCGTCGGCCCCTCGGGCTGTGGAAAATCCACCCTTCTGCGCATGATCGCCGGTCTCGAGGAGATCTCAGGCGGCGCGCTTTTGCTCGACAGCGAGCGCATGAATGAAGTCGCGCCGGCCAAGCGCGGCATCGCCATGGTTTTCCAGTCCTATGCGCTCTATCCCCATATGTCGGTCTACAAGAACCTCGCCTTCGGCCTGGAGACGGCCGGTTACAAGAAGGCCGAGATCCAGCCGAAGGTGAAGCGCGCTGCCGAGATCCTGCAGATAGAGAAGCTCTTGGAGCGCAAGCCGAAGGCGCTCTCCGGCGGCCAGCGTCAGCGTGTCGCCATCGGCCGCGCCATCGTGCGCGAGCCGCGGATCTTCCTGTTCGACGAGCCGCTGTCGAACCTCGATGCCGAACTGCGCGTGCAGATGCGCGTCGAGATCTCCCGCCTGCACCGCAGCCTCGGCAATACGATGATCTATGTCACCCATGACCAGGTCGAAGCCATGACGATGGCGGACAAGATCGTGGTGTTGAATTCCGGTCGTATCGAGCAGGTCGGCGCGCCGCTCGATCTCTACAACAACCCTGCCAACCGTTTCGTCGCCGGTTTCATCGGCAGCCCGAAGATGAATTTTTTGAAGGCCCGCATCGAGCAGGTCGGCGAGACCGAAACCAGCATCCATGTCTGCGGCAATTCCGTCCGCCTGCCGCGCCGCCTGAAAGGCGGGGCGGGGGAGGAGGTCACTTTCGGCATTCGCCCCGAGCATCTTTCGCTGGCCGAAGGCGCAATCACGCTCTCGACCGTCAACGTCGATCTCGTTGAAAACCTCGGCGGCGCTACCATGCTCTATACCACGACGCCGGATAACCAGCTCCTGACCGTCGCACTCGACGGCCAGCAGAAGGTGGAGCGCGGCGCCAATGTGAAGGCTTCCTTCGACCCGGCCCGCTGTCACGTCTTCGACGCGGCCGGCAAGACGATCTAGCCCACTGCATAATTCCTTAAATCGGAATCGATTTAAGGATAAATTATGCAGTAATTCAAAAGTGTTACAGCGTCCTTTGCGCGTCTGAAAAGATGCGCGGCGCTGTAGTGGCTGCTTGACAGCCGATCCTCCTCTGGCCCATCATTTTCACGAGGGGCCGCTAGAACAGGATGATTTTAAGCCGGGTCGGCCTAAAATCTGAATTCTGTTCTGCATTATATAGTTAGAGCATGATGTCGTCCGAAAACCGCTTACACTTTTCGGCATCATGCTCGGGGGGTTGAGCATGACGCCTGAAGATAGGATTCATGCGCTTGGCATCTGGCAGGGGCCGATCGCAATCTCGCCGATAGCAGGCGGCATCACCAACAGGAACTATCTGGTCAGCGATGCTGTCGCGCGTTGCGTGGTCAGGCTCGGTACCGATATTCCGATCCATCACATCAACAGGCAGAACGAGCTTGCCGCAAGCCGCGCGGCGCATGCCGCCGGCATATCGCCTGCTATCATCCATCATTCGCCGGGCGTGCTGGTGCTCGAATATATCGAGGCGCGGGCGCTTTCGCCGGAGGATATCAGGACGCCGCAAATGCTCGCCCGGGTCTTGCCGCTGGTGCGCGCCTGCCATCGCGACATCGCCCGGCATTACCGCGGCCAGGCGATGATCTTCTGGGTCTTCCACGTCATCCGCGATTACGCCGCCAATCTGAAGGCGTCGGCGAGCAGCTATCTTCCTCTGCTGCCGGGGCTCGTCGGCAGGGCTGAGACGCTGGAAGAAGCGGCAGGGCCTTTCGAGATCGCCTTCGGCCACAACGACCTGCTGGCCGCCAACTTTCTCGATGACGGCAAGCGGCTCTGGCTGATCGACTGGGACTATGCCGGTTTCAACACGCCGCTTTTCGATCTTGGCGGATTGGCCTCCAACAACGAGTTCTCGCAAGCGGCCGAGCACACGATGCTGGAGACCTATTTCGACCGGCCGCTGACCGATGATCTCAGCAGGCGCTATGCCGCGATGAAATGTGCCTCGCTGCTGCGCGAGACGCTCTGGAGCATGATTTCGGAAATCCATTCCACCATCGATTTCGATTACGCTGGCTATACGGCCGAAAATCTCGCGCGCTTCGAGCGCGCCTATCAAGCCTTTGAACAGGACCGATAAATGACGAAGGAATTACCGAAGACGGCGAAAGCCGTGGTCATCGGCGGCGGTATCATCGGCTGCTCGACAGCCTATCATCTCGGCAAGCTCGGCTGGACCGATACCGTGTTGCTGGAGCGCAAGAAGCTTACCTCGGGCACCACCTTCCACGCCGCCGGCCTCGTCGGCCAGCTGCGCACCAGCGCCAACATCACCCAGCTTCTTGGCTATTCCGTCGATCTCTACAAGCGGCTGGAAGAGGAAACGGGCCTCGGCACCGGCTGGAAGATGAATGGCGGCCTGCGCCTTGCCTGCAATGAGGAACGCTGGACCGAGGTCAGGCGCCAGGCGACCACCGCCCAGTCCTTCGGCCTCGAAATGCAATTGCTGACACCGCAGGAAGCCTTCGATCTCTGGCCGCTGATGACTGTGGACGATCTCGTTGGCGCTGCCTTCCTCCCGACCGACGGCCAGGCCAATCCCTCCGACATCACCCAGGCGCTGGCAAAGGGCGCCCGCATGTCGGGCGTTTCAATCTTCGAGGATACCGAAGTCCTCGACCTTGAAATCGACAAGGGGAGGATTCGTGCCGTTGTCACAGCGCAAGGGCGCATCGAATGCGAGCGCGTCGTCGTCTGCGCCGGCCAATGGACGCGCGCCTTCGCCGCCCGCTTCGGCGTCAACGTGCCGCTGGTCTCCGTCGAGCATCAATACATCATTACCGAATCCTTCGGCGTGCCCTCCAACCTGCCGACGCTGCGCGATCCCGATCGCCTGACCTACTACAAGGAAGAGGTCGGCGGCATCGTCATGGGCGGCTACGAGCCGACCCCCATTCCCTGGGCGAAGGACGGTATCCCCGAAGGGTTCCATTACACGCTGCTGGACAGTAATTACGACCATTTCGAGCAGATCATGGAACAGGCGCTCGGCCGCGTTCCGGCGCTGGAAAATGTCGGCGTCAAGCAGCTGCTGAACGGCCCGGAAAGCTTCACGCCGGATGGCAACTTCATTCTCGGCGAGGCGCCGGAGCTGAAGAATTTCTTCGTTGGCGCCGGTTTCAACGCCTTCGGCATCGCCTCTGCCGGTGGCGCCGGCATGGCGCTTGCCGAATGGGTGACGAAGGGCGAACCGCCCTATGATCTCTGGCCAGTCGATATCCGCCGTTTCGGCCGGCCGCATTTCGATACCGACTGGGTGCGGACACGCACGCTCGAAGCCTATGGCAAACATTACACCATGGCCTGGCCGTTCGAGGAACATTCAAGCGGCCGCCCCTGCCGCAAGTCGCCGCTCTACGACCGGCTGAAGGCGCAGGGCGCCTGTTTCGGCGAAAAGCTCGGCTGGGAACGGCCGAACTGGTTTGCCGATCTCTTCGCCAACGAGGAGCCGAAGGATATCTACAGCTACACCAGGCAGAACTGGTTCGACGCCGTCGGCCGCGAGCACAAGGCGGTGCGCGAGGCGGCCGTCATCTTCGACCAGACCTCCTTTGCCAAATTCGTGCTGAAGGGCAGGGATGCCGAGGCAGCCTTGTCCTGGATCGCCTCCAACGATGTCGCAAGGCCGGTCGGCTCGCTCATCTACACGCAGATGCTGAACGACAAGGGCGGCATCGAATGCGACGTGACGGTCGCCCGCATCGCCGAGAACGAATATTACATCGTCACCGGTACCGGCTTTGCCACCCATGACTTCGACTGGATCGCACGCAATATCCCGGCGGCGATGCAGGCCGAGCTGGTCGACGTCACATCCGCCTATTCCGTGCTGTCGCTGATGGGACCGAATTCCCGCGCCGTGCTGGAAAAGGTGACGGGTAGCGACGTCTCGCATGCGGCCTTCCCCTTCGGCAAGGTCAGGACCATCGGCATTGCAGGCTGCCCGGTGCGGGCGCTGCGCATCACCTATGTCGGTGAGCTCGGCTACGAACTGCATATTCCCGTTGAATATGCGACCACGGTCTACGACGTGCTGATGGCATCAGGCGGCGAACTCGGCCTCGTCAATGCCGGCTATCGCGCGATCGAGAGCTGCCGCCTGGAAAAGGGTTATCGCGCCTGGGGGTCGGATATCGGTCCCGACCATACGCCTATTGAAGCCGGTCTCGGCTGGGCGGTGAAGATGCGGAAGAATATTCCCTTCCGCGGCCGTGAGGCGATCGAGCAGCAGCTTTCGGGAGGCGTCAAGAAGCGCCTCGCCTGCTTCATTCCGGAGGATGCCGATGCCGTGCTGCTCGGCCGCGAAACAATCTATCGCGACGGCAAGCGCGTCGGCTGGCTGTCGAGCGGCGGCTTCGGTTATACGCTGGGCAAGCCGATCGGCTACGGCTACGTCCGCAGCCCCGACGGCGTGACTGAGGATTTCGTGCTCTCCGGCACCTATGAGCTTGACGTCGCGCGGGAACGCATCCCCTGCAAAGTATCGCTGTCGCCGCTCTATGATCCCGATATGGCGCGGGTGAAGGCTTGACCATCCGATGTGGTTGAGAAGAGCCGGTAACCCCGAACTCCCTCATTCCTGTGCCCGTCACAGGAATCCAGCCACCGCGCGTCGGCGCGGTGAAAGACTCTTTACGACCTGGATAGAGTTTCTCGCGCCCAAGGACTTAGGCGCACTGGATCCCTGTGACGAGCACAGGGATGACGGAGGGAGAGGGCCATGCCGTGCGCCGCCCCCTCTTCACCAGAGAAGTCCCCAACCTCAGAACAGCGGCAACCGGTCGTCCTGGATCAGGATCTCCAGCTTGTCAGCCACATCCTGCGTCCATGCCCGGTGGCCTGTCAAAGCCGCCGGGAAAAGTCCCGGAAGGGTGAAGAGAGCCGCCGAGATCGCCAGGCCGGTGCGCGGGATATCGGCAATGAGAGCGGCAATTTCGCGAGCACGGGGATCGCGCAATTCGTAGCGCTCACCATTGCCGTGCTCGCCGATCGCATAGCGCATCCACGCTGCAACGGCGATCGCATAGGTCTCCGCCCTGTCGCCATGCGCCAGCGCCTCGCTTGCCGGCTCCAGCAGCCGCTGCGGCAGTTTCTGCGTGCCGTCCATGGCGATCTGATAGGTGCGATGTGCGATCGCCTTGTTTGCAAAGCGCGCTATCAATTCGCTGGCATAGGCATCGAGATCGATGCCCGGAACCGCATCGAGCGTACGCGCGGCCGCATGCATGTGGCGGTAGGCAAGTGCTGCCAGGGCTGCATCGTCCATCACGTCGCGGATGAATTCATAGCCGCCGATGTAACCGAGATAGGCGAGCAGCGAATGGGCGCCGTTCAGCATCCGCAGCTTCATTTTTTCGTAGGCCGAGACGTCCTCGACCATCAGCGCGCCGCGGACCTTTTCCCAGGCCGGCCGGCCATTGGCGAAATGATCTTCTATGACCCATTGCGTAAAAGGCTCTGTCTCGACCGCCGCCATGTCGGTGCGGCCGGTGAGCCGCTCGGCATCGGCATAGGTCGCTTCGGTGCTTGCCGGCGTGATGCGGTCGACCATCGTCGAAGGGAAGGGCACATTCGCTTCGATCCAGCGATGCAGGCCGGGATCAATGCGGGAGGTGAATTCGAGCACGAGGCGTTTCAGAACCGCGCCGTTGCTCGGCAGGTTATCGCAGCTGAGCGGCGTAAAGGGCACGATCCCCTTCTGCCGGCGGCGCGCAAGGCCTTCGACGAGGTAACCGATGACGCCGCGCGGCGCATGCCGGCTGGCGAGATCGGCGACGATATCGGGGTGCTTCAGGTCGAGGCCGCCGGTTGCCGGATCGAAACCATAGGCCTTTTCCGTCACCGTCATGCTGACGATGCGGATAGCGGGATCTTCGAGCCGCGCCAGCAGGCCAGCCGGATCCCGCGGCGCCACATGCGCCTTCAGGATCGAACCGATCACCTCAGCCGTCGTGCCCGAGCTGTCGCGGATCAGCGTCGTATAAAGCCCGTTCTGAGCGCTCAGATTGTCAGCGACATCGGGCGTGCGCAGGCTTGCTATCTCGATGCCCCAGTCGCCGCCTGCGGCTGCGAGCGCAGCATCCGTAAACGGCGCGAAATGCGCGCGGAAAAAGGCGCCCGGCCCAAGATGCAGGATGCCGCTTTTCAGCTGGTTGCGGTCATAGGCGGGAAGCTTCGCTGCCGGAGCGAGGCCTGAAAGGGTCTGCAGTCGTTCGGTCACAGCTTGTAAGCCTTCTTTGCATTGCCATAAGAGAGCTCGCCTGCGACGATCTCGGCTTCCCGCTTGGAAAGCCGGTGCTCGGCGGCGAGCTGGGCAAGGAAGCGGCAGACTTCGCGGCGCCAGACGTCATGCCGGGCCGGGATCGAAAGCAGCGCGCGCGTATCGTCGTTGAAACCCGCCATATTGGCAAAACCCGCCGTCTCGACGACTTGGTCGAGGTAACGGCGGATGCCGAGCGGGCTGTCGTGAAACCACCACGGCGGGCCGATCATCAGGCAGGGCCAATGGCCAGCCATCGGCGCCAGCTCGCGTGCATAGGTCGTCTCGTCGAGCGTGAAGAGCAGCACGCGCAAACCCGGTTCGTGGCCATATTTTGATAGCAGCGCATTCAAGCCGCCGACCCAGTCCGTGCGTGTCGGAATATCGGCGCCCATATTCGCGCCTCGGGTCGAGAAAAGGCCGCGGTCGGTATTGCGTCTCGAGCCGGCATGGATCTGCATCACCATGCCGTCCTCGGCCGAAAGTCCGGCCATCTCGGTCATCATCTGGCCGCGGAAGAGCTCGGCATCCTCGGCCGAAAGCGGACCCTTCAGCGCCTTGTCGAGCAGCGCCTGTTTTTCCGCCAGCGGCAGATCGGCGGTGAAGGCCGTGGGCACGCCGTGATCGGTCGCGGTGGCGCCGAACTGGCGGAAATAGGCGCGCCGGCGCCGATGCGCCTCGATCAGGCCGTCCCAACGCGTGACCTCAGTGCCGGTGATCTCTCCGAACTTGATGAGATTGTCGCGGAAGCCGACGGCATCGGGATCGGTAACGCTGTCCGGCCTGTAGGTCGTGCGCACCTTGCCGATCCAGCCGTCGGCCGCCATCTTCTGGTGATGCGCCAGCGGATCGAGCGCTCCATCCGTCGTCGCGATCGTTTCGATGCCGAATCGCTGATGCAGCGCCCGCGGGCGGAATTCGGGAAGGGCAAGCTGGGCATTGATATGGTCGTAGAGCGCATCGGCATTATCAGCCGTCAGCGGCTCGGTGCAACCGAGCACGGCCGACATGGCGTGGTCGACCCAGAGGCTCGACGGCGTCCCGCGGAAAAGGTGGTAGTGCGCGGCAAAAGTCCGCCAGATCGCCCGTCCCGTTGCCACCGGTTTGCCGTCGAGCCGCGGCACGCCGAGCTCGTCCAAGGTGACGCCGACGCTGTGCAGCATGCGGAAGAGATAGTGATCGGGAATGACCAGCAGCGAGGCCGCATCTTCGAAGGGCTTGTCGTCGGCGAACCAGGAGGGTTCGGTATGCCCGTGCGGGCTGACGATCGGAAGATTGCGCACCGTCTCGTAGAGGTCTCGCGCGATGGTCCGTGTTGCCGGATCAGCCGGAAAAAGCCGGTCCGGATGAAGAAAGCCGTTTCCTGCATCCATCAGTATTCCTCCCTGATGGATAACGGCCTACCCCACAACATCAGGCGCGGCAAGGTCTTTTAGTAACCAAACGGTACAGTTTTGCGCGTGGCCGCGCCGGGCATGGAAAGCATTGACGCGGCGACCTATTTCCGCTTTGGGAGAACCATCTGTGCCGGTTTCGGCAAAGGAGCATCGATGTCCGACGAGACGAACCACATCACCCGGCTGGAAGAAATGCTGGCCCACCAGGCAAAGACGATCGAAGAGCTTTCCGATCAGCTCGCCGAGCAATGGAAAACGGTCGAGCAGATGCGCACCAAGCTCGACCGGCTGACCGAACGCTTCCTGTCGCTGGAGGAGCAGTCGCTGGAGGCACCTGGCATCACCCGCCCGCCGCATTATTGACGACACGCGGCGCAATGCCGCGTGTCGTTGGGTGTCTTGCGCCATGAGGCGGCGGATCAAACGCCGCCGATGCAGAGATATTTCATTTCCAGATAGTCGTCGGCGCCGTGCCGCGAGCCTTCGCGGCCAAGGCCGGATTGCTTGATGCCGCCGAAGGGCGCCGTCTCGGATGACATCAGGCCGGTATTGATGCCGATCATGCCGTATTCCAGCGCTTCCGCCACCCGCCAGACCTTCTTCAGGTCGCCAGCAAAGAAATAGGCGGCAAGACCGAATTCCGTATCATTGGCTTGGGCAATGACATCTTCGACCGTCTCGAAGCGAAAGAGCGGCGCCACCGGCCCGAAGGTCTCCTCGCGCGCCACCTTCATGCCGCGCGCAACGCCGGTCAGCACCGTCGGTGTGAAGAAGGTGCCGGCGCCGTCGATGCGCTTGCCGCCGGTCAGCACCTTGGCGCCCTTGGCAAGCGCGTCGCTGACATGGTCTTCCACCTTGGCAAGGCCCTGTTCATCGATCAGCGGCCCGATCACGACACCCGGCTCGAAGCCGTCACCGACCGACATCTCGGCGACCTTGGCGGCGAGCTTGGCGGCAAAGGCGTCATAGACGTTCGACTGGATGTAGAGGCGGTTGGCGCAGACGCAGGTCTGGCCGGCATTGCGGTATTTCGAGGCGATCGCGCCTTCGACGGCAGCGTCCAGATCGGCATCGTCGAAGACGATGAAGGGCGCGTTGCCGCCGAGCTCCAGGCTCACCTTCTTGATCTGGTCGGCGCATTGCCGCATCAGGATACGGCCGACCTCGGTCGAGCCGGTGAAGCTGATCTTGCGCACCTTTTCATTGCCGCAGAGCTCGCGGCCGATTGCCGGACCGTCGACCCCGACGATGACGTTGAAGACGCCGGACGGAATGCCTGCCTGCTCGGCGAGCACGGCAAGCGCGATCGCCGTCAGCGGCGTCTGTTCGGCGGGCTTCGAGACCACGGTGCAGCCGACGGCAAGCGCCGGGGCGATCTTGCGGGTGATCATCGCTGCCGGGAAATTCCACGGCGTGATCGTTCCGACGACGCCGACCGGCTGCCGAATGACGATCATCCGTTTATCGTCGGAAGGCGCGGGGATCGTCTCGCCATAGATGCGTTTGGCCTCTTCCGCATACCATTCGATATAGGCCGCGGCATAAAGGATCTCGCCGCGTGCTTCCGGGAACGGCTTGCCCATTTCGGCGGTCAGGATCGCGGCGAGTTCATCGGCATTGGCGACCATCAGGTCGAACCATTTGCGCAGGATCGCGCTTCGCTCCTTGGCCGGACGGGCCGCCCAACCCGGCTGGGCGGCATGGGCCGCATCGATCGCCGCCCGCGTCTCGGCCGCACCCATATCGGGCAGCGAGGCGAGCAGCTCGCCGGTTGCCGGGTTGAGCACGTCGAAAGTCTTTGTGGCATCGCCTGATGTCCAGACGCCGTCGATATAGCCGGCATCGCGCAGCAAGGGCGAGGAGAAGGGAACGTGTCTGGTCAGTGCGCTGGTGAAAGCCATGTCATATCCTCCTTGGGAGTGCGGCTGCCGTTGCCGGCAGCCATTGAAATCCGGCTAGAGCAATTCCAGGAAAAGTGCGCAGCGGTTTTCCGTCCGGAATTGCGTAAAACAAAAAGTTAGAGCGGTTCTGCGCTTCCTTGAAAAGCTGAACCGCTCTAGGGTGCGCTTAACGGCCCGCGCTTGCTTCGAGCATCGAGGCCTCGAGGATATCGAGGGCTTCGCCGAAGATCTCGTCCTGGATGGTGATCGGCGCGAGGAAGCGGATGACGTTTCCATGGACGCCGCAGGTGAGCAGGATCAGGCCCTTGTCGAGCGCGATCAGCCGCACCTGGTTGGCGAATTCCGCGCTCGGCAGTCCCGTCGTCCGGTCGTTGAATTCGACGGCGTTCATGAAGCCCGGCCCGCGGATATCGACGATCTCCGGCACCGTCTCGCGCAACGATTCCAGCCGCTGCTTCAGCCGTCCGCCGAGCAGGTTGGCGCGGTTGCAGAGATCCTCGTCGACAATGACGTCGAGCACGGCATGGGCAGCGGCGATCCCAAGCGGATTGCCGCCATAGGTGCCGCCGAGCCCGCCCGGTCCCGGCGCATCCATGATCGCGGCGCGGCCGGTGACGGCGGCGAGCGGAAAGCCGCCGGCCAGGCTCTTTGCCATCGTCGTCAGGTCGGGCGCCACCTCGTGATGATCCATCGCGAACATCCTGCCGGTGCGTGCAAAACCGGTCTGCACCTCGTCGGCGATCAGCAGGATGCCGTGCTGGTCGCAGAGCTCGCGCAGCGCCTTCATGAAGGCGGCGGGTGCGGAATAGAAGCCGCCTTCGCCTTGTACCGGCTCGATAATGATGGCCGCGACGCGCTGCGGATCGACATCGGCGGCAAAAAGCTTCTTCAGCGCCGCCAGCGACTGATCGGCGGTGACGCCGTGCAGCTCGACCGGGAAGGGAATATGAAAGACGTCGCCCGGCATCGCGCCAAAGCCGACCTTGTAGGGCACGACCTTGCCGGTCAGCGCCATGCCCATGAAAGTGCGGCCATGGAAGCCGCCGCCAAAGGCGATGACGGCCGAGCGGCCGGTTGCGGCACGCGCGATCTTGACGGCGTTCTCGACCGCTTCGGCGCCCGTCGTGACGAAGATCGTCTTCTTCTCGAAATCGCCCGGCAGCAGCGCGTTCAACCGTTCGGCAAGATGCACGTAGCTTTCATAGGGCACCACCTGATGACAGGTATGGGTGAAGCGTTCGAGCTGATCCTTGACCGCTGCGATGACCCGGGGATGGCGGTGGCCGGTATTGAGAACGGCGATGCCGGCGGCGAAATCGATGTAACGGCGGCCCTCCTTGTCCCAGATCTCGGCATTCTCGGCGCGATCGGCATAGATCTGGGTCGTCATGCCGACGCCGCGTGAAATGGCTGCATTCTTCCGGTCGGTAAGGCTTGTCGCGGTCATCGGTGGCTCCTGCACTGAAAGGGTTTGAAAGTTATCTTGTATAATTTCTGCAAGATGCATATAAAACTCCTACATTTTTCCTGCAAGAAAGCAAGCGGCATTTTTTGCTTCAAACATCACGTTTTTTATGAAAGCTCTGGGGCGATTGGAATCAGGGATATTGGCGGATGAACGATAACGGGCCTGTGCGCTACAAGGTGGCGGAAGCCGCGCGGCTGGCGGGTGTTTCGGCCTCGACGCTGCGTCTCTGGGAAAGCCAGGGTCTGGTGGTTCCCGGTCGTTCCGAAACCGGCCATCGGCAATACAGCGCCGACGATGTGGCGCGGCTGAAGCGCATCTCCTGGTATCGTGTCGAGCGCGGGCTCAATCCCGCGGCAATCCGCGAGGCGTTGGAGAGCGAGGAACCTTCCGCCGATAGCGCCGAGGCAAGCCAGGATACCGGCCTCGGCCGCAAGCTCCGCAGCCTGCGCCATGCGAGCGGCAAGACACTCGATCAGGTGGCCGGCGACATCGGCGTCACCTCGTCGACGCTCTCGACGCTGGAGCGCACCTCGCAGGGCATCAGCTTCAAGACGCTGCACGATCTGGCAGAGTATTACGGCACCACCGTCTCCCGCCTCTCAGGTGAAGAAAGCGGGGAGGTACCGGCGCTGGTGCGCGCCGGCGAATGGCGCAAGTGGCCGGAAACAACGCCGGGTGTCACGGTGCAGCTTCTCGCCGAAGGCCGCCGGATGATGGACTGCCATCGTTTCGTGCTGGCGCCGGGTGCTGCCAGCGAGGGCGCCTATCGCCACGAGGGCGAGGAATTCATCCATGTTCTGTCCGGCCGGCTCGAACTGGTGCTCGACGGCGATCAGTTCTTCGATCTCGGCCCCGGCGATTCACTCTATTTCGAAAGCCGCCGCGACCATTCCTGGCGTAACCGTCACGATGGCGAAACCGTGCTTCTCTGGATCAATACGCCGCCGACATTCTGAACCGCAGCGCCTCGGCCCGAAAAAATCGAAATCGATTTCCGGAAAGCGCGATGCGAAGATTAAAAAAGGTAGAGCGTCCTTTGTGCGTCCAGAGGACACATGGCGCTCTACCGCAGCAAAGCGGTTTCGCACTCTGCGCCTTTGCGCTATAGCCCAAAGAGATGCATTCGTACGAAAGACAGTCTCATGGCGGCCACCATACGTTACCACGAAGGCGATATTTCCGCGGCCGATGCCGCCCGCTACACCGGCGCGATTGCGATCGACACCGAAACGCTTGGCCTGGTGCCGCGCCGTGACCGGCTCTGCGTCGTCCAGCTTTCGCCGGGTGACGGCACCGCCGATATCATCCGCATCGCCGCCGGTCAGAAAGAGGCGCCCAATCTCGTCGCCCTGCTCGAAGACCCGACCCATCAGAAGATCTTTCATTACGGCCGCTTCGATATTGCCGTGCTCTTCCATACCTTCGGCGTCACGACGACCCCGGTTTTCTGCACCAAGATCGCTTCGCGCCTGATCCGGACCTATACGGATCGCCACGGCCTCAAGGACAATCTCAAGGAGATGCTCGACGTCGACGTCTCCAAGGCGCAGCAATCCTCCGATTGGGCGGCCGAGAGGCTGTCTCCGGCCCAGCTCGAATATGCCGCCTCCGACGTGCTTTATCTGCATGCGTTGCGCGACAAGCTGACGGAGCGCCTGATCCGCGACGGCCGCTATGATCATGCGACGGCCTGCTTCGAATTCCTTCCGACCCGCGCCAAGCTCGACCTGCTCGGCTGGGAAGAGGCCGATATCTTCGCCCACAGCTGAGCGAATTGCTTTCATTCTGCGTTTGCTAATAACCGGGCGGCAGACTTGTCCGCGGCCGTTAGCGATTCATTAACGCCTGTTTATTAACATTCCTGTTAATTTTTATGCATTCGATGACGCCGGAACTGCGTCATGCGGACAGGAGGATCTGCTGGGATGCAAGGGGACCGGATGAGCGCGGTCCTTTTCTAGAGCCTGCTTTCATCGTCACTTTACGAAAGGAGCATGCCATGTTGACTCCCGTTCGTGCAGCGTCCAATGCAAGCTTTTCGTCCCAGGGTCAGACAGCGGCGATCGTCGCCAGTGGTCTCGGCCACTCGGTGATTGCCCCTGCGCCTGTCAACGCCGTCGAAGCCGCAGACCTCAATTCCGCCATTGCCGGCAAGCTCAATATTCTGCTCCTTGCGGCGCGCGAGCGCATGGTCGAAGCCCTTTTCGATGTCATCGATGCAGCAGGCCGCTCGATCTCGCTGGATCGTGGCGAGGACGAGAGCAATCTTGCCTTCGCCTCCCGGCTTGCCGATGCGATCCGGCGGCTGCCGGCCGCGAGAATCGACGAGGTCGAGCGCCAGCTGACCGCGCAAGGCCACGGTCTGCCGCTGCGGACCATTGCCGAAGCTCTGAAAAACCCGACAGGCCCGGAAGCCGCCCGCATCGTCGCCTATCTGGAAATCGTTCGCTACAAGGATCGCGATCTCGCCGCCCGCGCCGTCGTGCGCTCCTATCGCCAGAACGACGCCTCGCCGATGCGCGCCGAAGCCCGCCCCGAAATCCAGCTGCATGAGGACAACAGGCCGGCTGCCGCCACGCGCCAGCTGGCGGAAAAGGTGCCGGTATTGGTCGCTCCGCTGACCGAGGCTGCAGCGCTCGTGACTGCCGAAGAGCCGCTGATCGCCGAAACTGTCGAGGCCGCCGATCCGGAAACGCCACAGCCTGAAGAAGCCCCGGCCCAGCCTGCCCCGGTGGCGGCAGCGGAAGTCGCCGCGGAAGAATCCCTGCCGCAGGAGATCGAAGCCCAGCAATTATTGTCAACGGATCTGGACAAAATCGAGGATACGCAGGAAGCGGTGGAGCAATCGGCCGTTCAGCCCCGCATAGTGTCCGACAAGGCCGATCCCCTCATTCCCAGGAACTGGGCAGGGATCGTCGCTTCCATGACCGAAGAAGCCTCGGAGATGATCGCCACCCTCATCCGCGAGCAGGAAATCGAAACCGTGCTGGAGGATGTTCCCGTCGAGGCGGCGGTGGAAATCGATACGATCCTCGATGACGCCGTCATCAGCGAGGCAACCGGGAGCTTGACTAAGCAGCCGGTGGAACTTGCCGCGCCGGACGTCCGCCAGACCACAGCGCTTCGCCCGTCGCAGCCGGATATCCCGCCCTTGGTTGTCGAGACCCGCCAGCCGAGGGAAGTCTCCGCCCGAGCGGAAATGATGCCGCTCCCGGAGACGATCGAATCCCCCTATGTGCCGCTGGCGGCAAGAATGCCGGAGGGACTTGCCTACACCCAGCTGCCCTATCAGTTCGCCAAGGATATCCTGTCGAACGAAAAGGCAGGCGAAACCCACCACCAGCACCAGCACCATCGCGACGGCGCCCCACAGGATCAGAATCAGGACGAGCAGCAGGCGCAGTCCGGCGGCGAGGATGCCGAGCCCGACGGCGAAGAGACCGACGCCGCACCCGCGCGGAGGACCCCGAGAATGATCGATGCCGAACCGGTGGCTCATCAGCCGGCAGGCGCGGCCGCCGATCCGGTCTATGCCCTCTATCAGCGCATGGTCGGCTGGGAATAGCTTTTTCTAAAGCCTGAAAATGAAGAACCCGCCGGATCGCTCCGGCGGGTTCTTCAATTCAAAGGCGGATGCGAGGCTTATTCGCCGCCGCGATTCTTCAGAGCTGCGCCGAGAATGTCGCCGAGCGAAGCGCCGCTGTCGGACGAACCGAACTGGGCAACGGCTTCCTTCTCTTCCGCAATCTCCAGAGCCTTGATGGACAGCATGATCTTGCGGTCCTTCTTGGAGAAGTTGGTCACGCGGGCGTCGAACACCTGGCCGACCGAGAAGCGCTCGGGGCGCTGCTCGTCGCGGTCGCGGGCGAGGTCGGCGCGACGGATGAAGGAAGTGATGTCCTCGTGGTTGACGAGCTTCACTTCGACGCCGCCGTCGTTGACCGCGATCACTTCGCAGGAAACGACTGCATTCTTGCGCAGGTCGCCAGAAGCAGCGGCGTCGCCGACTGCATCCTTGCCGAGCTGCTTGATGCCGAGCGAGATGCGTTCCTTCTCGACATCGACGTCGAGAACGACGGCCTTGACGACGTCACCCTTGTTGAACTCCTCGATGACCTGTTCGCCCGGACGGTTCCAGTCGAGGTCGGAGAGGTGCACCATGCCGTCGACATCGCCGTCGAGGCCGATGAACAGGCCGAATTCGGTCTTGTTCTTGACTTCGCCTTCGACTTCAGTGCCGGCCGGATGGCTGCGGGCGAATGCTGCCCACGGATTTTCCAGCGTCTGCTTGAGGCCGAGCGAGATACGGCGCTTGGACGGATCGACTTCGAGAACGACGACTTCGACTTCCTGGCTCGTGGACAGGATCTTGCCGGGGTGAACGTTCTTCTTGGTCCAGGACATTTCCGAGATGTGGATCAGGCCTTCGATGCCCGGCTCCAGCTCGACGAATGCACCGTAGTCGGTGATATTCGTGACGGTACCGGAAATCTTCTTGCCTTCCGGATACTTGGCCTGGATGCCATCCCACGGATCGCTCTCGAGCTGCTTCATGCCGAGCGAGATACGGTGGGTTTCCTGGTTGATGCGGATGATCTGAACCTTGACCTGCTGGCCGATGTTCAGGATTTCCGACGGATGGTTCACACGGCGCCATGCCATGTCGGTGACGTGCAGCAGGCCGTCGATGCCGCCGAGGTCGACGAACGCACCGTAATCGGTGATGTTCTTGACGACGCCGTCGACAACCTGGCCTTCTTCGAGGTTCTGAACGATTTCAGAACGCTGCTCGGCACGGGATTCTTCCAGAACCGTACGGCGCGAAACCACGATGTTGCCGCGGCGCTTGTCCATCTTGAGGATTTCGAAGGGCTGCGGGTTGTGCATCAGCGGGGTCACGTCGCGGATCGGACGAATATCGACCTGAGAACGCGGCAGGAAGGCGATCGCACCGTCGAGGTCGACCGTGAAGCCGCCCTTGACCTGGTTGAAGATCACGCCTTCGACGCGCTCGCCAGCTTCGAACTTGGCTTCGAGCTTGACCCAGCTTTCTTCGCGGCGAGCCTTCTCGCGCGACAGAACGGCTTCGCCAAGCGCGTTTTCGATGCGCTCCACGTAAACTTCGACTTCGTCGCCGACCTTCAACAGGCCGTCCTTGGCGCGCGCGCCGAATTCCTTGAGCGCGATGCGGCCTTCAACCTTCAGGCCGACGTCGACAACGGCGACGTCCTTCTCGATGCCCGTGACGATGCCCTTGGTGACATAGCCTTCGGCCAGGTCGTTCTTGGCAAAGGACTCTTCGAGAAGAGCCGCGAAATCCTCGCGGGAGGGGGTAGCTACTGACATAAAATCTCCTGCGTGTCCTGAAACGGAAGCGGACACGTATGCGCCGGTTGGTTTGCGTTGAACGGGCCTGAACCCAGTCCGCCCTCTCTTACGAAGGCAATCCGGCGCTTGGACGGAATTTCAGGCTTGCTGTATTAGAAGCGATCCATGCTCAGAGCACGCAAAATCGCTTGAATTTAGGCATTTCGGCTCAAGACCGCATCGATGATCGATTGAGCAGCTTGAAACGCGGCCTCTATACTCATTTCCGACGTATCAAGCAAGTGCGCATCATCAGCTGGTTTCAAAGGGCTGTCGGCCCGTCCCATGTCGCGTTCGTCGCGCCGCTTGACGTCCTCGAAGATCGCATCGAAATCCGCCGTCAGGCCTTTGCCGAGGATCTCGTCATAACGGCGTCTTGCGCGGACTTCCGGCGACGCCGTCACATAGAGCTTCACCGGTGCATCCGGGCAGACGACCGTGCCGATATCACGCCCGTCGAGCACGGTTCCCGGCGCTTTTGCCGAAAACCGCCGCTGCGCCTCGACCAGCGCCCGGCGCACCGCCGGCATGACGGCTATCCTCGATGCGGCTTCACCGATCTCATGTTTGGAAAGTATATCGCGATCCAATCCAGCGAGTTCAACCTCTCGCGCGATCTTTTCCGCTACCGCCTCGTCGTCGAGCGGCAGGCCGGCATCGAGCAGCGCCTTGGCCGTGGCGCGATAGGTCAGGCCGGTATCAAGATGGTGATATCCGTAGCGCTCTGCGATGAGGCGCGAGAGTGTGCCCTTGCCCGCTGCCGCCGGGCCATCGATGGCGATGGTGAAGGTCTCGTTCGTCATACGATCAATCCTGCGGCAGCGCGCCGAAACGGCGAATGAGTTCGTCTTCGCGGAATTGCCGCGGCCGGTAGATCATTCCGGCACCTCCTCGATCTTCGCTCCAAGGCCGGTCATCAGCTGCATGAATTCCGGAAAACTGGTCGCGATCATCGCCGCGTCGTCGATCGTGACAGGATGCTCCGAGGCAAGCCCCATGACAAGGAAGCTCATGGCGATGCGATGGTCGAGATGTGTGCTGACCCTGCCGTCGGCAGCGTTACCGAGGCCCTTGCCGTCAGGCCGGCCGCGCACGACGAGAAAACCCTCGCCTTCGTCGCAGTCGACGCCATTGAGTTTCAGGCCATCGGCAACGGCGGAAAGGCGGTCGGATTCCTTGACGCGCAGTTCCTCCAGCCCCTTCATGACCGTCGCGCCCTCGGCGAAACAGGCAGCGATGGCCAGAATAGGATATTCGTCGATCATCGACGGCGCCCGATCTTCGGGAACGGTCACGCCCTTGAGCTCGGAATGGCGCACGCGCAGATCCGCCACGTCCTCGCCGCCGGCAAGACGCGCATTCACCACCTCGATATCGGCCCCCATCTCCTGCAGCGTCAGGATCAGCCCGGTGCGGGTCGCGTTCATCAGCACGTTGACGATGGTGATGTCGGAGCCGGGGACAAGCAGCGCCGCAACCAGCGGGAAGGCGGTGGAGGAGGGATCGCCCGGAATGTCGATCACCTGGCCCGCCAGCTTGCCGCGGCCTTCGAGCCGGATTGTGCGCACACCCTCGCTATCGGTCTCGACGGAAAGGGCGGCGCCAAAACCCTGCAGCATCTTTTCGGTATGGTCGCGCGTCATCACCGGCTCGATGACCGTGGTGATGCCAGGCGTATTGAGGCCGGCAAGCAGCACGGCCGATTTCACTTGGGCGGATGCCATCGGCACGCGATAGCGGATCGGGCTCGGCGTTCCCGGCCCTTTGAGCGTCACCGGCAGCCTGTCGCCTTCGAAGGCGCTGACCTGCACGCCCATTTCGCGCAACGGATCGAGCACGCGGCCCATCGGCCGTTTCGAAAGCGAGGCGTCGCCTGTGAAGGTGGAGTGAAAGTCGTAGGTGCCGACGAGGCCCATGGTCAGCCGTACGCCGGTGCCGGCATTGCCGAAGTCGAGCGGCGCGTCAGGCGCAAGCAGCGCGCCGTTGCCGGTGCCGTCGATCACCCACTGCGCTCCCTCTTTGCGAATTCTGGCGCCCATCGCCTGCATTGCCCGGCCGGTATTGATCACGTCCTCGCCCTCGAGCAGGCCGGTGATCCGGGTTTGCCCGGAAGCAAGCCCGCCGAACATGAAGGAACGATGCGAGATCGACTTGTCGCCCGGAATACGGACGCTGCCCGTAAGGCCGGCGGATTTGCGGGCGGTGGCGGGCCTGGGCGCAGAGCCGTGCAGCATGCGTAATCCTTTGCAAACGCAGTCTATTTTTGCTGCAAGATAGGCTTGGTCGGTCGCAATTCCCGTCCGCTTTTGCAGCTGTTGCGGCTCGTTAACATAAACGTGCCGGGCGGTCATCCGTCAGCTTGCCAAAAACCCGGCGCCCGGATCGCAAAGTTTGGCTTTGACATGGGAAGCCACAGCGATTAAGGGGACCGGCTTATAAATTCCGATGGAACGCCGGCTTGATCGGCATTTGCCGAATCCTGCATTCGGTCATTCACACGAGGCTTATAGTGGCGAAAGCGGAACTTGGAACCAAGCGTACCGATCCGGAAACCGGCAAGAAGTTTTATGATCTGAACCGGGATCCGATCGTCTCTCCTTATACCGGCAAATCCTATCCCCTCTCTTTCTTCGAAGAAACCTCGGCGATCGCCGAAGTTGCCGAGGAAGACGAGGTCGCGGAAGTCGATACTGAAAACACCGAAGTCGAACTGGTTTCGCTGGAAGATGCCGATGACGCCGCCAGCGGTGACGACATCCCCGATATCGGCGATGACGATGTCGAAATCGAAGGCGACGACGACGACGATACCTTCCTCACACCCGACGAAGATGACGATGATGACGACATGAGCGACATCATCGGCGTGACCGGCGACGACGACGAAGTCTGAGACCGCATTTCGGCCCGGCGAGGAAAAAATTCTCCGGGCCAGATTTTTTAGGCTTGCTATCTCCGGAATCCGGAAGTAATAAGCCGCCACTCCGCAGGGCACGCGCCTTGAGGAGCATCCCAGGACCGGCCCCGAGCCGGACCACCCTGATGGGGCTATAGCTCAGCTGGGAGAGCGCTTGCATGGCATGCAAGAGGTCAGCGGTTCGATCCCGCTTAGCTCCACCAGCCTACGCTCTTCGAGCTTCGGCTCGGCAAGCCGGAAGGCTTGACGGGACGAGAGCGAGAAGGAAGCGGAGGCTGCCGCGCCGAAGTTGCGAAGCAACGTAGGCGGGCTATGATCCTTCCATGAAGTACGTCTACATTCTCCATAGCACTGAATTTCCGGATCGCTATTATGTTGGCGTGACGAGTGACCTGAAGTCGCGCTTGGCAAAACACAACGCCGGCGAGGTTTCTCACACCTCGAAATATCTTCCTTGGGTCTCTCAAGACCTATCTCGCTTTCTCCGATGAAGCGCAGGCCTTCGCTTTCGAGAAATATCTGAAGTCGGCTTCAGGCAGAGCGTTCGCAAAGAAAAGACTCTAGCCATCTCGCGTCAAATCCGGAAGGTCGCATGCACGCCTCGCATTGCGACGATGGCCGTCGCTCAATCCGCTTCATATCGACGGTGGCGTCGCCAGGGTTTTGTCGCGTCCGTTTCGGGCAACCCTTCCAGCCTTTCATTGTTAGGCCGGCCACAAGCGCCTCAACCCCTCCGGTCAAACGGAATAAACCGTCTGTCTTCGTAGACTCGCAGATAATTCGAGTGAACGGGCTCGGCGAGGTGCCGTGATTTCATGTATGCCAGGGCTCTGCATATTGGCCCGCCGGCGACCGGCTCCACGTCTATCGCCACGCACAGGTTGCCAGCCCTGCCGAAGGATTCGAGCCGATCCAGCCTTGCTATCGTATCGTCGCCAGACTCATAAAGTTCACCGACGACGCGATAGCCGATGCCCGGTTCGTCGAACATCATCGGGGCGAACCAAGGACCGGCGATAAGCATCGGATAACATTCTCGAGTCCTGAAAATTCCCAGAAACCTTGCACGGGAAAGTCCCTGCTCATGGAGGGGAAAGCCTCTCTTCAGAGTTCCAAAAACGGAATACGTCCTGTGTCATCCCGGCCAGCCTGTGCGCTATCGGCTAATCCATCACAAGATGGGAGCGATCGTGATCGCAGTGTCGGCGACGGCAATTGGTGCAGAACGTATTTCGAAGGATGGTAAAGAGCCAGGATTTGAGAGGTGCCGGGATGGTAGAGCCGAATCGAATTGAACGCCTTCAGCAGCGTTTCCTGCACGAGATGTCGTCCTCACTGCGCAAGAATCTTCGGGCAAATGCGCACAACGCCGGAGTCAGCTCGACAATTTCCGACTCGATCGGGGATGTTTTCTTTGCTGCAAAGCGCCGGAGGTAGTGCAGATAGGGGCACCATTTTTTCTCTCCTGGGATGAGAAGGAAAGTCCCGACCCTGCGAATCGTTGCTGTGCGATATCGGACAAACACGTCGTTTCGGCTGATCGGCAGACCTCTCCCAAAGCGACGGAAAGCACGAAGATGCCGGGGAGGCAGTGGTGGAATGCGTTCGGCAAAGGGCATTGTTGGGAAGGAGCCTTCGATATTTTGATCTCCGTAAGGTACCGGACAGAACAGTTCCGCAACGCCGACCGGCCACCGGCGACCGAAAAATATCCTGCCGTTCAAGTGCCGCCCACCCCTTCCAATCGCCTTTGCCAATTCCTCAATAGGACGATGTATATTTGTTGCCGCAATCTCAGCGATTCGGCTCCAGGACCCTCAGCCAATGACCAGAGCAAGACGCCGCCGCATCATCCGGACACGACGAACCCTGACCGGGCTCGCCCTTGTCGGCTCGATCTCGTTTCTGGCCGGCATGACCGATGCCACCGGTCTTCTGCTGACCGGCGATTTCGTCTCCTTCATGACGGGCAACACGACGCGGGCAGCACTCGCCTTGAGCGAGGGCAATCTTTATCACGCCGCGATCCTGATCTCCGCCATTGTCATTTTCGTGCTCGGCAATGCGGCTGGCGTCGTCATCTCCCATGTCTCCGAGCGCCGCATCTTTGTGGTGCTCGGCTGCGTCAGCCTGGTTCTGGCGCTCGCCTCGATGATGACAGTGCAGAACATGCTGTTTGTGCGGTTCTACATGATCGTTTTTTCCATGGGCATGGTGAACGCTGCCGTCGAGCACATTGAAGGCCTGCCGATCGGGCTGACCTATGTGACCGGCGCCCTGTCGCGTTTCGGCCGCGGTATCGGCCGCTGGATCATCGGCGATCGTCGTGTCGAATGGACGATCCAGATCGTGCCCTGGGGCGGCATGGTGCTCGGCGCAATCGCCGGGGCCGTCCTGACACGGCTAACGGGCGCGCATGCGCTGTGGCTGGTCTCCCTTTTCGCCATGGTGCTTGCACTTGCCGCCATGCTCATCCCGCGGCCGCTTCAGCGCCGCTTCAATCAGAAGGTCGCACCGAGCGGATCGGCCATCACGCGCGCGAAATAAAACCGTCGCATTCCTGTCACCGTCGAATCGGATAGGAAGGATCGCCGCCAATCCTCAAGGAGTGGGTCTTGTTCCTGATTTCGAAGCTTGTCTGGATTTTCGCTCAGCCGCTGTCGCTGGCATTCTTCCTCGTCTTCTTGGCCCTCATTGCCGGCCTTCTGCGCTGGCGTATCTTAAGTATCCTCGGCGCAACGGGTTCAGCCCTCATCCTCTTCGTCACGCTCTACACCACGGCCGGCAACCTGCTGATGCAGGGTCTCGAGCAGCGCTTCGCAAAGCCCGCCGCCGATCCCGATAGCCTGCAATGCATGATCGTGCTCGGCGGCGCCTTCGAAAACGAGGTGAATACGGTGCGTCACGGCATCGAGTTCAACGCCGCGGCCGACCGCTTCGTCGAAGCCTTGCGGCTCGCGCAGAAATTTCCGCAGTCGCGCATCCTGGTATCGGGCGGCGACGGCTCTATTTCGGGCATCTACGAAGGCGATGCGGCGGCGTCCGAGCGTTTCTTCCCGCTCTTCGGCGTCGGCAGGGATCGCCTGATCGAGGAGAGGCAATCGCGCACGACCTTCGAAAACGCTGTCAACACCAAGGAATTCCTGACAAGCCAGGGGCTTTCCAATTGCCTGCTGATCACATCGGGTTTCCACATGCCGCGCTCCGTCGGCATCTTTCGCAAGCTCGGCATCGATATCGTGCCCTGGCCGACCGATTATCGCAGCGACGGCCAGGTGAGCCTTGGGTTTGATTTCACCCAGCCGAACCTCAATGCGCAGAACATGGCGACGGCGATCCGCGAATGGTACGGCCTGGTCGGCTATTATCTCGCCGGCCGCACGTCGGAGCTTTATCCGCAATAGAGCAAATCCAGGAAAAGTGCGAAGCGGTTTTTCCAGGCAAAGCGCGAAGCGCTTTTGCCGGGAATTGCGTCAAAACAAAAGGCTAGAGCGGTTCCGCGCTTCCAGGAAGGAACGGCTCTAAGATTTACTTCTTCGAGATGGTGACGAATTTCGTGCCGCGGACGCGTGCCGTCACGGTGCAGGGATCACCTTCGGTGCGGTCGCAGAAGCGCGGATGCATCTTCATCGCCAGCACCATGTTGCCGAAGCGCTGGACGAAATCGTAGCCATAGATCTGTGCCGTCGCGATCATGAAATAACCGCCTTCGGCAACTTGCAGGTAGAAATTATAGGTGCAGCCGTCGTCATTGCATTGCGGCCCCTTCTGCCCGTCGCAGGTCAACTGGCCCTCGTTGACCACCGCATCGATCAGGCCGTCATTGTTGATGTCCTGCCGGATGATGAAGCCGTCGGCAAACTCGGCCGTCTTGCACTGCTCCTGGAAATGTTTCTTCTCGTAGATCTCAGGGTCGGAGATCAGCGATTGCTGACTGAGGGCGACAGCCGGCATGGCAAGCAGCAGGACGATATTCAGAACGGCGAGCACCAGCGTTTTCACGGCTTTCCTCTTTGGATAAAGGCTCCCAATGCATGTCGCCCAAAACTGTGCAGCGGTTTTGGGACAACGACATGCATTAAATCAAAGACTCCAGCTTTATGGCCGCGCCGCCTTGCGCCGCCCTTGCCGCCGTGATTGATTCCGCAAAACTTCCGCCGGTTCGGGGCTCGCATGTCTCTGCTCGTCTATCTCGATTATGCCGGCATTGCGCTGTTTGCCGCGACAGGCGCACTTGCCGCCTCGCGCAAGCAACTGGACCTGATCGGTTTTTTGTTTTTTGCCATGGTGACGGGAACCGGCGGCGGCACCGTGCGCGACATCGTGCTCGGCCGCGTACCGGTCTTCTGGGTGCTGAACCCCGCCTATATCCTCGTCTGCTGCATCGTCGGCGTCATCGTTTTCTTCACCGCCCATCTGCTGGAATCGCGCTATCGGCTGCTGATCTGGCTGGATGCGATCGGCCTTGCCGCCTATTGCGTGATCGGTGCCGCCAAGGGCCTCGCCGCCACCGGTTCGCCGACGATTGCGATCGTCACCGGCACGCTGACGGCGACCTTCGGCGGTATATTGCGCGATCTGATGGCAAACGAGCCTTCGGTGCTATTGAGGCCGGAAATCTACGTGACCGCAGCCCTCATCGGCGCCAGCGTGTTCACGCTCGCCAATGCACTTGGAATGCAGCTCTATCTTGCGTCAGCCTGCGGCGTCGTGGCGGCCTTTGCGGTGCGCGGTGGAGCCCTGTGGTTCGGCTGGACCTTCCCGACCTACAGGCACAAGCCCGGCCGGCATCCCGACGATATCATGTGAAGCCTAATGCGTCTCGCCCAAAAGTGCGCAGCGGTTTTGGGACAACGACATGCATAAAAACAGAGATCTAAAGCGCGAGGAGCGAATCTGAAAGATCGCGACGCGCTTTAGAGATGTCGTCAGCCCTGCTTCGCCCGCAGCCGGATCACCACGTCGACATGGGCGATCTCCATGCCCTCAGGCGGTTCCGGCAGATTGGCGATCGTCAGGTTGCTGACGGGAATGTCGAGCACCTCGTTCTCGCCTTCGACGAAGAAATGGTGATGGTCGGAAACATTGGTGTCGAAATAGGTCTTGGCGCTCTCGACGGCGAGAACGCGGATGAGACCGGCTTCCGTGAACTGATGCAGCGTGTTGTAGACGGTTGCCAAGGACACCGGCACACCGGCGGCAACCGCCTCTTCATGCAGTTCCTCGACGGTCAAATGCCGGTCGCCCTTGGCAAACAGGAGGTCGCCGAGCGCGACGCGCTGGCGGGTGGGGCGCAGGCCTGCACCGCGCAGCCTTACCTCTATTGCGATCGGGAATGCACCCGTCATCAAAACCAACTCCGGTTATTCTGGCATAAAGCAATCATGTTTCTTTAAGCGGTATAACTTTTGCATCGGAGCCTTTCAATAGTTCAATGGGGAGGAGAGCCTGATAAACGCGGCAAAAACGGGCTTTTGACGCAAATAGGTCTGGTCCCAGCCCTAGCCTTCCTGTATGCGACCACCAAATAATGGCGCAAGCCTGGTCCGGGGCGATGAATGAAGCTGCCTTGCTTGTGCTTCATTTTCTGAAGAACTTGGACTACACGTTCACATCCATCGGCTTGACGCGGGGGGAAAAGAAACTTTATGACGACCAGACAGTCCAGCTTCTCCTATGAAGAACTCATCGCTTGCGCGCACGGCGAGCTGTTCGGCCCCGGCAATGCGCAGCTGCCCCTGCCGCCCATGCTGATGGTTCACCGCATCACGGAGATTTCCGAAACGGGCGGCACCTTCGATAAGGGCTACCTCAGGGCGGAATACGACGTACGCCCGGACGACTGGTATTTTCCCTGCCATTTTGAAGGCAATCCGATCATGCCAGGCTGCCTCGGTCTCGACGGCATGTGGCAGCTGACCGGTTTCTTTCTGGGTTGGCTCGGCGAAGAAGGCCGCGGCATGGCGCTTTCGACCGGCGAAGTGAAATTCAAGGGCATGGTCCGGCCACAGACGAAGCTGATCGAATATGGCATCGACTTCAAGCGTGTCATGCGCGGCCGTCTGGTCCTCGGCACCGCCGACGGCTGGCTAAAAGCGGACGGCGAGACCATATATCAGGCGGCCGATCTTCGCGTCGGTCTATCGAAAGACAAGACGGCCTGAAACCGCATTTCGAGCGGCTGACGAAAACAACAAAGGTTTGATCAGATGAGACGGGTAGTTGTCACAGGTCTGGGTGTCGTGTCCTCGATCGGAAACGACGCGGCCGAAGTCACCGAATCCTTGCGGCAGGCAAAGTCGGGTATCTCCTTTTCGAGCGATTTCGCCGAACATGGGTTCAAGTGCCAGGTCTGGGGCAGTCCGAAGCTCGGTTCGGCAGAACTTGCCGAACTGGTCGACCGCCGCGCCATGCGTTTCCTGTCGCAGGGCGGCGCCTGGAACCATGTCGCCATGAAGCAGGCACTTGCCGATTCCGGCCTGGAAGAGAAAGACTACGCTCAGAACGAGCGTACCGGCATCATCATGGGCTCCGGCGGTCCCTCCACCCGCACCCTGATCGAAGCTGCCGAGATCACCGTCAAGAACAACAGCCCGAAGCGCATCGGCCCCTTCGCCGTGCCGAAGGCGATGTCCTCGACCGCATCGGCCACGCTCGCCACCTGGTTCAAGATCCACGGCGTCAATTATTCCATCTCGTCGGCCTGCTCGACCTCGGCGCATTGCATCGGCAACGCCGCCGAGATGATCCAGTGGGGCAAGCAGGACGTGATGTTCGCCGGCGGCCATGAGGATCTCGACTGGACGATGTCCAACCTCTTCGACGCCATGGGCGCCATGTCCTCTAAGTACAACGACACGCCGGACAGCGCCTCGCGCGCCTATGACATCAACCGCGATGGTTTCGTCATCGCCGGCGGCGCCGGCGTGCTGGTGCTCGAGGAGCTGGAGCGCGCCAAGGCCCGCGGTGCCAAGATCTACGCCGAAATCGTCGGCTACGGTGCGACCTCTGATGGATACGACATGGTCGCCCCCTCGGGCGAAGGCGCTATCCGCTGCATGCGCCAGGCGCTCGCCACCGTCAAAGGCGATGTCGACTACGTCAACACCCACGGCACGTCGACGCCGGTCGGCGACAGCAAGGAAATCGGCGCCATCCGCGAAGTATTCGGCTCGAAGATCCCGCATATCCAGTCGACCAAGTCGCTGACCGGCCATTCACTTGGCGCTGCCGGCGTACAGGAATCGATCTATTCCCTGCTGATGATGCAGCAAGGCTTCATCGGCGAAAGCGCCCATATCACCGAGCTTGATCCCGAATTCGAAGGCGTGCCGATCGTGCGCAAGCGTATCGACGACGCGAAGATCGACATTGCCCTCTCCAATTCCTTCGGCTTCGGCGGCACCAACGCTACGCTCGTCTTCCAGCGCTATAACGGATAATAATAATATGACGGGAATCATGCAGGGTAAGCGCGGGCTCGTCATGGGCGTCGCCAACAACCACTCGATCGCCTGGGGGATTTCAAAAGCTCTCGCCGCACAGGGTTCGGAACTCGCCTTCACCTATCAGGGCGATGCGCTCGGCAAGCGCGTCAGGCCGCTTGCTGCCGAGGTCAGCTCGGATTTCGTCCTGCCCTGCGACGTCGAGGACATCGCCTCGGTCGATGCCGTCGTCGACGCGATAAGCGAGCGCTGGGGCAAGCTCGATTTCATCGTCCATGCCATCGGCTTTTCCGACAAGAACGAGCTGAAGGGTCTCTACGCCGACACGACGCGTGAGAATTTCAGCCGCACCATGGTCATTTCCTGTTTCTCCTTCACCGAGATCGCCAAGCGCTGCGCTCCGTTGATGGAAGATGGTGGTGCGATGCTGACGCTGACCTATAATGGCTCGACGCGCGTCATCCCGAACTACAACGTCATGGGCGTCGCCAAGGCAGCGCTCGAGGCTTCGGTGCGCTATCTCGCTGCCGATTACGGCCCGCGCGGCATCCGCGTCAATGCCATTTCCGCCGGCCCGATCCGCACGCTTGCCGGCGCCGGCATCTCCGATGCGCGCGCGATCCTTTCCTGGAACCAGCGCAATGCGCCGCTGCGCAAGACCGTGACCATCGATCAGGTCGGCAGCTCGGCGCTCTACCTGCTCTCCGACCTTTCCTCCGGCGTCACCGGCGAAATCCACTTCGTCGACGCCGGCTTCAACGTCACCTCCATGCCGACGCTGGAAACGCTACGCAAAGCGGACGTCGAATAAGATCTGCCTGATGTTTCTACAAGGCCATACGCATTATAATGCGTATGGCCTTGTCGTTTTTGTTCAGAAGAGTTATATCGGAAAAGGATTGGGGCGGTCCGTGGAGCGAAACAGTCAGAAGATTATTGCCAGGCTGAAGCGGGAAGGCTTCGAAGTCGTTTCGATCAAAGGCTCGCACCACAAGCTTCGAAGAGGCAATCAGACCGTCATCGTTCCGCACCCGAAGAAGGATCTGCCGATCGGCACGGCGCTCTGCCTAATTCCTTAAATCGGAATCGATTTAAGGATAAAATTATGCAGCAATTCAAAGTGCTACAGCGTCCTTTTGCGCGTCTGAAAAGACGCGCGGCGCTGTAGAGATAGCGAAACAGGCCGGATGGAATGCGAGTGACAAATCATGAAATATTTTATTGCCATCGTGCACAAGGACAAGGGCAGCGCTTTCGGGATCAGCTTTCCAGATCTGCCGTCGGTATTCTCCGCCGCCGATGAGGAGGAGGATCTGATTGCAAACGCCATCGAAGCGCTTCGCCTCTGGGCAGAAGATGAAACCCTGCCGATGCCGTCCTCATACGATGAGATCAGTTCCCGGCAGGACATCCGCGAGCAGCTGGCCGCTGGTGCCTTTTTGACGCGTATTCCATTTATCGAAGATACGACACGCACCGTTCGAGCCAATGTCACCTTCGACAAAGGCATGCTGGATGCGATTGACAGAGCCGCGAAAGAGCGCGGCCTGACCCGTTCAGCTTTCCTTGCGAGTGCCGCACGCAAGGAAATCGAGGCTGCATAAGCCCTATTTCTTCGCCCAGAGAACCTTGAAGCGGGCGTTACGGCAGGTTTCGCCGCTTTCTCTGAAATTCGCCGCCAGCACCGGCTCGTAAGGCAGGCCGCGATTGGCGACGAGCATCAGGCGGCCGCCGCCGCGAAGGGCGGATGCGGCAGTCTTGATCATTGCCTGGCCGAGCGCCGGCTCGGCCGCGTGCCCCTCATGGAAGGGCGGGTTCATGATGACGAGATCGTATTTATCTTTGACCGGCTCACCCGCCAGATCGTGCCAGAAGAAGCGCGCAGGCGCGTTCAGGCAGTTCTGAGCCAGATTATCCCTGGAAGCCTCCAGAGCCGCGTGGTTGGCCTCGTAGAGGTCGAGGCGCGTCAGTCCACGCGACCTCCGCGCCATCTCGACGGAGAGATAGCCCCATCCGGCACCGAAATCCGCCACGTCGCCGGTGAAATCCTCAGGCAGGCGCGAGGCCAGCAGCTCCGATCCGGCATCGATGCGGTCATGTGAGAACATGCCGGCGGTGGCGTGGAAACGACCGTCGACGCGTACCGGCGCCTTTGCCAGCTTGGAGATGATCTCGTCTGCATCCGCCGGCCGGCCGAACCAGAAGGCGACGCCGTGATATTTCGGCATATGGTCGACGGCGAGATTGAAACCTTCCATCCGCTTGCGCAGCGGCTGGATGCCGTCTTCCTTGGCGCCGGCAACGACGATCAGGGCGCCGAGCCGCGTACGGGCGATAGCGGCAGCAAGATTGGCTTCGTTCTCGCCCTTGTGCTTGGTGCAGAGCACCAGAGCCGCATCGTAATCCTCGCCGTCGATCTCCGGCTTCGCATCGATCCGCTGGGCCAGCAGCTGCCGATAGAGCGGCCGAAAGCCCTGGACGGCGCTGAGCGAGGCGGCAAAGCCTTCCGGCAGCGCAAAGCCTGCCTCGGCGCCGAGGAAGAGCACGCGCTCGCCCTCGCCGGGCGCCGCGACTGTGCCGCTGGCAAAGGGATGGAACAGGGTCTTCAGCGTCTCGCTGCTCATGGTCTCGTCTCGTCTTAAGTCGCGCAAAGTGTTCAGCGGTTTTGCGAGCACGACATGCGCAAAACCAAAGACCTGAAGTGCGGCAACGATCGGAAAGATCGCGCCGCGCTTTAAGATACAAAAAAGGGCGCGGAAGCATTCCCGCGCCCGGTATTGAATCTGGAAGGCGGCTTATTCGGCCGCTTCTTCCTTCTTCTTCTCGTTCGGGATTTCCTGGCCGGTGGCCTGGTCGACGACCTTCATCGACAGGCGAACCTTGCCGCGTTCGTCGAAGCCGAGCAGCTTGACCCAGACCTTGTCGCCTTCCTTGACGACGTCCTGGGTCTTGGCGACACGCTCGGAAGCGAGCTGCGAGATGTGGACGAGGCCGTCACGGGCGCCGAAGAAGTTGACGAAGGCGCCGAAGTCGGCGGTCTTGACGACCGTGCCTTCGTAGACCTGGCCGATCTCAGGCTCGGCGACGATCGAGTGGATCCACTTGCGGGCCGCTTCGATCTCCTTGCCGGAGGACGAAGCGATCTTGACGGTGCCGTCATCCTCGATGTTGATCTTCGCGCCGGTCTTTTCGACGATTTCGCGAATGACCTTGCCGCCGGAGCCGATGACTTCACGGATCTTGTCGACCGGGATGTTCATGACTTCGATGCGCGGAGCGAATTCGCCGAGCTGGCCGCGGCTTTCGGTGATGGCCTTGGACATTTCACCGAGGATATGGACGCGACCGCCCTGGGCCTGGCCAAGGGCGACCTTCATGATCTCTTCGGTGATACCGGTGATCTTGATGTCCATCTGCAGCGAGGTGATGCCGTCGGCGGTACCGGCGACCTTGAAGTCCATATCGCCGAGGTGGTCTTCGTCACCGAGAATATCGGAGAGGACAGCGAAACGATCGCCTTCCAGGATCAGACCCATGGCGATACCGGCAACCGGCTTTGCCAGCGGAACGCCGGCGTCCATCAGAGCGAGTGAGGTACCGCAGACGGTCGCCATCGAGGACGAGCCATTCGACTCGGTGATCTCGGAGACGACGCGCAGCGTGTAGGGGAACTGCTCAGGCGTCGGCAGCATCGGACGGATCGCGCGCCATGCGAGCTTGCCGTGGCCGATTTCGCGGCGACCCGGGGAGCCCATGCGGCCGGTCTCGCCAACCGAGTAGGGAGGGAAGTTGTAATGGAGCAGGAAGCGCTCCTTGTACATGCCCGTTAGGCTGTCGACATACTGCTCGTCTTCGCCGGTGCCGAGGGTGGCAACCACGATCGCCTGGGTTTCGCCCCGGGTGAACAGCGCCGATCCGTGGGTGCGCGGCAGAAGACCGACTTCCGAAACGATCGGACGAACGGTTTCGAGGTTGCGGCCGTCGATGCGGCTCTTGGTGTCGAGGATGTTCCAGCGGACGATCTTCGCCTGCAGATGCTTGAAGATCGCGCCGACTTCTTCGGCCGTGTACCGGGCTTCGCCTTCCTCGGGGAGGAAGTGCGCCTTCACCTTCGCCTTGACGGCGTCGACGGCGGCGTAGCGATCAGCCTTCTGGGTGATCTTGTAGGCTTCGCGAAGTTCACCTTCGGCAAGGCCGAGCATCTCGTTTTCGAGAGCGGAGTAGTCTGCCGGCTGGAAATCGCGCGGCTCCTTGGCGGCCACTTCGGCGAGCTTGATGATCGCGTCGAGAACCGGTTGGAAGCCCTTGTGGCCGAACATGACGGCGCCGAGCATGACGTCTTCGTTGAGTTCCTTGGCTTCGGATTCCACCATCAGCACGGCGTCGTAGGTGCCGGCGACGACGAGGTCGAGGCTCGATTCGTCCATCTCGTCGAGATGCGGGTTGAGAACGTATTCGCCGTTGATGTAGCCAACGCGCGCACCGCCGACCGGGCCCATGAAGGGAACGCCGGACAGCGTCAGCGCTGCGGAGGTAGCGACCATCGACAGCACGTCGGGATCGTTTTCGAGGTCATGCTGGATAACGGTAACGACAACCTGCGTGTCGTTCTTGTAGCCCTCAGGGAAGAGCGGGCGGATCGGGCGGTCGATCAGGCGGGAAACCAGGGTTTCCTTTTCGCTCGGACGGCCTTCGCGCTTGAAATAGCCGCCGGGGATCTTGCCGGCGGCATAGGTCTTTTCCTGGTAGTTGACGGTGAGCGGAAAGAAGTCCTGGCCGGCCTTCGGCGCCTTGGCCGAAACGACGGTGGCGAGAACGACGGTTTCGCCGTAGGTGGCGAGAACGGCGCCGTCGGCCTGACGGGCGATCTTGCCGGTTTCGAGTTTCAGCGGGCGGCCAGCCCACTCGATTTCCACTGTGTGTGTATCAAACATGTCTTGTCCTTCAATGCGGGAGCACGCGCCATCGCCGATATCAAGGCGCAGCGCACAGTCGACCGCAATCAATGTGACGTATCACGGGCAAGACAACGGGAGGCTTTCCATCCTCGGTTTCATCAGGCATTCCTGAGAAACCGGGCCAAAGCTCATTGACAAGCCTTGGCCGAAAGCATCCGGCAATCCTGCCCCATGACAGGTCAACGGTTGGTTTGGCAGAACCGGCCCATCCGGGTCTGCCGGTCTTTCCACCGCTAAAAGATAGGGCGCGGCTGGAACATTTCATCGGGAGCCGTGTCCCGAAACAGAGCCGGCGGGCGCTCGGAAAGCGCCCGCCGGACAATCTTAGCGGCGGATACCCAGGCTGGTGATCAGCTTGGAATAGCGGCCTTCATCCTTCTTCTTGAGATAATCAAGAAGCGAGCGGCGGCTCGAAACCATCGTCAACAGGCCACGGCGGGAATGGTTATCCTTCTTGTGGTCCTTGAAGTGTTCGGTCAGGTTATTGATGCGTTCTGTCAGGATCGCGACCTGGACTTCCGGAGAACCGGTATCGCCTTCAACGGTCGCATATTCCTTGATCAGCGCAGACTTGCGCTCAGCAGTGATCGACATCGGGTTATCCTTTCTAAGAGGAGGAGATAAAGTCGCCAAAAGCCGGGATGTCGTCCAGCTTTGGCCGTGAATGCGAGCAGGCAAACCTGACGCTGGCGCTGCCTATAAACCAAATAAGCAGCAATGGAAAGAGGGGAGCTCCCGCAGCGGTTTTCAGCGGCCCGCCATGGCGTCCCGGATCATCGCATCGTAACCCGTCGGATCCTGCAGCATGGCGAAATGGCTGGCGTCTTTCAGGATCACGAGCTTGGCGCCCGGAATGTCTTTTGCCATCATCTCCGTATGGTCGAGCTTCACCGCCTCGTCATGGTCGCCGATGGCGAGCGTGACCGGCACCGCGATCTTTCCAAGATCCGCTGCCGTCCAGGCCGGCTGGGTCGCCCACATTTCGGAGATCTGGGTGACGAAGGCGTCGTATTCGTTCGGCGTCGGCGACAGTTTCCGGTAATATTCGCCGGCGACGTTGATATAGTCGTTGAAGGTCTTGTTGTTCATCACGTCAGCCTTGACGCCGTCCGTCGTGACGTTGGCTGCCTGGGCAATGACGCGCGTCAGCTTATCCGGATGTTTCATCGCCATGTCGATGCCGATGATGCCGCCATCCGACCACCCGACCAGCGTCGCCTTGTCGATCTTCAGATAGTCGAGAAGGGCGACGTAATCAGACGTCATCAGGTCGTAACCGAAGGGCTGCTGGCTGCGCGTCGAGCGCCCATGTCCGCGGCTGTCGGCAACGATGACCAGATGATCCTTGGCAAAATCGGCGACCTGGTGACCCCAGACGTCGGCATTTCCAAGACCGCCATGAATGAACAGGATGGGGTCGCCTTCGCCGTATTCGGCGTAATACATCTTGATGTCGTTCACATCGGCCATGCCGCTCGTCTTTGCCACCGGCATCGAAGGAAAGGCCGGAAGCTCGGCCCATCGCTCGGCGGATCGAGCGCCGGCGGCGGCGAGAAACATCGAAAAGAACGTCAGAATTCCGATAGCAGTTCCGCGCATAATCTTTCCCTCTGTCAGGCCCCCATGGCCCGACAGGGAAGATATCGCATCGCTACCGGCTGACAATCGCTGTCGTTGTCGGAAAGCAAGATAGGCTCAGGCGAAAACCCGCTTCGGGCGGAACTCACCCTGGCCGATCTCGCCGATCGCGATCAGCTTGCCGCGGGCCGTCGCATAGGCTTCGCTTTCGGCAACCGGCGCATCGCGGCCACGCACCAGGATCGGGTTGCCCATCTTCAGCCGGTGCGCCTGGTCGTCGTTGATGACGAGATGGGGCAGGGAGGACAGCGCTTCGCAGGTGTCGATCAGCAGCGCGTCGAGGGCCGCCAGACGCTCGTCCATATCCTCGATCGCTTCCAGTGCCACGAGATCCGCGAGCGGCACCATGGCCTCTTCCGCGAAAGGCGCGACGAAGGTGCGCCGCAGCCCGGACACATGGCCGTAGCAGCCGAGCTCGCGGCCGAAATCGCGCGCCAGCGCCCTGACATAGGTGCCCTTGCCGCATTCCACTTCGAAATGCGCGCGATCGGCGTCCGGGCAGGCGAGCAAGGTCAGCCGGAAGATATCGACCTCACGCGAGGGGATTTCGACGGTTTCGCCTTCGCGCGCCAGATCATAGGCACGTTCACCTGATATCTTGATCGCGGAAAACTGCGGCGGCACCTGGCTGATCGTGCCGATATATCCAGGCAGAATATCGCGGATCTGCTGTTCGCTCGGGCGTTTGTCCGAACTCTTGGTCACCGCGCCCTCGAGATCGTCCGTCGCGCGCTCCTCGCCCCAGCTCACCGTGAATTTATAGATCTTGCGGCCGTCCATCACGTAGGGAACGGTCTTCGTCGCGTCGCCGAGCGCGATCGGCAGCATGCCGGAGGCGAGCGGATCGAGCGTGCCGGCATGACCGGCCTTCTCGGCCTTATAGAGCCACTTGATCTTGGAAACGGCTTCCGTCGAGCCGAAATCCACCGGCTTGTCGAGGATGAGCCAGCCCGAAATCGGCCGGCCCTTGGGTTTGCGTGGTTTGGACATGCGTCTCTTCTGTTTATTGTTCGTCATTATCGCCGTCGAGGTCGCGGCTCACCTCGGGCGAACGCAGCAGCTCGTCGATCTTCTTGTAGTTGTCGAAACTGGTATCGTCGCGGAAGCGCACCTCCGGCATGTATTTCATCTGCCGAAGCTGCTGCCCGAGCCGGCCGCGGATGAACCTCGCATTGCGGTTCAACGCCTCGATGACGATGCTGTGGTCGGAAACGCCGAGCGGCGTCACATAGGCGGTGGCGATCTTGAGGTCCGGCGACATGCGCACTTCCGAGATCGAGATCACGGTCGCTTCGATGACGTCGTCGCGTACTTCGCCCCGCTGCAGCACCTGGGTGATCGCGGCGCGAACCTGTTCGCCAACGCGCAGCATGCGCTGCGAAGGCGCGGAAGAAGTTGCTCTGGTCATTGTTATCTCTATTTGCCGATGCGGCTGGGAATCGAACCCGTCAAAGGAGAGCGTCCATGACTCTTTTGGTCGAAAAGGTCAAGTCGGCAGATGCCCAAAAGCCATCCGCCGGCTGGCGGATGGCTTTCGGAAAGCTCAGGCGCAGCCGTTTAGAGCGTGCGCGTGATATGTTCGACGCGGAAGCACTCGATGACATCGCCGGCGCGCATGTCTTCGTAGTTTTCGAAGGCCATGCCGCATTCCTGACCCATCGGCACTTCGGACACTTCGTCCTTGAAGCGCTTGAGCGTCTTGAGCTTGCCTTCGTGAACGACGACGTCGTTGCGGATGAGGCGGACGCCCGCACCACGTTCGACCTTGCCTTCGACGACACGGCAACCTGCGACCTTGCCGACCTTGGTGATGTTGAACACCTCGAGGATCTCTGCATTGCCGATGAAGGTTTCGCGTCGCTCCGGAGACAGAAGGCCCGACATTGCTGCCTTCACGTCATCCACGAGGTCGTAGATGATGTTGTAGTAGCGGATTTCGATGCCTTCGCGCTCGGCGAACTGGCGTGCCTGCGTATTCGCACGAACGTTGAAGCCGATGATGGCCGCGTTCGAGGCTTCGGCGAGCGAGATATCCGACTCGGTGATGCCGCCGGCGCCCGAATGGACGATGCGGGCGCGGACTTCGTCGGTGCCGAGCTTCTCCAGCGCGCCGGCGATCGCTTCGATCGAGCCCTGCACGTCACCCTTGATGACCAGCGGGAACTCCTTGATGCCGACGCTCTGGCGCTGCATCATCATCTGTTCCAGCGAACCGCGCTGTCCCGACTGGCGGGCAGCCGCCTTGTCGCGGGCCAGACGCTGACGATATTCCGAGATTTCGCGGGCGCGGCTTTCGCTTTCGACGACGGCGAACTTGTCGCCGGCCTGCGGCGTGCCGGAAAGACCGAGAACCTCGACCGGCGTTGCCGGACCTGCTTCCTTCACATGGTCGCCCTTGTCGGTGACGAGAGCGCGCACGCGGCCCCAGACGTCGCCGGCGACGATGATCTGACCGGGACGCAGCGTGCCCTTCTGGACGAGCACGGTCGCGACCGAACCACGGCCACGATCGAGCTGGGCTTCGATGACCGTGCCTTCGGCGGTCCGGTTCGCATTGGCCTTGAGATCGAGAATTTCGGCCTGCAGCAGGATCGCCTCGAGCAGCTTGTCGAGGTTCTTGCCGGTCTTGGCCGAAACCTCGACGTCAAGCACTTCGCCGCCCATGGATTCCACGAAGACTTCGTGCTGCAGCAGCTGGTTGCGGACCTTCTGCGGATCAGCCTCGTGCTTGTCGACCTTGTTGATCGCCACGATGATCGGAACACCAGCCGCCTTGGCGTGGTTGATCGATTCGATCGTCTGCGGCATCACGCTGTCGTCGGCTGCGACGACCAGGATCGCGATATCGGTCGCCTGCGCACCGCGGGCACGCATTGCCGTGAAGGCGGCGTGGCCGGGCGTATCGATGAAGGTGATCTTCTGACCGTTCTGCTCCACCTGATAGGCGCCGATATGCTGGGTGATGCCACCGGCTTCGCCGGAGACCACGTTGGCATGGCGGATGGCGTCGAGCAGCGAGGTCTTGCCGTGGTCGACATGGCCCATGATGGTAACGACGGGCGGGCGCGAAACCAGTTCGCCATCGTCGTCGGACACGTTGAAGATGCCGAGTTCGACGTCGGATTCCGACACGCGCCTGACCGTATGGCCGAATTCGCCGGCGATGATTTCGGCAAGGTCGGCGTCGATGACGTCGCCCGGCTTCATCATCTGGCCTTCCTTCATCAGGTACTTGATGACGTCGACGGCGCGTTCGGACATGCGCTGCGACAGTTCCTGAATGGTGATGGTCTCGGGCAGAACCACCTCGCGAGAGATCTTCTCGCGGGTTTCCTGCATCTGACCGCGGCGGAACTTCTCCTGCCGGCGACGCATCGCCGAGAGCGAACGGCCGCGGGCATTATCCTCGCCGTCGACGTTGGCGGTGGTGATCGTCAACTTGCCGCGGCGGCGCTCTTCATCCGTCTTCGGACGAGTCGTGACCGGCTTTGCGGGTTCCGGGCGAACGACGCGGCCACGGACCGGACCGCCGCGCGCTGCGCCACGATCGTCTTCTTCCTTTTCGTCGCGACGGCCGCGAATGGCCCCAGGGACGGCAGCACCGGGTGCCGGACGGGCAACAGGTGCTGCAGCCGCGTCGGGCCGGCGTGCGGCCGGTGCCGACGATGCGGGCTGCTGCGGCCGTGCCGCGTCGGTGCGTGCTTCGGCCGGAGCCGGCTCTGCGGCTGCGGGTTCAGCGACAGCCGGTGCCTCAGCCTGCCGGATGGCCTCTTCAGCGGCCCTGCGGGCAGCTTCTTCCGCTTCGGCTGCCTTGCGGATCACCTCTTCGGCGGCACGGAGCTTTTCTTCCTCGGCGCGGCGGATCGCATCCTGGGCGTCACGCGCCTGGGAGTCGGCAAGCGCGCGGCGGCGGGCGTCCATCTCTTCCGGCGACAGATGGTTCAGCACCACCGGGCGCGGACGATCGTTCTGGCGCGGCGCCTGGTGAGACTGCTGCGACGGACGCTGGTTCGTCTGGTTGTTGTTGCCCTGCTGAACCCGCGGAGCCGGCGTCGGCTGCTGCGGACGCGCCTGCACGGGTGCGGGCGCCGGTTCGGCTGCGCGCACGGGGGCCGGCGGAGCGACGGGTGTGATCGGCTTTTCGTCTTCCGGGCGCATCGGGCGCCGCTTACGGGTCTCGACGACGACCGCCTTGGTGCGACCTCGACCCATATCCTGGCGAACGGTGCCCTGGCTCATCCCCGATGGTTTCAGGGTGAGTGTCTTTTTGCCCGCTACGCTGATTGTCTTGTCGTCGTTACTATCGGTCATTCGTTCCCGTTCCTTCGGACAGGGAGCGATGACTAGATCAGACCCTGTCGTTCAATACTGTCGATCAATGAGGATGGGACCGGCCGATGCCGGTGACCGCCTCATTGTTTTTGCCGGCCAGCGCCGCCCGCTGCCCGGGACTGACCGCCAATACGGTACTGTTCGAGCATCTTTGCGCGCTTCACTACACCTTCACCCGCCTGCCCTGCAAGCACTGCGGCATGGATAAAAGCATTCTGGCCCATCAGGCCTTCCATTTCGCTCTCCGAGAAGAGACGGAAGGAAGGTATCTCCTCCTCGGTCTCCATTCCGAGGTGCCAGGCCTTGCGGGCCTGGTCGATTTTCCGGACGCCGTCGTCCGCTGCACCGGTCGCGTGGAACACCGCAAGGGCTGCTCCGCTTCTGACCGCGGCATCCACTTTCGAGGACCCGCTGACGAACTGGCCGGCTTTCCGCGCCATGTTCATCATCTGCATCAATTGCGCCGCGAGCAGCCGATCGACACTCGCGCCGAGATCGTCCGCCGCCTTCACATCCATCTTCAGCGCGCGGGCGAAGAGCTTCTTCGCCACCGCCCTGTCGACCAGCGACCGGTCGATCTTCACCCAGCATCCGCGTCCCGGAAGCTCGCGCTTCAGATCGGCGACAACTGTTCCATCGGGAGCGGCGACGAAGCGGATCAGCTCTTCCGGCGATCCGCTTTCGCGCGTCACGATGCACATGCGTCCGTTCACGTCATAACCTGCAAGATCGTCGTCCTCGAGAGGAGCGTCCGGTTCATGCGCGGTCATCATGCTTCTTGTTCGGCTTCGGTGACCTCTTCTTCGGTCCCCTTTGCCAGGTCCTCTTGCGTGATCCAGCCAGCCGAAAGGCGGGCCTGGACGATCATCTGTTCTGCTTCGACGCGCGAGACGTCGAACTTCGAGAACAGACCCTCGAACTTCTTCGTTTCGCCGTTCTTGCGCTCCGACCAGCCGACGAGATCGTCGGCAGCGCAGCCGGCAAAGTCCTCGATCGTCTTGATGCCGTCTTCGCCGAGCGCCACCATCATCTGGGCGGTCATGCCGTTGATCTCACGCAGTTCGTCCTGAACACCGAGCGCCTTGCGCTTCTCGTCCATCTCGGCTTCGAGACGCTCGAGGAATTCGCGGGCGCGCTGCTGGATTTCCTGCGCCGTCTCCTCGTCGAAACCGTCGATCGACGAGATTTCATCGAGATCGACATAAGCCAGTTCTTCGACCGCGGCAAAACCTTCCGAAGCCAGAACCTGGCCGACCATCTCGTCGACATCGAGCGAATCCATGAACAGGTTGGTGCGCTCGTTGAATTCCTTCTGGCGGCGTTCCGATTCCTCGGCCTCCGTCATGATGTCGATATCCCAGCCGGTCAGCTGCGAAGCGAGGCGGACGTTCTGGCCGCGGCGGCCGATGGCAAGCGACAGCTGCTCGTCGGGAACGACGACTTCGATACGCTCGGCATCCTCGTCGAGAACGACCTTGGCGACTTCGGCCGGCTGCAGGGCGTTGACGACGAAGGTCGCCGGATCTTGGCTCCACGGAATGATGTCGATCTTCTCGCCCTGGAGCTCGCCGACGACGGCCTGAACGCGTGAGCCGCGCATACCGACGCAGGCGCCGACCGGATCGATCGAGCTGTCGTTGGAGATCACGGCGATCTTGGCGCGTGAACCCGGATCGCGGGCAACCGACTTCACCTGGATGATGCCGTCGTAGATCTCCGGCACTTCCATGGTGAAGAGCTTCACCATGAATTGCGGATGCGTGCGCGACAGGAAGATCTGCGGGCCGCGCTGCTCGCGACGGACATCATAGACATAGGCACGGACGCGATCGCCATAGCGGACGTTTTCGCGCGGGATCATTTCGTCGCGGCGGATGATGCCTTCGCCACGGCCAAGATCGACGATGACATTGCCGTATTCGACGCGCTTGACGGTACCGTTGACGATTTCGCCGACGCGATCCTTGAATTCGTCGAACTGGCGGTCGCGCTCGGCTTCACGCACCTTCTGCACGATCACCTGCTTGGCCGACTGTGCGGCGATGCGGCCGAAATCCATCGGCGGCAGCGGATCGGCGATGAAATCGCCGAGTGCGGCGTCCGGGTTGCGGTCGCGGGCTAGTTCCAGCGGGATCTGCGTCGAATAATCTTCGGCCTTCTCGACGACTTCGAGCAGGCGCTGCAGGCGGATTTCGCCGGTCTTCGGATTGATGTCGGCCCGGATGTTGGACTCGGTGCCGTAACGGGAGCGTGCCGCCTTCTGGATGGCATCGGCCATTGCGGCCAGCACGATCTCGCGGTCGATGACCTTTTCGCGCGCCACTGCATCTGCGATCTGCAGAAGTTCGAGCCGGTTCGCACTGACTGCCATTGTCTTGTTTCTCCGTCTTTACCCCAGGGTTCCCGTCCCTGGAGCGGTCTGTTGATCGGTTATTCTTCGTCGTCCGCTTCGTTCTGGTTGGCGGCCTGGGCTTTCGCCAGCTTGTCGGCGCGCAACGCGTCGCGGATCAGGTCGTCGGTCAGAATGAGCTTCGCATCGCTAAGCGCCGTGAAGGGAATAGTGACCTTCTGCTCTTCCCCATAGGCGACCTGGTCACGCTCGAGCGTGAAACCATCTGTGCCTGCTTCGACGATCTTGCCGCGGAAGCGCTTGCGATTGTCGATCAAGATCGACGTCTCGCATTTCACAAGGTGGCCCTGCCAACGGACGAAATCGGATTTCCGCACCATCGGACGGTCGATGCCGGGCGACGACACTTCCAGATGATACTCTTTATCGACCGGATCTTCCACATCGAGGACGGGAGAAATCGCCATCGAGACTTCTTCGCAATCCTGAACCGTCATCGTGCCGTCGTTGCGTTCGGCCATGACCTGCATCGTCGCACCGTTCTGGTTCATCATGCGGACGCGGATAAGGCGGAAGCCCAGGTCGACGAGAACGGGTTCGATGATATCGGCAAGACGCTGGTCGAGCCCGGTTTCGGTAATCAGCCGCGGCTCACGTTCATTGTCTGCGTTTGTCAGATCCGACAAGCGGTGCGCTCCTCGCAATTTCATGCTTTTTCGGCGATCGCGCTAATAAAAAAGAGCGGGTCCTTGCGGCCCACTCTTCATCAAGCGATCAAGAATTTGAGAGGCATATAGTCGGGTTTTTCCGAAATTGCAAGGTCTGCGACCGATTCGGCCAATTCGCTTCCGGCGACATGATGAGGCCTATGGCCGGCGCCGGTCTTGCGCATATATTGCCGTTGGCGCGCAATAACAAAAGCGGGAGAAATCGTGGCCTACACTTCGTCGACATTGGCGCCTTTGCGGCACGATACCTACCGCACCATCTGGTTTGCGAGCCTTTCTTCGAATTTCGGCGGCCTGATCCAAGCGGTCGGCGCCGCCTGGATGATGACGACGATTACCGCTTCGGAGGACATGGTGGCGCTGGTGCAGACCTCGACGGCGCTGCCGATCATGCTGTTTTCGCTGATATCGGGTGCGCTTGCCGACAATTATGACCGGCGCAGGGTCATGCTGACGGCGCAGTGCCTGATGCTCACCGTCTCAGGCCTGCTGACGGCCTCAGCCCTGCTCGGCTGGATCACGCCCTGGCTGCTGCTCTTCTTCACCTTCCTGATCGGCTGCGGCACCGCACTCAACAATCCCTCCTGGCAGGCATCGGTCGGCGATATGGTGCCGCGCGCCGATCTGCCGGCCGCGGTCACGCTGAACAGCATGGGTTTCAACATCACCCGCAGCGTCGGCCCGGCGATCGGCGGCGTCATCGTCGCGGCCGCAGGCGCGGCTGCGGCCTTCGCGGTGAATACGCTGAGTTACCTCGCCTTGATCTATGCCCTGCTGCGTTGGCGGCCAGCCGCGCCCGTCTCGACCCTGCCGCGGGAGGCGCTCGGCAGCGCCATCTTTGCCGGCCTGCGTTATGTCTCGATGTCGCCCAATCTTGAAAAGGTTCTTGTCAGGGGACTGCTCTTCGGCATCGGCGCCAGCTCGATCCTGGCGCTGCTGCCGATCGTCGCCCTCGATCTCGTTGCCGGCGGCCCGCTGACCTATGGTTTCATGCTCGGCGCTTTCGGCATCGGCGCGATCGGCGGTGCGGTGCTGAACGCCAGGCTTCGCCAGGTGCTGTCCAGCGAGATGATCATCCGCCTCTCCTTTGCCGGCTTCGCATTGAGCGCCGTCATCGCCGCCGTGAGCCCGAGCGCCGTCCTCACCTCTGCGGGGCTGCTCGTCTCCGGCGCCTGCTGGGTCTCTGCACTATCGCTGTTCAACACCATCGTCCAGCTTTCGACGCCGCGCTGGGTGGTCGGCCGGGCGCTGTCGCTCTACCAGACCGTCACCTTCGGCGGCATTGCCGGCGGCAGCTGGCTGTGGGGCGTTGCCGCCGACCGCTACGGCGTCGCGAATGCGCTGCTGATGTCATCCGCCGTCATGCTGCTCGGCATCGCGATCGGCCTGCGTTTTTCGATGCCGGCCTTCGCCTCGCTCAACCTCGATCCGCTGAACCGCTTCACAGCGCCGGCGCTCAGCCTCGACATCACGCCGCGCAGCGGTCCGATCGTCATCCAGGTCGATTACGAGATTGCCGACGACGACCTTGCGGAATTCATGGCGCTGATGGGCGAGCGCCGCCGCATTCGCATCCGCGACGGCGCCCGCAATTGGGCGCTGATGCGCGATCTTGAAAATCCGGGGCTGTGGACGGAGACCTATCATACGCCGACATGGGTCGAATATATAAGACACAACCAGCGGCGCACGCAGGCCGATGCCGAAAATATCGACAGGCTGCGCGCGCTCCATCGCGGCGAAGGCCCGCCTCATGTTCACCGCATGATCGAGCGCCAGGCCATTGCGCCAGGTGACGATGTCTTCCACAAAGCGCCGATCGATCTGCATCATTGAGAACAGTCAATGCATAATTTCAGGCTCGCCCGCCTATCCGATCTTGCCGCCATCGTCCGGCTTCTTGGCGATGACGATCTCGGCGGCGCCAGAGAAATCGTCTCCGATCACGTCGATGCACGTTATCTCTCGGCCTTCGCCGCGATCGAGGCGGATGCCAACCAGCTGTTGGCTGTCGCGACCGACGCGGCCGACCAGGTCGTCGGCTGCCTGCAACTGAGCTTTCTTCCCGGCCTCTCGAGGACGGGCATGTGGCGCGGCCAGATCGAAAGCGTGCGTGTGGCAAGGGACCTTCGCGGCTCGGGCCTCGGCGCGCAATTCATCGAATGGGCGATTGCTCAGTGCGCCGAGCGCGGCTGCGGCTTGGTGCAGCTGACATCGGACAAGGCGCGAGGGGATGCGATCCGCTTCTATGAGAGGCTCGGTTTCGTTGCCAGCCATGAAGGTTTGAAGCGCACTCTATAAAGCCGATTACTTCAGCTTGCCCTTCATCGTCGCCTCGGGAAAACATGTCGGCTTCATGCCGTTCTTTGCTTGCCACTGGCCGATCGAACGCCGGGTCTTGTAGCCCGGCAGACCGTCGGAACCGCCGACATCATAGCCCTGCCGTTCCAGCGCCTTCTGCATGGCGGCGACATCCGAGCGCAGCATCTTGCCGACATCGCCCCATCTGCCCTGGAAGGCGCCGCCATTATAGGCGATCCGGTCGGCAAGATTGCCGATATAGAGCGCGTAGAGATCGGAATTATTGTATTCCTTGATGATGTAGAAATTCGGCGTGACGATGAATTCCGGTCCGTCTCGGCCGGCCGGAACCAGCATCATGCCCTCGGCCTTCATTTCGCCGGCGGGAAAGCCCTTGCCGGAGATGCGGTCGATGCCGAGCGAGGCCCAGTGCGACAGCGGCTTTGCCAGATCGGGTCCCTCCTGCGCGCAGGAGACCGCCTCCGGTATCGACACCTCGAATCCCCAGTCGCGGTCGCGCTGCCAGCCTTTCTTGACCAGGTAATTGGCGATCGAGGCGAGCGTATCGGGAACCGAGGTCCAGATATTGCGGTGACCGTCGCCATCGAAATCCACGGCATATTTCAGATAGCTGGTCGGCATGAATTGCGGCTGGCCGAGTGCGCCCGCCCACGAACCCTTGAAGTTGGCAGGTGTGACGTCGCCGCCGTCGAGAATATGGAGTGCGGCCATCAGCTCGGTGCGGAACATCTCCTTGCGCGTCGACATGAAGGCTTTGGTCGCCAGCACCTCGACCGCCGAATTCGGGATCTTTGCCGCACCGAAGCCGGTCTCCCGGCCCCAGATGGCCAGTACGATCGAGCCCGGCACGCCATAGGTCTCTTCGATCCGCTTCAGCGTCGAGCCGTATTGGGCGGCAAAGCCGCGTCCCGTCGCGGCAAGCTTCTTCAGCTGGTCTTCGTTGAAATAGGGAGCGGGCGAGGAAAACTCGGCCTGCGTCTGCTTCTGCTCCTTCGGCGGCGGAAAACCCGGCGGGGCGAGGTCGGGCAGGTTCCAGTTCAGCGTGATCCCGGAGAAAGCGGCTTGAAAGACCTTCTCCGAAATGCCGTTCGCCTTCGCCTCCGGCCAGAGGTCGGCCTGCACCCATTTTTCGAACTGCACCTCGACATCGGCTTTTGAAGGGGCCGCGAGGGCGGGCAGGGGGAGGAGGGCTGCCGTTAAAGCGAGTGCGAATATCCGCAGCCGCCGCGGAACACCCCCCTCTGCCCTGCCGGGCATCTCCCCCACAGGTGGGGAGATTGGCTGGGCGCCGACGTTTCCGGCGACAATCGACGTTTCCGCGCGGCAAACCGAGAATGAAGCGGGAAACCAAAGCCACTTGTGATCTCCCCCCTTGTGGGGGAGATGCCCGGCAGGGCAGAGGGGGGTATCTTCCGGCATATGCAAACCCCTCATATCACAGTCCGCGCCCGAAGTGCGGCCGCAAGCGTGCCCTCGTCGAGATAGTCGAGCTCGCCGCCGACGGGTACGCCATGCGCCAGCCGCGTGATCTTCACGTCGAGCCCCTGCAACTGATCGGTGATGTAGTGCGCCGTCGTTTGTCCCTCGACCGTGGCATTGACCGCGATGATCAGTTCCCGGATGCCGCCTTCGCCGAGCCGGTCGATCAGGCCGCGAATGTTGAGATCGTCAGGACCGACCCCGTCGAGCGGCGACAGCGTGCCGCCGAGCACATGATAGGCGGCGTTCATCGCACCTGCCCGCTCCAGCGCCCAGAGATCCGATACGTCCTCGACGACGATGATGACGGATTGATCGCGTTGGACGTCGGTGCAGACAATGCAGGGGTCGACCGTATCGACATTGCCGCAGCGCGAGCAGATCTTCACCTTGTCATAGGCCTCGCCCATTGCATTCGACAGCGGGCCGAGCAGCTGGTCCTTTTTCTTGATCAGATGCAGTGCCGCCCGGCGCGCCGAGCGCGGCCCGAGGCCCGGCACCTTCGCCAGAAGCTGGATGAGTTTTTCGATTTCGGGTCCGGTGACTCGTTTTGCCATGCGCCGTTCTTAACTGATATGGAACGAAAACGGAATCGCGGAAGGATCGGCCATCCCATGAAAATCCTGGCCCTGTGCACCGGCAATCCGGAAAGACTGCCGGGCAAGAGCTACAAGACCGGTATCTTCAAACACGCCGTCAACGGCGCGGTGATGATCGACGCCGAAGGTCTGGTCGGCGATGCGATCTGCAACCGCAAACACCATGGCGGCGTCGATCAGGCGGTCTATGTCGAGGGATCACTGACGCTCGACTGGTGGGGCAGGGAGCTCGGCGGGCCTTATGAGCCCGGCACTTTCGGCGAAAACATGGTGATCTCAGGCCTCGACAATCGCGACGTCTGCGTCGGAGACCGGTTCACATTAGGCGAGATCATCCTCGAAGTCACCGCATGTCGCATCCCCTGCGCCACCTTCGCCGCCAGGATGGCCGATCCGAAATTCGTCAAACGCTATACGGCCGCTGCTCGTCCCGGCATCTACTGCCGCGTCATCCAAGGTGGCGTAGCCGAGGCTGGGATGCCTGTTGATCATCGACCCTTTGCGGGAGAGAAAGTCACGATGCCGGAGCTGATAAAAACGTTCGGCCGCCGTCTGTCAGAGGCGGACCGATCGCGATATCTCGCCGCACCGATCCACTACAAGCTGAGAGCCTTGTTGCAAGCCGAGTATTGACCGTCCCGGGGTATACGCGACGATTGCTCAGAATGGCAGCTTGAAGCCCGGCGGGATCGGCAGGCCTGCCGTCAGGGCCTTGGTCTTTTCGGCGGCCAGCGCCTCGGCCTTGTCCTTGGCGTCCTTGTGGGCGGCGACGATCAGGTCCTCGAGGATCTCGACATCGTCTTCCTTGAACAGCGACGGATCGATCTTCAGGCTCTTCAGGTCGCCCTTGCCCGTGATGACCACGGCGACGAGACCGCCGCCCGCTTTGCCTTCGGCCGTGAGCTCGGCGATCTCCGCCTGCATCTGCTCCATCTTGGCCTGCATTTCCTTGACTTTGCCCATCATGCCCATGATGTCGCGCATCGTCTTGCTCCTTCTTGAAACCTCAGAATTCTATGTCGTCGCCCGGCAGGATGTCACCTTCCTCGGATTCGGCGGCGGCCGGCGGCGTCGCCTCGCCTTCCTCCTCCGGTTCGGGCGCCCGTACGCGTACGTCGATGATCTTGGCACCGGGAAAATGTGCAAGGATTGCGGCCACGTCAGGGTCCTGGCGCGCGTCGATCACATGCTGTTCCCGCGTCCTGGCCTCCGCTTCGACAAGCGTCGGCTGGCCCTCGTCGCGGCTGAGGCTGACGATCCAATGGATGCCGGTCCATTCCTTCAGCTTGACGGCAAGCTCGTTGAGCAGCGTCGTCGGCGCACCGGGAGCCAGGCTGACGTCGAGCCGGCCGGCTTCGATCCGGACCGGGCGCAGGAAGGTGCGCACCATCGCCTTCAGCTTCGGATCGCGTTTCTCGGTGGCGAGGTTGACGATATCGTTGACCGAATTGACCGGGACGAGCGGCTTCGGTGCCTCCGCCGGTTTTGGCTCGATCCGCCCGACAGGCATCGTCTCTGGTTGGCTGCTCGGCACGGCACGCAGCATCGCCACCGGCGCGGAAGAGGGCGGCTGGCTCGGCGCGGTTTCTGCTGCACGCGCCGCGACACTGCTTTGATAAGGAACCCGTGTACCGTTGCCGCCGCCATTGCCGGACGGCGGAGAGGAGGGCCGTGTCCCGGCATTGTCGCCGGAAAATTCCGCCAGCCGCCGCGCCGCGTCCTCGGGCGCCGGCAGATGCGCGGCATGCGCAAGCCGGATCAGCACCATTTCGGCCGCCCCTGCCGTCCGCGACGAGCCTTCCGTTTCCGGAATGCCTTTGAGCAGCATCTGCCAGATGCGCGACAGCGTGGTCACTGCAACGCTCTTCCCAAATTCCGCCGCCTTGGTGCGCTCGACCTCGCTGAGCGAAGGATCGTTTGCTGCATCCGGCACATATTTCAGCCGCGTCACCAGATGGGTGAAATCGGCAAGATCGGTCAGCACTACCACCGGATTGGCGCCGGCTTCGTACTGGTTCTGGAACTCGCCGAGAGCGGCGGCCACATCGCCTTTGACGATATGCTGGAAGAGATCGACGATCCGGGCGCGATCGGCAAGGCCGAGCATGCTGCGCACAGCTTCCGCCTGCACGACGCCCGCGCCATGGGCGATCGCCTGGTCGAGCAGCGACAGGCCGTCGCGCGCCGAGCCTTCGGCCGCACGCGCGATCATCGCCAGCGCGTCGGCTTCCGCGTCGATGCCTTCCTTGGCCGCGATCGTCGTGAACAGCCCGACGAGATCGGAGGCGCTGATGCGGCGCAGGTCGAAGCGCTGGCAGCGCGACAGCACGGTGATCGGCACCTTGCGGATCTCGGTGGTGGCGAAGATGAACTTCACATGCTCCGGCGGCTCTTCCAGCGTTTTCAACAGGCCGTTGAAGGCCTGCGTCGACAGCATGTGCACTTCGTCGATGATATAGACCTTGTAGCGCGCCGAAACCGGCCGGTAGCGCACCTGCTCGATAATCTCGCGGATATCGTCGATCCCGGTATGGGAGGCGGCATCCATCTCGATCACGTCGACATGCCGGCCTTCCATGATCGCCTGGCAGTGCTCGCCCGGCGTGCGAAGGTCGATCGTCGGCTTGTCGATCTCTGATGTCTTGTAGTTCAGCGCCCGCGCCAGGATGCGCGCCGTCGTCGTCTTGCCGACGCCGCGCACGCCGGTCAACATGTAGGCTTGCGCGATGCGGCCGGTCTCGAAGGCGTTGGTGAGGGTGCGGACCATCGGCTCCTGGCCGACCATCAGGTCCGTGAAATCCTTGGGGCGGTATTTGCGGGCCAGCACTCGGTATCCGGTGCCCGTCGAGGCGGCATCTTTTGATTGTCGCTCGGTGTCGCTCATCGCCCTGCTTGTCGCCCGGACTGTCGGGCACTTCGTGGAGAGAAGGTGGGAGGCTGGCACGATGACCCGTGCCGGGCTCGTTAGGGCTGCTTCCTTCCGGACCTGACCCGGTTGGCGAGTGGCTCGTCCACCACCAACCTCCCGGATGCACATATCGGCAATATCGTCATCAAAAGCAAGCCAACATGCAAAAAAACTGCTAGAGCCTTTCCCGATCAGATTGCAGCATTCTGCCGGAGCAGATTTTCGTCAGGGCAGAGGCGATTAGCGAAGGGCATACCGCTTGGTACGTCCGAGCCGATCGCCTCTGTCCTGGCGGAAAGATGCCCGGCCCTTCGGGTTGGCTGAAACGGGCCGGCTGATCGACCGGCCGGCTTGGCCGTAGAGCTTGGCTACGACGCGCGCCGGCCGGTCGACCATCCGACTCCGTTTGAGCCAACAGAATGTTGCAATCTGACCGGGAAAGGCTCTAGTCCTAGGAAAAGACAGGAGGAATGCCCTTTGAACGGTTTCGTGCTCGACCCCAGGCTGGAAAATGACAGCGTCAGCATCATGGTCACTGGCCTCTGCGATCTGAGATTGTCGAAGGACGCGCGCTGGCCCTGGCTTATTCTCGTGCCTCGCCGGGTTGATATAACCGAAATCTTCGAGCTGACGCCGCTCGACCAGGTGCTGCTTGCCTTCGAGACGGAGCTGGTCGCCAAGGCGCTGAAGAAGATCACCGGCGCGACAAAAATCAATGTCGGGGCTCTTGGCAACATCGTCCGCCAGCTTCATGTTCATGTCATTGCCCGCTTCGAAGGCGATGCCAACTGGCCGGGTCCCGTCTGGGGCTTCGGGCGCGCGGAGCCCTACGAAGACGGAAAGAGAGACGAATTTACAGCGAAGCTGCGGGAAGCCCTGTCATCATGAGTCATTCGCTTTTCGATTCGGATGTGCCTCATCCGGAACCCAGCAATCTCACGGCCTTTGCCGCCAACGATCTCAACCGCGATTCCGAGCATCGCGACGAACAATCCGTCGAAAAGGCGCTGGCCAAGGAAGGCACCCATATCTTCGCCTTCGCGGCAGATAAGCTGGTGCTGAAGCATGACGGCCAGGTGCTCGATCCGCTCTTTGCCCGCTACGAGCTGCAGGAATTGCAGCCGAACTGGAACGAGACCATACTTCTCGGCTTCCGCAAGACCGGCGAGCCGCGCCTTGCCGTTCCCGTCCGCATCGACGTCGACGACCTCACCAGCCACTACAAGCCTGCCGACGGCCGCACGCTGTTTCGCGAAATGCTGATCGACGAGGTGTTGCTCGGTGAATTCGCCCAGGCCGCAAGCCTCATCCGCTGGAATGGCGACAACCGCTTCTGCGGCCGCTGCGGCTCGGCGATGGAGATCCACATCGGCGGCTACAAGCGCGTCTGCGCAGCCTGCGAACACGTGATCTTCCCCCGCACCGATCCTGTCGTCATCATGCTGACGGTCGACGAGCAGCGCGACCTCTGCCTGCTCGGGCGCAGCCCGCATTTCGCGCCCGGCATGTATTCCTGTCTTGCCGGCTTCCTCGAACCCGGCGAGACCATCGAGAACGCCGTGCGCCGCGAAACGCTGGAGGAATCGGGCATCCGCACCGGCCGCATCCGATATCACGCCTCGCAGCCCTGGCCGATGCCGCATTCACTGATGATCGGCTGTTACGCCGAGGCGAAATCCACCGAAATCAGCCGCGACGAGACCGAGCTGGAGGATTGCCGCTGGTTCACCCGCGAGGAAACGATCGAGATGCTGGAACGCCCGAGCGCGACAGGCAAGGCCTCTCCGCCGAAAGGGGCGATCGCCCACCGCCTGATGCGCGACTGGGTGGAGTGGAAGCGATAGCGCCATGCCGGTCGCCCGCTCGGAACGGCTGTTGACGCTGCTCCAGACGCTCCGGCGTTACCGGCGGCCGGTGACCGGCACGGTGCTGGCACAAGAGACCGGGGTCAGTCTGCGCACGCTCTATCGCGATATTGCCAGCCTGCAGGCCCAGGGCGCGATGATCGAAGGCGAAGCCGGCATCGGTTATGTGCTGAAGCCCGGCTTCATGCTGCCGCCGATGATGTTTTCCGAAGAAGAGCTGGAGGCATTGGTGCTCGGCTCGCGCTGGGTGGCCCGCGCCGCCGAGCCACGCCTTGCCGGCGCCGGCGCCGATGCACTGGCCAAGATTGCCGCCGTGCTGCCGGCCGATATGCGCGAGATGATCGATTCGGCAGCACTTTTCGTCGGTCCCAAACGCAGGGACGAGGACAAGGCTGACGTTTCGGCCATCCGCAGGGCGATCCGCCTGGAGCGTATCCTCGAACTGCATTATGGCGACGAGCAGGGCCGTATCTCGCGCCGCCGCGTCTGGCCTTTCGGGCTCGGCTATTACGAGCATGTGCGCGTCCTCATGGCCTGGTGCGAACTGCGCCAGGATTTCCGCCATTTCCGCACCGATCGCATCATCGATATGGCGTTGCACGAAGTGCGTTATCCGCGCCGCCGCACGGTGCTCCTCAAGGAATGGCGCGAGACGCAGGACGTGCAGATGGAGAACTGAACGCTGCTGCCATAAACTGTCAGCAGATGGAGTTATTATCAGTCTCAATCCACCAGGAAGGAGTACTGATCATGGTAACGCCTCCAGCCATTCATTTCACCAACGACCGTTTTGCGGCCGAGTCCTTTGCCGATGTCATTTCGGCCGAGACTTTTGCCGATGTCCACCAGTCAGCGCGCTCCGGCCTGCTGCACCTGGTTATGGGTGTTTTCCGCTTTCGCAGGGGAAACCGCACCAGCCTCGACCTTGAAACAACCCCGGACTACCTGAAGCGCGACCTCGGCTTCATTGATGGACGCGACCCGCATTGCGAGGACCGTTTCCCGCTCTAGGCCACCCCAATCCTTATTAACATTCCACCCGGACGAGAAGAGGGCGTTGCGATCGCAACGCCCTCGGTAGTCTGCTGCCATTCATTGTCAGCAGACGAGATCTCTCGCGGCGCAATTCGTAAACAACGGGAGAACCGAAATGACCAGCCCCAATCTCATCATTCTTTACGTCAAGGACCCGGCTGAAAGCGCCAGCTTCTACCGGAATCTGCTGAACCGCGAACCGGCGGTGGAAGCGCCGAATTTCGTCGCTTTTCCGCTTGAGGGCGGCTTCACGCTCGGCCTCTGGCGGCGCAGCAAGGTCGAGCCGCAGCCCTCCGCCATCGGCAATCGCGGCGAAGTGGCCTTCATGGTCGAAGGAGAAAATGCCGTCGCCAGGCATTATGAGGACTGGCGCCAGCGCGGCCTGCCGATCGCCCAGGAACTGACCGAACTGGATTTCGGCCCGACCTTCGTCGTGCTCGACCCGGATGGGCATCGGCTGCGTGTCTGTGAACCGGATAAATAATTCAGGCGACTTGCGGGGCTTGCCTTGGAGCATGATGCCGAAAAGTGTCAGCGGTTTTCGGACAACATCATGCTCTAACTATTTAATTTAGAACAGGATGACTTCATCCTGTTCTAAAGCAGGCCTCGCATCGCATGCCCCTTGTAAACGCCGAGGATGCGGACTTTCTCGGAAAAGAACCGCAGTTCCTCCAACGCCCGGCGCACGTTCGGGTCGTTCGGATGGCCTTCGATATCGGCGTAAAACTGCGTCGCCACGAATTTACCGCCGAGCTGGTAGCTTTCGAGCTTCGTCATGTTGATGTTGTTGGTGGCAAAACCGCCGAGCGCCTTGTAGAGCGCGGCCGGAATGTTGCGGACGTTGAAGACGAAGGTGGTGACGACCTTTTCTTCCGCCGAATTCCGTTGCGCCCATTCCTCGTCGCGGGACAGGACGACGAAGCGTGTGACGTTGTTTTCCGTATCTTCGACATTTTCGGCGATGATCTCGAGCCCGTAGAGATCGGCGGCAAGGCGTGGCGCCAAGGCGGCCATCGAGCGGTCGCCGGTTTCCTGCACGAGTTTCGCCGCCCCCGCCGTATCGCCGGCGATCACCGGCTTCCAGCCATTGGCGCGAACGATCTTGCGGCACTGGCCGAGCGCGTGGATATGGCTGTGCACCGTGCGGATCTCGTCCTTGGTAACACCGGGCAGCACCATCAGTTGGAAGCGGATCGGCATGAAATATTCGCCGATGATGTGCAGCCGCGACTCCGGCAGCAGATGGTGGATATCGGCGACGCGCCCGGCGATCGTGTTCTCGATCGGGATCATCCCGATATCGGCGTCGCCGTTGTCGACCGCCGTAAAGGCATCCTCGAAGGTCTGGCAGGGAAGCGGCTCCATGGTTGGAAACATATCGCGGCTGGCCATGTCGGAATTGGCGCCGAATTCGCCCTGGAAGGCGATCCTGTTGGTCTTGATGTTCATGATGATTCCGTCAGTTCGGCTTTGCGGAGAGGATGCGCCGCGCTCTTTCGAGGTCGGCGGGAGTATCGACACCGAGTGGAACCGTGTCAACGATCTCCGCGTCGATGCGCATACCAGCTTCCAGCGCCCGCAGCTGCTCCAGCGATTCGCGCTTTTCGAGCGTCGAGAGGCCGAGCGAGACGAAGCGTTCGAGCGCTGCGCGGCGATAGGCATAAAGGCCGATATGATGGTAGAGCGGCCCCTGGCCGTAAGGGGCGGTTGCGCGGGTGAAGTAGAGTGCGTGCAGCCGGTTGGCTAAAATCGGCGAGCCGACGATCTTGACGATGTGCGGCGCGGTCTTGTCTTCCTCATTGTCGATTTCGGTCGTCAGCGTACCGATATCGACCGCCTCGTTCTCGAGCGGGCGCAACGCCGCGCGCACCGTTTCCGGATCGATCGTCGGCAGATCGCCCTGGACGTTGACGATGATTTTCGCTTTTCCGTCCGGATCGACTTTCGTCAGCGCCTCAAAGATCCGATCGGAACCCGATTGATGGTCTGCACGAGTCATGACGACTTCGAAGCCGGCGGCGGCCACGGCATCGAACACCCTTGCGTCGTCGACAGCGACGACGACGCGGCCAATGGCGGCCTCCCTGGCGCGCATCGCCACCTGGACGATCATCGGCAGACCGCAAATATCGGCCAGCGGCTTGCCCGGAAGCCGGGTGGAGGCCATGCGCGCCGGGATCAATACGAGCACGCCGTCTAAATTTGAATCACTCATGGTTCGGGCCTTCTATTCCGGGCTGAAAAGTGTCAAAAAGTCTCACGCACAAGACCATTTAGACAGTTGCAACGATCACCCAAAAGACATAGGTTCCGCGCGATTTCAAGATGGTCCGGTTTATGGTCTGCCGGCTGCAAGGGGAGCATTGCAGATGAATTCATACGTCAATACGGCTGTTGGGGCGCTGCTCGGAACGATTTTCGTTCTGATGTCTGTCTCCATCGCGTCCGAGGGGATCTTCCATTCCGAAGCACCGGAAAAGGAAGGTTTCGCGATCGTTGCCGAAGAGGCGCCTGCTGCTGGCGGTGAGGCTGCGCCTGCCGTTGCCGTTCCGATCGCGCAATTGCTCGCTTCTGCAGATGCCAAGGCCGGCGAAGTGGTCTTCAAGAAGTGTCAGGCTTGTCACGACGCCACCAAAGGGGGACCGAATAAGGTCGGTCCCAACCTCTTTGGTGCCGTTGATCGCCCGATCGCCTCGCATGAAGGCTTCGCCTATTCCGCTGCCATGAAGGATTTCTCCAAAGGCGGCAGCGAGAAGTGGACCTTCGAAAATCTCAACAAGTTCCTGCTGGCGCCGAAGAAGGACATTCCAGGCACCGCCATGGGCTTCGCCGGTCTGGCGAAGGATCAGGACCGCGCCAACGTCATCCTCTACCTGCACACGCTTGCCGATTCGCCGGTGCCGCTGCCGGATCCGAACGCCGCGACGCAGTAGCACGCCAGACAATCGCAAGACATCGAAGCCCGGCCCGTAAGCCGGGCTTTTCTTGTGCGGATATCAGCTCAGGCGCCGAGGAAATAGGCCCAGAGCGAGACCGTGATGGCGCCGAGCGCCGTCGTCACCGTGATCGTTGAGGCGGCAAGGCTGTGACCGACGCCGAAGCGATTGGCAATCAGCCAGGCGTTGACACCTGTCGGGACGGAGGAGGTCAGCACGATCGCTGCCGTCCATTCGCTGCTGAGATCGAGCAGATGGCTCGCCGCCCAGACGCAGCCGGGCAGGAGCAGCAGCTTCAGGCTCGAGGTAACGCTGGCGATGCCGAGATTGCCGGAGACGCCGTATCTTTCCAGCGCCATGCCGAGCGATATCAGCGCCGCCGGGCCGGCAATGCCGGCGATCTGCCCGACGACCGTTGCCAGCGTTGTCGGCATGGTGAGACCGGAAAGGTGCATGGCCATGCCGGCCGCAAGCCCGATCACCAGCGGGTTGCGCACGAGGTTGACTGCGATCTGGCGAAGCACGAGCACCATGCTGCGATCGCTTTTGCCAGCGATCTTGCGCTCGGCATGCTCCATCAGCACCGTGCCGGCGACCATCATGACGGGCAGATGCACGGCAAGCAGGATCGACAGCGCCACCAGCCCTTCGTCGCCGACGGTCCGCTCGACCAGCGGCAGACCGATGAAGATATTGTTGGCGAAAGCCGAGGAAACGCCGGCCAGCACGCCGATCCGTTCGTCGCGGCCGAAGAGGCGGGTGGCGGCGATATGGCCGGCCGTCCAGGTGATGGCGACGCCGGAAAAATAGACGATCCAGAGGCGGAAGGGCGAGGCGCCATGAAAATCCGCTTCGGCGATGGTGCGAAAGAGCAGAAGCGGCACGGCGATCTTGAAGACGAATTCGCTGAGCGCTTCGCCGACATTCGACGCCATCAATCCGCTGCGCACGATCACCCAGCCGATGAGAATCAGAATGAAGACGGGAAGGACGTCGAAAATGATGGCTGACATAGGGGAGGCTGCTCTGCGCGGGGGGAGTATTCGACGTCTAGCAGCAAACTGCTTGGTTTGAAAAGGCAATCGCCGTCCAATCAAGCACATCGGCAAAACAAAAAAAGCGGGCATAGCCCGCTTTTCCGCTCCGGTCTTGCCGGAAACCCGGATCACGAAGCTGCCAGTTCATCCGTGGTCAGCATCGCGCCGGTAAGATCGAAGGGGTCATCCCTCGTGCGCCCGGCTGCAACTGAAAGCTGCTCATGCCGGTCTTCTTGCGAGTATTTCTAGATATTGAAAATGACAGGGACATGACGAATAGGCGGCACTTTTGCGAAGAAATAGAGAGGCCATCCACCATTTATCCTTCCAAACCGCCGAAATTTCGCTAAGACCAAACCCCGGCTATCACAAACTCCGGGACCCCCCATTTCATGACAAGATTCGATGTTCTGACAGTCGGCAACGCAATCGTGGACATCATTGCCCGTTGCGACGACCAGTTCCTCATTGACAACCAGATCACCAAGGCGGCGATGAACCTCATCGATGCCGAACGCGCCGAACTCTTGTATTCGCGCATGGGACCGGCGCTCGAAGCCTCCGGCGGCAGCGCCGGCAACACGGCGGCGGGCGTGGCGAGCCTCGGCGGCAAGGCTGCCTATTTCGGCAATGTCGCCCAAGATCAGCTCGGTGACATCTTCGCGCACGACATCCGCGCCCAGGGCGTCCACTACCAGACCCGGCCGAAGGGCACCTTTCCGCCGACGGCGCGCTCGATGATCTTCGTCACCGAGGACGGCGAGCGTTCCATGAACACCTATCTCGGCGCTTGCGTCGAGCTCGGCCCGGAAGACGTCGAGACCGACGTCGTGGCCGACGCCAAGGTTACCTATTTCGAAGGTTATCTCTGGGATCCGCCACGCGCCAAGGAAGCGATCCTCGATTGTGCCCGCATCGCCCATGAAAACGGCCGCGAAATGTCGATGACGCTGTCCGACAGCTTCTGCGTCGACCGGTATCGCGGCGAATTCCTCGATCTGATGCGCTCCGGCAAGGTTGATATCGTCTTCGCCAATCGCCAGGAAGCGCTGTCGCTCTACGAGACCGATGATTTCGAGGAGGCGCTGAACAGGATCGCCGCCGATTGCAAGATCGCCGCCGTGACGATGAGCGAGGATGGCGCCGTCATCCTGAAGGGCCGCGAGCGTTTTTACGTCGATGCGATCAGGATCAGGGAAGTGGTCGATACGACAGGTGCCGGCGATCTTTTCGCCTCCGGCTTCCTCTATGGCTACACGCAGGGACGCTCTCTCGAGGATTGCGGCAAGCTCGGTTGCCTGGCTGCCGGAATCGTCATCCAGCAGATCGGCCCGCGCCCGATGACCTCGCTTTCCGAGGCCGCCAAACGGGCAGGGCTTATTTGAAGGCTTCGCCGGGATAGGCGCCCCAGATTTCCGACTGCGCCACCCAGCCCGAGGCGCCGTCGGATTCGGCGCGGCACCAGTCGCCGTTGCATTCGCCGATCGTCAGCATCACGCCGGGTTCGAGCTTCGCGACGATCGAGGCGGAGGGCTGCGCCTCGCGGCGCAGATTGACATAAATGCCTTTGCCCTTGGTCTTCATCCACGGAGCGGCGATCGCCGCGCGTTGGCCTGATAGCAGCGACTGGTTGACCCAGCCTTCGGTGCCGTCGGCATCGCGGATGCGACGCCAATTGTCGTATTCTTGGATGATTTCCACCGGTAGGCCGGATTTCAGGTACATCCACGACACGGCGTAATCTGTTCCCGGACCGATGCGCAGGTTGACGCGCTTGGATTTCAGCGTGACGAAACGCGGCAATGGCAGTCCGCTTGGCCCCTTGGCCGCCTGCGCATGGGCGAACTCGACGGTTCCAATGGACGCAGCCAGAGCGATGGCAAGGGCGAGGCAGGACTTCAGGACTTTGCTGCGCATGGAAGTTTCCGTTTGCTCGAATTCGCGGGCAGGCCCGGCCTGCTCGCGCTCCGGGCTCTGACATTCCCCGGCTGCACCACGAGTTTTGTTTGTCTTCGCGTGCGGGTCTGGTAGAAAATGCCCGGAATGGGAAAATTATCACCCCTCTTGGTTAAAGACCTCTGAACAAGGCACCACAGGCAGCCATGACAGCGAAGAAAAAACCGAAGGTCTACATCACCCGCAAGCTGCCGGATGCCGTCGAAACCCGCATGCGCGAGCTCTTCGACGCCGAGCTGAACATCGACGACGCGCCGCGCTCCGTTCCCGAGCTGATCGCCGCGGTCAAGGCCGCCGACGTTCTGGTGCCGACTGTCACCGATCGCATCGACGCGGCGCTGATCGAACAGGCGGGACCGCAGATGAAGCTGATTGCGAGCTTCTCCAACGGCACCGATCACATCGACGTCGAGGCGGCGGCGCGCAAGGGCATCACCGTCACCAACACGCCGAACGTCCTGACCGAGGACACCGCCGATATGACCATGGCGCTGATTCTCGCTGTTCCGAGAAGGCTCGGCGAAGGTGCGCGCGTGCTGACCGACAAGCCCGGCGAATGGGCAGGCTGGTCTCCGACCTGGATGCTCGGCCGGCGCATCCACGGCAAGCGGATCGGCATCGTCGGCATGGGCCGCATCGGCACGGCGGTGGCCCGCCGCGCCAAGGCTTTCGGCCTGTCGATCCACTACCACAACCGCAAGCGCGTCAATCCGGCCGTCGAGGATGAACTGGAGGCGACCTATTGGGAAAGCCTCGACCAGATGCTTGCCCGCGTCGATATCGTTTCGGTCAATTGTCCGTCGACGCCGGCGACCTTCCACCTGATCTCGGCTCGTCGTCTGGCGCTACTGCAGCCCACAGCCTATCTCGTCAACACCGCGCGCGGCGACGTGGTCGATGAAGCAGCGCTGATCAAATGCCTGAGGGAGGGCCGGATCGCCGGCGCCGGCCTCGACGTCTTCGAAAACGAGCCTGCCGTCAATCCGAGGCTCATCAAGCTCGCCAATGAGGGCAAAGTCGTGCTGCTGCCGCATATGAGTTCGGCGACGATCGAAGGCCGGATCGACATGGGCGACAAGGTCATCATCAATATCCGAACCTTCATCGACGGCCATAGACCTCCGAATCGGGTACTGCCGGGTCGTTGAAGGGCGCGTCGAGCTGGATTCAGGCGACGCGCATCAAGACGCAAGAACCTTGCGCATCTCGATGAACGTCGTCCTGGCAAAGCCGGGATGGGCCTTTTCGGCGGTTCTGGAAAATCCGCAGGCGGCAAAGACGGCGTGATTGTCGGTGAGTTCGATCCGCGTTTCCAGACGCAAGGCGGGAAGGCCGAGCGCCGCAGCGGTCTCCTCGGCTGTTGTCAGCAGCCGTTTGCCGAGGCCCTTGCCCTGCACCTCAGGCAGAACGGCGAGCTTGCCGACATAGAGACAATCGGCCTCCGGCCGCAGGAAGAGACAGCCGATCAGTTTTTCGCCGTCGATGGCGACATGGCCGATCTCGGTCCCGGCCTTTTCGGCCAGCGATGCGGTCGTCAGCTTGAGCGCCGAAGATGGCGGGTCGATCCTGCCGTTCATGGCGGCGAAGGCGGAAAGGATCAGCGCCAGCAGTTCATCCCAGCGCGTGAAAGTCTGATCAAGCGGAACAATCCTCATCCCGCCTGTCTCTGTGTTGTACGGCGTCGTTTGTAGCGGATGGTGTCGAAGCGGGCCGAGAGCGCGTCATAGAGCAGCAACCGTCCGACCAGCGGTTCGCCGGTGCCGGTGACGAGTTTGATCGCCTCCATCGCCATCATCGTGCCGATGACGCCGGTCAGCGCGCCGATGATGCCGGCCTCGGCGCATGCGGGAATCAATCCGGCCGGCGGCGCTTCCGGAAACAGGTCGCGATATCCAGGATTGGGTGTTCCGTCCTCAGCCGATTCATAGGGCTTGAGAACAGTCAGCGAGCCGTCGAAGCGCCCGACGGCGCCGGCGACGAGCGGAATGCGCGCTTCATCAGCCGCATCGGCGGCGGCATAGCGGGTGTCGAAATTGTCGGAGCCATCGATCAGCAGATCGAATCCCGAAAGCTGACGGCGGGCAGCCTCCGGGGAGAAGCGTTCCTCGAAGCGGATCAGTCGGACATGCGGATTGAGCCTGGCGATGGCGAAAGCAGCGCTCTCCGTCTTCAATTCGCCGATTGTGCCGGAATCATGGATCACCTGGCGCTGCAGGTTCGACAGCGACACCCGGTCGTCGTCGACGATACCGAGCGTGCCGACGCCGGCTGCGGCCAGATATTGCAGGACCGGCGCACCGAGGCCACCGGCGCCGATCACCAGCACGCGGGCGGCTTTCAGTTTCTGCTGGCCGGCGCCGCCGATCTCGGGCAGCAGGATGTGGCGGTGATAGCGCGCGATTTCTTCCGGGCTGAGCGGTTCCATGGCGCCGATGTTATCATGACGCCCGACGCCGGGAAAAGCCGCCTCCGTCATTCGAACACCCTTCCGTCGGCCACGGTGAAAAATTGCGCCCTTTCGCCGAGTGATGAAAACATCGCGCGATCCGTTCCAGTCATGAAGGCCTGACCGCCGAGCCCGTCGATAAGGTCGAATAACGCGGCGCGGCGGCCCTCGTCGAGGTGGGCCGCGATCTCGTCGAGCAGCAGGATCGGCGCATGGCCGGTGAGATTGCCGACGAGCCGGGCATGCGCAAGCACCAGGCCGACAAGCAGCGCTTTCTGCTCGCCGGTGGAGCAACGCTCCGCCTCCATCGCCTTTTCGCGGTGATGCACGATGAGATCGGCCCGGTGCGGCCCCTCAAGCGTGCGCCCTGCGCCGGCATCGCGGTAGCGGCTCTCCGCCAGCATCGCCGCGTAGTCGTCCTCAAGGTCGACCGAGGGGCGCGAGAACTGGCCGTCCATGAAGCCCGAGAGCTGCAGCGATGCCGAAGGGAAGGGCGACGTTTCGCGGGTTTCCTCGATCAGCCGGGTCAGCAGGCCGAGCATCTCCTGCCGGGCGAGCGCCATGGCGATGCCGAGGCTTGCCATCTGCTCCTCGATGCCGGCAAGCCAGGAAGGGTCGAAGCGGCCTTCGTCCAGCAATTTGTTGCGGCTGCGCATGGCGCGCTCGAAATCGCTGGCGCGGCGGCCATGGGCGGGATCGAGCGACAGCACCAGCCGGTCGAGAAAGCGGCGCCGGTCGGAAGAGGCGCCGGTAAAGAGGCCGTCCATCGCCGGTGTCAGCCAGAGAAGGCGCAGGTGATCGGTCAGTTCGTCGGCAGTCTTTGCCGTCGTGCCATTGATGCGCAGCCTGCGGGCGATGGTCTCCTCGTTCGTTTCAATGCCGGTGCCGATCTCGACGTCGCCCTCCATGCCGTCGAGCGCGGCGAAGATCGAAAAGCCGCCGGCCGCGCCGACCCGGGTAATGTCGCCATAAGCCGCGCGGCGCAGACCGCGGCCGGGCGAAAGCAGCGAGACTGCCTCCATGAGATTGGTCTTGCCGGCACCGTTGTCTCCCGTCAGCACGGCATGCCGACCATCAAGGGTAAGGGCCGCCGCCGCATAGTTGCGGAAGTCTGTCAGCTTCAGACGGGAAAGAGAAACCTTGTGCGGCATCGAATGTCCGGAATCGTAAAGCGTGACAGCTAAGCCGAAGCGGCGCTGATGGCAAGGCTGGCAGCTTTTTGGCAGTGGATCGGTACCGCCGCTGCTGGCGGACGTCAGGACGCGGCGGCTGGCGCCACGCAGGACATATATTCCGGATGATCCCGTGACCGAAGTCCTTGTGTCCGACATCCTCCCGATGGAATGGCAGCCACGGCGCTTCGAAATTCGGTTAAAAATACAACCATCCGAGATGGCCTGACATCGCCAAACCGATCCCGTCGACAGTCATTGCCAATGTCTTCCAGCGCCGGATATTCAAGGTTTGCCGCCATTCCTCTAAGGCTGCTGACGTAACGTAAAGCCCAAAAAAAGTTGGTTGAATTTTGCAACTGCAGGGTTGAGTTATCCGGTGCAAACGATATGGTAAACGGACCGTTTATGTATAAGAGAGTTGATGAAGTGCCAGATCCGGTTGATATTATCGTCGGTCGCAACGTCAGACAGTTTCGCGCCCTTCGCCGTGTTTCTCAGCTCGAGCTTGGCGAAGCACTCGGACTGACTTTCCAGCAAATCCAGAAATACGAAAAGGGGGCGAACCGCGTTTCCGCCAGCAAGCTGCATCAGATCGCGGTTTTTCTCGACGTCGAGATCTCTGCTCTCTTCGAGGGCGCCGGCATGTCGCCATTCGGTGGCCGTGTCGAACTCAGCCCCGACGCCTATGCGCTTGCGCTGAGCTACGACAAGCTGAACTCACCGGCAGGCAAGGAAGCGGTCAAGACCATCGTCACCCTCATGACGGGCGAAGCAGCCGAAACCGCCGCCTGATTCCACTGCAGCAGGGATCACGGTTCGCACGGAAAAGCACGACATATTCAAGGTCTGGATGATTCCGGACACATGCGGGTGTGCAGCAATATTGGGGGATGACGTGCATCAGCACAAAGACCGAAAGCAGACCGCCTGATTGAGGTTCGATGCTCGCGCTTCAGTGAATCTCGCATTCGTGCAGCGCCATCAGCAGATCGTCCTGCGTCTTGTGGCCGGCATGATAGAGGTCGATCGCGATACTGGCGATGGAAAGGCCTTGCTGGCTGCGAAGCTTGATGTTGCGCTCGGCGCACCATGTGTAGATGGCGCCGGCGAGAACGTCGACGTCTTCGGACTGAGAGGAAAAGGCTGGCGCCATGGTCGATACCCTTGCTTTGGTTGTCCCTCGCTAGAGCGCCGCGCTAAGGACGCTCTATCACTTTGATTGGGCGCATGACCCCGAAAATCGATTCCGTTTCTCGGGGTCATGCACTGACGGAGAGACTGAATTCATTTGGAAAACTTGCAAGCGGCATCATCTGGCTGCGTTAACGCAAGTCATTGTCCCGTCCGCCGCCGTATCGATCCGGGACAGATTCGCCGGCATGGACGGCAAATGTCGCAAATTGAGGCATGTCGCGCAAAAGTGTGAAGCGGTTTTGCGATAACGACATGCGTAAAAACAAAGACTTAAAGCGCAAGGAGCGAATCTGAAAGATCGCGACGCGCTTTAGAGCAATTCCAGGAAAAGTGCGAAGCGGTTTTCCGTCCGGAATCGCGTAAAAACAAAAGTTAGAGTGATTCTGCGTTTCCGTGAAAAGCTGAACCGCTCTAGGATTCTTGGAACAAAAAAGCCGGAGACGTTTCCGTCCTCGGCTTTTGTAATGGGCATGTCGATCGCGGCTCAGCCTTCGAAGAATTCCTTCATTCGGGCAAAGAAGCCCGTCGATTCGGGATTGTTCTCCTTGGAGGAAAGCTGCTCGAATTCCTGAAGCAGTTCGCGCTGGCGCTTGGTAAGCTTTTGCGGCGTCTCGATCTGGATCTGGATGTAGAGGTCGCCCGTCTGCACCGAACGCAGCACCGGCATGCCTTTGCCCTTGAGGCGGAACTGTTTGCCGACCTGGGTGCCCTCGGGCACGGTGACGCGCGACTTGGTGCCGTCGAGCGTCGCCACGTCGAAGGTGCCGCCGAGCGCGGCCGTCGTCATCGAGATCGGAACGGCGCAATAGAGATCGGCTCCGTCGCGCTGGTAGAATTCATGCGGTTTGACGGACAGGAAGATATAGAGGTCGCCTGCCGGTCCGCCGCGGGCACCGGCCTCGCCTTCGCCCTGCAGTCGGATGCGGGTGCCGTCCTCGATGCCGGCGGGAATATTGACCGAGAGCGAGCGCTCTTCCGTCACCCGGCCCTGGCCGTGGCACTTCGGGCACGGATCGGGAATGATCTGGCCGCGGCCGTGGCAGGTCGGGCAGGTCCGTTCGATCGAGAAGAAGCCCTGTGCCGCGCGCACGCGCCCCGTTCCCTGGCAGGTGCCGCAGTTCTTCGGCTGCGTGCCGGGCTTGGCGCCTGAACCCGAACAGACGTCGCAGGTGATCGACGTCGGCACGCGGATCTGCGCCGTCTTGCCGGAGAAAGACTCTTCCAGCGTTATTTCCATGTTGTAGCGAAGATCGGCGCCACGTTCGCGGCCGCCCGACGAGCGCTGGCGCGCGCGCCCTCCACCCATCATCTCGCCGAAGATATCCTCGAAAATGTCGGAGAAACCGCCGCCGGCAAATCCGCCGCCACCGCCGCCCATGCCGCCATGCTCGAAGGCCGCATGACCATACCGGTCATAGGCCGCCCGCTTCTGCGGGTCCTTGAGCATCTCGTAGGCTTCGTTGATTTCCTTGAACTTCCGTTCGGCGTCCTTGTCATCCGGGTTCTTGTCCGGATGGTATTTCATCGCCAGTTTGCGAAAGGCGCTCTTCAGCTCTTTCTCGTCCGCCGACTTGGCTACACCCAGAGTTTCGTAAAAGTCCGCTTTTGCCATTAAGGATTAAACCCCGGAAATGGATTTCCGGCTGCCATGGTGAGCAGCCGGATCAGATGTTGAAGCATAACCACGCCGTCGCGGATTACGCGGACTTCTTGCGGTCGTCGTCCTTGATTTCCTCGTAGTCGGCATCGACGACATTGTCGCCGCTTTCCGCAGACGCATCACCGGCAGTGCCGCCTTCGGCCTGCTGTGCTTCATAGATCGCCTGGCCGAGCTTCATCGACACTTCCATCAGCGTCTGGGTCTTGGCCTTGATGTCGTCGGCATCGGGCTCGGATGCTTCCGACGCCGTCTTCAGTGCGGCGATCGCATCCGAGATCGCGGTGCGGTCGGCCTCGGAAACCTTGTCGCCATAATCCTTCAGCGACTTTTCCGTGGAATGGATCAGGCTTTCGGCCTGGTTCCGGGCTTCGACGGCCTCGCGGCGCTTCTTGTCCTCGGTGGCATGGGCTTCGGCATCCTTTACCATCTTCTCGATGTCGGCGTCGGAAAGACCGCCGGACGCCTGGATGCGGATCTGCTGTTCCTTGCCGGTGCCCTTGTCCTTGGCCGAAACCTGCACGATGCCGTTGGCGTCGATGTCGAAGGTGACTTCGATCTGCGGCATGCCGCGCGGCGACGGCGGCAGACCGACGAGGTCGAACTGGCCGAGCAGCTTGTTGTCGGCAGCCATTTCACGCTCGCCCTGCGAAACGCGGATGGTCACGGCCTGCTGGTTGTCTTCGGCGGTCGAAAACGTCTGGCTCTTCTTAGTCGGAATCGTCGTGTTGCGTTCGATCAGGCGGGTGAAGACACCGCCGAGCGTCTCGATGCCGAGCGACAGCGGCGTCACGTCGAGGAGCAGGACGTCCTTGACGTCGCCCTGCAGAACGCCGGCCTGGATGGCGGCGCCAAGCGCCACCACTTCATCCGGGTTGACGCCCTTGTGCGGCTCCTTGCCGAACAGCTGCTTGACGACTTCCTGCACCTTCGGCATGCGGCTCATGCCGCCGACGAGAACCACTTCGTCGATTTCGGCAGCGGTGACGCCGGCATCCTTGAGCGCTGCCTTGCACGGCGCGATCGTGCGCTGGACGAGATCGTCGACCAAGCTTTCGAGCTTGGCGCGGGTCAGCTTCAGCGTCAGATGCTTCGGGCCGGAGGCGTCGGCCGTGATGAACGGCAGGTTGATTTCGGTCTGCTGCGAGGACGACAGCTCGATCTTGGCCTTTTCCGCAGCTTCCTTGAGGCGTTGCAGGGCAAGCTTGTCGTTCTTCAGGTCGATGCCGTTGTCCCTCTTGAACTCGGCAACGAGATATTCGACGAGACGCATGTCGAAGTCTTCACCGCCGAGGAAAGTATCGCCGTTGGTGGACTTCACTTCGAAGACGCCGTCGCCGATCTCGAGGATCGAAATATCGAAGGTGCCGCCGCCAAGGTCGTAGACGGCAATCGTCTTGCCTTCTTTCTTGTCGAGACCGTAGGCCAGCGCTGCAGCAGTCGGCTCGTTGATGATGCGCAGGACTTCAAGACCGGCGATGCGGCCGGCATCCTTGGTTGCTTGGCGCTGCGCGTCGTTGAAGTAGGCGGGAACGGTGATGACGGCCTTCTCGACCTTCTCGCCGAGATAGGATTCGGCAGTTTCCTTCATCTTCTGAAGGATCATCGCGGAAATCTGTGCGGGAGAGTAGCCCTTGCCATTGGCTTCGACCCAGGCGTCGCCATTGTCGCCCTTGACGATGGTGAAGGGAACGAGATGCTTGTCCTTCTCGACGGTCGGATCTTCGTAGCGGCGGCCGATCAGGCGCTTGACTGCAAAGAGCGTATTCGTCGGGTTGGTGACTGCCTGGCGCTTGGCCGGCTGGCCGACGAGGCGTTCGCCATCATCGGAAAATGCCACCATGGAAGGGGTCGTACGCGCACCTTCCGCGTTCTCGATGACCTTCGCGTCCTTGCCGTCCATGACTGCGACGCAGGAATTCGTCGTTCCGAGGTCGATACCAATTACTTTTGCCATGTCATTCTCTCCTTGAAGCAAGCTGTGGGAACCCCGAGAAGGCATTTCCCTGACAGCCCCTTACGGGATGGGTCTACTTAAGATTACGCAATCGTGATTGCGGTGATGCGGCGTATATAAGGAGCGGTTTTCTGGACTGCAAGGCGAGAAATGGCCCGGAATCCAGCAAAACGAATGTGTTGCATTCAATTTTGACAGTAGCCGGGAAAGAGGTCGCCCCATGCCCGGAAACCGGCCGATTTCTGAAGCATGTCGCGCAAAACCGTGCAGCGTTTTTGCGACAACGACATGCGTAAAACAAAGACCGCAAGCGCGAGGCGCGAATCCGAAAGATCATGGCGCGCTTTAGAGCATCGGGCGTGCGCCGGGCATGCAGCAAAGATCTCACTGGCCCATGATCAGATCGAGCAGCGTCGTGCGCCGCGGCTGGACGGAAGAGGTTGTCTGCGCGCCCCCGACATCCCCAGGCGGCACCATGCCCTCATAGTTCGAACCCCCGCCTTCGGCAATGTCTGCGGGAGGAACCGGGCCGTTGCCAGAGGTTGCCGCCTGCTGCCGGGCAGGCGCTTGCGGATAGCGGTTTGCATTGTCGTCGCCGCCGAAGACGCCGGAAATGATGCCGCCGATCGTCGATGGCGGCGCCTCGGCCGTCATCGGTTGTCCACTGCCCAGCTGCCCATCGCCCGGTGCCTGCGCCATCGGCTGACCATTGTTCGGATCGGCGATCAACTGGCCGTTGCCGAAGAGCGGTGCCGGCGAAAGACCCTTGTGGGCGGCGATCATGAATTCCTTCCAGGCCTTGGCCGGCAAGCCGCCGCCGGTCACTTTCTTCATCGGCTTGCCGTCGTCATTGCCGAACCAGACCCCGGTGGTGAGATTGCTGGTGAAGCCGACGAAGAGCGCGTCGCGCGAATTCTGGGTGGTGCCAGTCTTTCCCGCCGCCTGCCAGCCGGGGATCTTGGCGCTCTTGCCGGTGCCGTTGTCGATGACGCCCATCATCATCGCATCCATCTGGGCGACGATCTGCTCGGACAGCACGCGCGGCGGGCTGTCATAGGTATTTTCGTAGAGAACCTTGCCCTCGGCCGTCGTCACCCGGCGGATGACGTGCGGCGTCGCCTTGTAGCCGCCGTTCATGAAGGCGGCATAGGCGGCGGTGAGTTCCATCAGCGACACCTCGGACGTGCCGAGCGCAATCGAGGCGTTCGGCTGCAGCTCGCTTTCGATGCCGAGCCGGTGGGCAAGCTTGATCACCTGATCCGGCCCGTCATACATCACCAGCTGGGCGGCCACCGTGTTCAGCGACTTGGCAAGCGCGGTCGCCAGCGTCACTTCGCCATTGTATTTTTTCTCGTAATTCTCGGGCGTCCAGTCGCCGATCCGGATCGGCGCGTCGTTGAACACCGAATAGGGCGTCAGCCCCTTCTCGAGTGCTGCGGCATAGACGAAGGGCTTGAACGAGGAACCTGGCTGGCGTTTAGCCTTGACGGCGCGGTTGAACTGGCTCGTCGCATAATCCCTGCCGCCGACCAGCGCCCGGATCGCGCCGGTGCCGTCGATCGAGACGAGGGCCGCCTGCGAGGCGTCGAGCTTGCCGCCCTCCTTGTCGAGTACGTCGACCAGCGATTGCTCGGCTTTCCTTTCCAGCGATTTGTCGATGGTCGTATCGACGATGACGTCTTCCTTGACGTCGCCGATCAGACCCGGCAGCGCGTCCATCACCATGTCGGCGACATAGTGCCCGGCGCCGGACCAGTAGCTCTTGGCCGAAGCCGGGGTCTGCGACATCGCCGTCTTGACCTCGGAATCGGTGATGAAGCCCTGTTCGCGCATCGCCGCGAGCACGAGCTGGGCGCGTGCATTCGCAGCTTCCGCATCGCGGGCCGGCGAAAGCCGCGACGGCGCCTTGAGCAGGCCGGCAAGCACCGCGGCCTCGCCGAGGTTTACGTCACGCGCCGATTTGTTGAAGTAGCGGCGCGAGGCTGCCTCGACGCCATAGGCGTTCGATCCGAAGAACACCCGGTTGAGATACATGGCAAGGATCTGGTCCTTGGTGTAATTCTGCTCCAGCCAGAGCGACAGCAGCACCTCCTGCACCTTGCGTTCCAGCGTTCTTTCAGGCGAGAGGAAGAGGTTCTTGGCAAGCTGCTGCGTCAGCGTCGAGCCACCCTGGACCATGTGGCCAGCCGTGAGATTGGTCACGATCGCCCGGCCGAGGCCGAGCGGATCGACGCCGAAATGCGAATAGAAACGCCGATCCTCGATGGCGATGACGGCTTCCGGAATATAGGGCGACATGTTTTCGAGCGACAGTGCCTCGCCGCCGGTGGCGCCGCGATTGGCAATGACGCTGCCGTCGACGGCGGTAATCTTGACGTTCGGCGGCCGTTCCGGGATCGCCCACGTGCTGGCGCTCGGCATGCGCGAGCCATAATAGACCACGAGCCCGGCAACGCCGATGCCGGCCCAGATGAAAAGCACGACGCACCAGTAGGTCACGCGGCGCATAAAGCCGAAAAACCCGCCGCCATCGTGCTCGCGCGGCTCGCGCCGCCGCCGGGGGGCGGCACGCCGTGGCGGAGGTTTTGCGCCACCGCGGCGCTGGGATCGGCCTCCGGCAATGCGATCATCGTCATCGAGCGAAAATTCATCATCGTCGCGTGCCGGGCGGCCGCTGAAGGACGGTTCTATTCTGTCGCCTGATCTGCCTCTGCCTGCCATCGCGGACCGGTCACACCCCATGTTCGATCGCGAAGTCAGCTTCGCATAACGGCGCTCTTCTCCAGCGCCGCGCGTCTATTCAGGCGCGCAAAGGACGCTGGAGCACTTTGAGTGCCGACGTGATCATCCGACTGAACTGTAAATGCGGCGATTTAACGGGGTGTTAATAATGGAAAGCAAAGCAGATGGCGCCGCTTGTCAGAACTGGCGGGCCTCGTAATCGTCGAGCGTTTCCGGGTCCTGCTTATATTCCCACTCGCCCAGATGAAAGCGGCGCCAGATCTGGCCGGAAGGGTTGAGGTTAGCCCCATCGGTGAGGCGCACAGGCAGGATAGGGTTGTGTTTGTGCCAAACGGTAACATCTATGGCGGCCGCCCGAGGGGCGAAAAGCCCGAAGAAAGCCAGGTAGTCTTGCGTCATCAGGGTCCAGCCTCGAACGGATCAAAATCGATCCGCAACTTCACAAAAATGCAATAAACAATCCCGCAAAACAAGAGCAACGCGATAGCCTCACATCAAATTGTCGGTGACTGCATTCGAGGATCGATGCTTCTCTTATCTTGCGCTCACCGGCCAAGCCGCACGCCTCATGAAAAAAGACCTGAAGTGCGTCACGTGAATCACTGATGATACGACGCATTTTTTCAGTGCCGCGCGTCTTTTCGAGAAACATAAAAATGCTGTAACACATTGAATTGCCGCATAGTGTTTCCTCAAATCGGGTCCGTTTCAAGGAATTATGCAGCAGGTGGAACCAATAGGCTTCGCGATTGTTTATGAAGAAGCGGGACAGCCCCTCACGTCCCGCGAATGATCGGCCGTCTCCCCTCAACGCGTGCCGATCGACATCAGGCCCGGTGCATCCCTCCCAAGGGGAGCGCCGGGCTTTTTCTTGGATGTTTGCCCTTGGCTTGGCAAACTTGGAGGGCGGCGCGGCCGCCCCCTTTCTATTCATTCGTCGCAGGTGGGATCGCCCGGGCGGCAATCAAAATCCCTGCGGTCCGGCCTGCGATCATCGCCTCTCCGGTCGTCCCTCTGCCGTTCACCTCTTTGCCGATCGTCCCTTTGACTGTCGTCGCGCCAGTCACGATCGCGGTTGCGCCCATCTCGGTCGCCATCCCGCTCGCGCCAGTTCCGGTCGCGATCCCGATTATCCCGATCTCGGTCGCGATCCCGATTGTCGCGGTCGCGGTAGTAATAGTCCGGGCCGCGGCTCCAGCGGTCACGGTCGCGATAGAAATCGCGGTTGCGGTAGTAGCGGCCCCAATAATTGTCGACGCTGAAGCGAATCATCGGAATGCCGAGCGGACGGTAATATTGCGGGCCGACATAGACGCGGCGCTGCTGGTAGAGGGCCTGCACGTACTGGCCGGAAACCCAGCCGCGGCCGCCGTAGAACTCGACGTCGCACCAGTTGACGTCAGAAAGGCATCCGCGGATCTCGACGGAAGAACCGGCGGGTATGACGGCAACGGCAGGATATCGGGTGCTCGGACCGGCACGCATGTTGACGTTCGCCGTCGAGTAACCCTCGGCAGCCCGCGCTATGGCAGGCGCCAGCATAAGCAGGCCGGCGGCTGCGATTTTAACAAAGAGATTTTTCACGCTTCTCAGTCCTTGTTGGCACGTTTTTCAGGCATATGCCACTGAAACAAAAGATAGAGCGATCGCCCGCAGGTGTTTGGGCGTTGTTATTGGTCTTATCTTTCAATGGCTTATATATGGCACGCGATGAACGCAGCTTGAACGGCGAAATGTCTGTCATCGCCCCTGGAGCCGCGAGCGGTGCTTCCTGCAAGGGTCGATACCGTTAACGGCCCGTTAACCTTTCGGCGGCAGTCTCACTGCAATACCCGCTTGCTCCTTGACCACGGATGAACTGGCACTGAGATGAGCGGATGACGAAAGGCCGGGTCGAACCGGCCTTTTTGTTTCTTGCGATTTTGCTAGAGCGCCGGCTTGCAAGGCGAGCCCGCGTTCAGGCGGCGAGCGCCTGAAGAATCCGCACCCAGGAGCGGATGCCCTTGTGGTAGGAGACAAGCTCGTATTTCTCGTTCGGCGAGTGGATGCGATCGTCGCTGAGGCCGAAGCCGACGAGCAGCGATTCCATGCCGAGCATCTTCTGGAAATCTCCGACGATCGGGATCGACCCACCCATGCCGATGACGATGGCGGGTTTCGGCCACTCGTCGGAAAGCGCGTTCTTCGCCTTGGTGAGAACAGGCGAATCATAGGAGAGATGGATCGCCGGCGAGCCGCCATGCGGATGGAACTCGACCGAGCAATCGGCGGGAATCTTCGCGCTGATATAGCTACGGAAGGCCTCGCGAATGGCGGCCGGATCCTGCGTTCCGACGAGGCGGAACGAAACCTTCGCAGAAGCCTTGGCGGCAATCACCGTCTTGAAGCCTTCGCCGGTATATCCGCCCCAGATGCCGTTGATTTCGGCGGTCGGCCGCGCCCAGGTGAGTTCCAGCACCGAGCGGCCTTTTTCGCCCGATGGAATGGAAAGGCCGACTTCGCCGAGGAAGCTCTCCGCGGTCTTGCCGAGCGTCTCCCATGACGACTTGATGTTGTCGGGCGTTTCCTCGACACCGTCATAGAAGCCGTCAAGCGTGATGCGCCCCGTCTCGTCGTGCAGGCCGGCAAGAGCCTCGACGAGAATATGGATCGGATTGGCTGCCGCGCCGCCGAAGAGACCGGAATGCAGGTCGCGATCGGCGGCCGTCACGATCACTTCCTCGCCGACGAGGCCGCGCAGCGCTGCGGCGATCGCCGGCGTGTCACGGTCCCACATGCCGGTATCGCAGACCAGCGCATAGTCGGCCTTGAGCTCGGCGGCATTGGCTTCGAGGAAGGGCTTCAGGGAGGGCGAGCCGGATTCCTCCTCGCCCTCGAAGAGGATGGTGACGCGGCAGGGAAGCGCGCCGTTGATCTCCTTATAGGCGCGGCAAGCCTCGACAAAGGTCATCAACTGGCCCTTGTCGTCGGAGGTGCCGCGGCCGGTCAGGATCTTGCGGCCCTCGCCGACATCCTTGATCGATGGCTCGAAGGGGTCGTTTTCCCAGAGCTCGATCGGGTCGACCGGCTGAACGTCGTAGTGGCCGTAGAACAGAACATGCGGCGCATCGGCGGACGCGCCGGCATGATGGGCGACCACCATCGGATGGCCAGGCGTATCGCGCACCGAGGCTGTAAAGCCGAGCGTCCCGAGATAGGCGACGAGCCATTCGGCGGCTTTCCGGCATTCGGCTTTATAGGCGGGATCGGTGGAAATCGACTGGATGCGCAGAAGCTCGAACAGCTTTTCGAGACTCGTGGAAAGGTTCTGATCCGCGCGTGCAAGCACCTGTTGTACATCCGTCATTTTCGACTCCTTTTCGAAATTCGGCCGGACGATAGACCAAACCGGAAAGGCATGCGAGGCGGAAAAAAACAAAAATCGGCGGCGCGCGCAAAGCGCCGGACGGCACAGATTAGTCGTGCGAGCGGTGGCTCTTTTCGGTCAGAGCGCCTTGGCGTTTTCCAGAAGCCGGCGGATATATTCGAGCGTCAGCTCGCGCTCGAAAACCCGGAAACCTTTGAACAGCGCAAGGTCGGCCTCGCGCGCGGCTTCGATCGCCTCGGCCTCCATGGCGCGCGCCTTCGGCGTCAGGAAGATCAGTTGCGCCCGCTTGTCGGACGGATGCGGTCGGCGTTCGATCAATCCGTCGCGGACCATGCGCGAAAGCGTATTGGCCATGGTCGCCTGCTCGATATCGACCCGCTCGAGAAGCTGTTTCTGGGTCAGCCCGTCCTCGGCCCAGAGCTCCAGCAGAATGGGAAACTGGCCGGGAGAAAAACCGAGCCCGACCGCGCGCTGGTGCAGCGAGCGGGCAAAACCCTTCGCCAGCTGGCTGGCAAGGTAGGCTCCCGAATCCATGCGGTTAAATCCCATGATTGCAAGTTAGGCTCAAAACCATGCCGGAGACAATGCAGCAAATCGCATACGATGCTCCTAAACATGCAAGCGGCGAGCAGAATTTCGAGTGCCTGGAAAAAACAAAAGTCGCCATGGCCTGGAGGTTGGCCATGGCGACTTTAAAGTGGGGACAAAGGCCCGGAGAGGGGGATAAGGCCTTTGTCCAAGCCTGACGCGGCGGGGGACAAGCCGGTAATCAGACCCGCGACGCAATCAAGCGCCGGTGAGATGGATTTGTGGCTCAGAATGTGGTTTTTCAAGGGAGAGCGAACGTTACAAATCGGTAACAGTTTGGTGAGCCGGAATCGCTGCCGCACAATTCCTGAGATCGGAATCGATGGAAGGATAAAATTATGCAGCAACGCCAAGTGCTCAGCCTCCTTTGCGCGTCCGAAAATACGCGCGGGCGCCGTAGCCCACTGAACGCCATAATCCTTTTCGCGCGCCGAATTTTATGCCGAACTCTATATGGACCTCGTCCCATGCCCGCGCTATCCATGCACGCATGAAAAAAGGCGATCACCTCTTCCTAGTCGATGGTTCCGGATTCATCTTCCGGGCGTTTCATGCACTGCCGCCGCTGACCCGCAAGACCGACGGCCTGCCGATCGGCGCCGTGTCCGGTTTCTGCAACATGCTGTGGAAGCTGCTGAGGGACGCGCGCAACACCGATGTCGGCGTGACGCCGACGCATCTTGCCGTCATTTTCGATTATTCGGCCAAGACGTTTCGCAAGGATCTCTACGACGCCTACAAGGCGAACCGTTCCGCTCCGCCGGAAGAGCTCATCCCGCAATTCGGCCTTATAAGAGAGGCGACCCGCGCCTTCAATTTGCCCTGCATCGAGACCGAAGGCTTCGAGGCCGACGACATCATCGCGACCTATGCCCGCCAGGCCGAGGCGACCGGCGCCGATGTCACCATCGTCTCCTCCGATAAGGATCTGATGCAGCTCGTCAGCCCCAACGTCCATATGTACGACAGCATGAAGGACAAGCAGATCGGCATTCCCGATGTGATCGAAAAATGGGGCGTGCCGCCGGAAAAGATGATCGACCTGCAGGCGATGACCGGCGATTCCGTCGACAATGTTCCCGGCATTCCCGGCATCGGCCCGAAGACCGCCGCCCAGCTTCTCGAGGAATACGGCGATCTCGACACGCTGCTCGAACGCGCCACCGAGATCAAGCAGGTCAAACGCCGCGAGACGATCCTCGCCAATATCGACATGGCCAGGCTCTCACGCGACCTCGTGCGGCTGCGCACCGACGTGCCGCTCGATCTCGATCTCGACGGGCTGGTGCTGGAACCGCAGAACGGCCCGAAGCTGATCGGCTTCCTGAAGACGATGGAATTCACCACGCTGACGCGCCGCGTCGCCGAAGTCTGCGATTGCGATGCCAGCGCCATCGAACCGGCGGTCGTCCGCATCGAATGGGGTGAGGCGGCCCGCGGCCCGGATCTCGATGCGGCCGAGCCCGAGCCCGTTGCCGGCGGCATCCCCGAGGTCTCGGGCCAATCCGTGCCGGTGCCTCAGCGGGCGAAGGCGAAAGCCGCCGTCGAAGGCGCCTTTTCGCCCGCCGATCTTGCCAAGGCGCGGGCCGAGGCCTTCGCGACGCTGCCCTTCGATCATTCGGCCTATGTGACGATCCGCGACCTGGCGACGCTCGACCGATGGATCGCCGATGCGCGCGCTACCGGCCTCGTTGCTTTCGATACCGAGACCACGTCGCTGGATGCGATGCAGGCCGAACTTGTCGGCTTCTCGATGGCGATCGCCGACAATACGGCCGATCCCACCGGCACGAAGATCCGCGCCGCCTATATACCGCTCGTCCACAAGAACGGCGTCGGCGATCTGCTCGGCGGCGGTCTTGCCGAAGACCAGATCCCGATGGGCGATGCCCTGCCACGGCTGAAGGCATTGCTGGAAGACGAATCGGTTCTCAAGGTCGCCCAGAACCTGAAATACGACTACCTGCTGATGAAGCGCTACGGCATCGAGATCAGGAGCTTCGACGACACGATGCTGATCTCCTACGTGCTCGACGCCGGCACCGGCGCGCACGGCATGGACCCGCTCTCGGAAAAATTCCTCGGCCATACGCCGATCCCCTACAAGGACGTGGCAGGCAGCGGCAAGGCAAACGTCACCTTCGATCTCGTCGATATTGACCGCGCCACCCACTATGCCGCCGAAGATGCCGACGTGACGCTGCGCCTCTGGCTGGTGCTGAAGCCGCGGCTGGCGGCGGCAGGGCTGACCAGCGTCTATGAACGGCTGGAGCGGCCGCTATTGCCGGTGCTGGCGCGCATGGAAGCGCGCGGCATCACCGTCGACCGACAGATCCTGTCGCGCCTCTCCGGCGAGCTGGCCCAGAGTGCAACGAGGCTGGAGGACGAGATTTACGTGCTGGCCGGCGAACGTTTCAATATCGGTTCGCCGAAGCAGCTGGGCGATATCCTGTTCGGCAAGATGGGCCTTGCCGGCGGCAACAAGACCAAGACAGGCCAATGGTCCACCTCCGCGCAGGTGCTCGAGGATCTGGCCGCCGCCGGTTTCGAATTGCCGCGCAAGATCGTCGACTGGCGCCAGGTCACCAAGCTGAAATCCACCTATACCGACGCGCTTCCGGGTTACGTTCACCCCGAGACAAAGCGGGTCCACACCTCCTACTCGCTGGCATCGACCACCACGGGGCGCCTGTCCTCCTCCGAGCCGAACCTGCAGAACATTCCGGTGCGCACCGCAGAAGGCCGCAAGATCCGCACCGCTTTCATCTCGACGCCCGGCCACAAGCTGATCTCCGCCGACTACAGCCAGATCGAACTGCGCGTGCTTGCCCATGTGGCCGAGATCCCGCAACTGACCAAGGCCTTCGAAGATGGCGTCGACATCCACGCCATGACGGCGTCAGAAATGTTCGGCGTGCCGGTGGAAGGCATGCCGGGCGAGGTGCGCCGCCGCGCCAAGGCGATCAATTTCGGCATCATCTACGGCATCTCGGCCTTCGGCCTTGCCAATCAGCTTTCGATCGAGCGTTCGGAAGCCGGCGACTACATCAAGAAGTATTTCGAGCGTTTCCCCGGCATCCGCGACTATATGGAAAGCCGAAAGGCCATGGCGCGCGACAAGGGTTATGTCGAAACGATATTCGGCCGCCGCATCAACTATCCCGAAATCCGCTCGTCCAATCCATCCGTGCGCGCCTTTAACGAGCGTGCGGCGATCAATGCGCCGATCCAGGGCTCGGCTGCCGACGTCATTCGCCGGGCGATGATCAAGATAGAGCCGGCGCTCGTTGAAGTCGGCCTTGCCGATCGCGTCCGCATGCTGCTGCAGGTGCATGACGAACTCATCTTCGAGGTCGAGGACGGGGATGTCGAAAAGGCGATGCCGGTCATCGTCTCGGTCATGGAAAACGCCACCATGCCGGCGCTGGAAATGCGTGTGCCGCTAAGGGTCGATGCACGCGCTGCCACCAATTGGGACGAGGCGCACTAAAAGCTCCCCAAAAATCGCAAAGATTTTTCTCGCTGCCAGAACTCTTTGAAAGTGCAGCGATTTATCTCCCGGAACCGTATCGGAACGATACGGCAGGAAGGAACTTATTAACCTTCCTTTTCTATCCCGGTAGGGTCGTAATTTGCAAAGCATGAGTGAGTAGCGGACGCATGCGTTTTCCCAGAACCAATTTGACGGATGCCGGAGATTTTTCCAGCGAGATTGAAACGGACCTTCCGGAGGAAAACCCAGGGGAGAAGCCGGCGGCACCCATCTGGCAGAGCAACTTTTCCCTCGCCCCGAATGTCCGTTTCACCCGCACGCCGGAAACGCTGATCAGCAGGCGGCGCGTGCCGAATGAGCCGGATCGCGATGATTCGCAGATTGGACAGCAGGCGATACGGATAGAGCCGGTTGCCGTCGACGTGCCGTTCGATATCTATCTGCCGGAGCCGGACGAAATTTCCGCAGCACCGCACAGGATCGAACTGCAGCAGTCACCTTTGCTTGACGAGCCCGGCGCGCCGGCTTTCCGCGCCAGCGCCGAACTTTCCTCCATTTCGGATTTCGCCTTCTGGGAAGTCATGGCCTTCGAAGAGGCAGAGCCGGTTCGCGCGTCGCCGTTGATATCGTTCCCGAAGACCGAGACCTCGCCCGAATCGATCACGTCGCTGTTCCGGATCATGGAATGGCGCCCCGGCCGGCCGGCCCCCGCTCCCGTCGTCTCCCGCCCGGCCCCGCAGCCCGCCGCGGTCTCCACGAAGGTTGCCGTGCGCCCTGCCGCCGCCCCGTCCCTGGAAAAGCCCGGGCGCATTATTGTCGAGGCACCGGTCATGCTGGCACCTCAGGCTGCGCCAGCCACTCAGGTCACGCCAACCCCTCAAATTGCATCGGCCCCTCAGGCCGCGCCGGCACCGCAGCGCACGCCGCCCGTCGCCGCGGTTCTGCCGTCGCCGCGCCTGGCCGTGAGACCCGAAAGGATCGACGCATCCGGCTATGAATTCCCGCCGCGCGCGCTGCTGCAGGAGCCGCCGGAACGCCTCGGCGAGATCATGTCGCAGGAGACGCTGGAGCAGAATGCCGGGCTTCTGGAAAGCGTGCTGGAAGATTTCGGCATCAAGGGCGAGATCATCCATGTCCGCCCCGGTCCCGTCGTCACCCTCTATGAATTCGAGCCGGCGCCGGGCGTGAAATCGTCCCGTGTCATCGGTCTGGCCGACGACATTGCCCGCTCGATGTCGGCGCTTTCGGCCCGCGTCGCCGTCGTGCCCGGCCGCAACGTCATCGGCATCGAATTGCCGAATGTCACGCGTGAAACCGTCTATTTCCGCGAGATGATCGAAAGCCAGGATTTCGAGAAGAGCGGTTACAAGCTGGCGCTCGGCCTCGGCAAGACCATCGGCGGTGAGCCTGTCATTGCCGAGCTCGCCAAGATGCCGCATCTGCTTGTCGCCGGCACCACCGGCTCCGGCAAGTCGGTCGCGATCAATACGATGATCCTGTCGCTGCTCTACCGCATGACGCCGGAACAGTGCCGCCTGATCATGGTCGACCCGAAGATGCTCGAACTGTCCGTCTATGACGGCATCCCGCATCTGCTGACGCCCGTCGTCACCGATCCGAAGAAGGCGGTGATGGCGCTGAAATGGGCCGTGCGCGAAATGGAGGAGCGTTATCGCAAGATGTCGCGCCTCGGCGTGCGCAACATCGACGGTTACAACGACCGCGTCGCCCAGGCTCGCGAAAAGGGCGAGACCATCCATGTCATGGTCCAGGTCGGCTTCGACAAGGGCACCGGCACTCCGATCGAGGAAAGCCAGGCGCTGGACCTGACGCCGATGCCTTATATCGTCGTCATCGTCGACGAGATGGCCGACCTGATGATGGTCGCCGGCAAGGACATCGAAGGTGCGATCCAGCGCCTCGCCCAGATGGCGCGCGCCGCCGGCATCCATCTGATCATGGCGACACAGCGTCCGTCGGTCGACGTCATCACCGGCACGATCAAGGCAAACTTCCCGACCCGCATCTCCTTCCAGGTGACCTCGAAGATCGACAGCCGTACCATTCTCGGCGAACAGGGCGCCGAGCAGCTGCTCGGTCAGGGAGACATGCTGCATATGCAGGGCGGCGGGCGGATTTCCCGCGTCCACGGTCCTTTCGTCTCGGATGTCGAAGTCGAAAAGGTCGTTGCCCATCTGAAGACTCAGGGCCGCCCGGAATATCTCGACACCGTCACCGCCGACGAGGAGGAAGAGACGGAAGAGGAAGAGGCCGGCGCCGTCTTCGACAAGAGCGCCATGGCCTCCGAAGATGGCAACGAGCTCTACGAACAGGCGGTCAAGGTCGTCTTGCGCGACAAGAAATGCTCGACCTCCTACATCCAGCGCCGCCTCGGAATCGGCTACAACCGCGCCGCCTCATTGGTGGAACGCATGGAAAAAGAAGGCCTCGTCGGCCCGGCCAACCATGTTGGCAAGCGCGAGATCGTATCGGGACGGGGCGACGGCGAGTAATCGCCGGCGGCCAGGGCGTCTGACGGATTCCAGTTTTACGTCCTTAACGCAGCCAGCCGAACCGTCTCGCTGACAAACTCGGTCTTTCCGCCGGTGTAAAAATCCCAATCGCCATCTGCCTCAGCAGCCAGCCGGCGTTTCAGATCGGCATAGGCCTTGGCCCTCTCGGCGTGTTCCCTGAGATAATCGCGAAACAGAATGCGGTCCCGATGCCCGCGATTATTGGGCCTGCAAAGATAGAGCTTGAACCCATAACCGTCATGATCGCGGGTGAAGGCCCATCGTTGCTCTCCGGTATCGCCGTGGAAGACGAAGTTGGCAGCGCGCACGATCTCGATCGCCGCTGCCAGGAACGCGTCCGATATCATCACCGCATCGAGGTCGATCTTCGGCTTGGCCGGCAGGCCAGGCACCGACGTGCTGCCGATATGATCGATGGAAAGCAGGCGGTCACCGAGCAAGGCGGAGACCTCGATGCTGATCTCGGCAAATAGCCGCGGCCAGGAAGGATCGTAGTCGACCACCTTGATGGCGCGCATGCCCTTCCTCTCGATCTGTTCAGGGCGCCTTGGTCAGCAATCCGTCGAGGATCTCGATCATCTTCTGCTCGGCCTCTTCGAGCGAGCCGCTATTGTCGAGCTCCACCACGTCATACTCGCCACGCACCGTCAGCGGTCCGCGGGCGAGCCGGGCCATGATATCTTCATGCGTCTCGCGTCCGCGCGCCTCCAGCCGGCCGGCGAGCACTTCGGGGCGGGCGGTGACGTTGATGACCTTAAGCCGCGGGAATGCGGCCTGGAAACGGTGAAGCGCCGAGCGTGAACCGTTAGCGACGACAACGTGGCCTCGCGAAAGCGCCACCGAGACCTCGGCCGGAATGCCGTATTTCAGGCCGTGCGCTTCCCACCAGACGGCGAAGGAGCCTGACTGCTCCATGGAGGCAAAACCTTCGAGGGAGACGGAAAGATGGTCCTCGCCGCCGGCGTCACGGTGACGGGTGATGACGCGGCGGACGAAATGCACATCGTCGCGGCCTTTGAAACGCCGGGCCGCGAGGTTCATCAGCGTGTCCTTGCCGGCCCCGCTCGGTCCGACGACGACGACCATGATGCCGCGCTCGGCTCCGGCTCCTGCGTGGGGTTCGTGCGACGTCATCATGCGACACGGCGTCCCTGGCGCCAGACCGAGCGTGTCACCGGCACGCCGCGCGAACGGTGGACGCGCACGAGATCGGCGCGCAGCCCCGTCGCGATCCGACCGCGGTCATCGAGGCTGACGGTGCGGGCGGGCGTCGACGTTACCATGGCGATCGCCTTCGGCAGGCTGATGCTCTCGACCTCGTCGGCGAGGATGAAGGGCGCATGCAGCAGGCTGAGCGGCACGTAGTCGGAGGAAAGCACGTCGAGCACGCCCATCTCGGCAAGGTCGCGGGCGGCGATATTGCCGGAATGGGATTTGCCGCGCACGATGTTCGGCGCGCCCATCAGCACGCTCATGCCGTGTCCGTGCGACGCCCGGGCGGCATCGAAACTGGTCGGGAATTCGGCCAGGCGCACGCCGTTGTCGATCGCCTCGTCGACATGCGAGAGCGTCGCATCGTCATGGCTTGCCACGGTGATGCCGCGCTCGGCGCAGACCTTGGCGATGGCGTTGCGGTGCGGCGTCGAATTGCGCGCCGATTCTGCCTGGCGCTTGGCGACGAAACGGGCGAAGGCCTCGTCGCTCAGGCCCCGCTTCTTCTGGTAGTAGAAAATGTACTGATCCATCGTCTGGAACTGACGTTGGCCGGGCGCATGATCCATCAGCGAGACGAGCCGCACATGCCGGTCGTTTTCGAAATCGGCGAAATGTTCGAGCACATTGTCTGCCGAGACCTCGCAGCGCAAATGAAGCAGGTGCTCGGCGCGCAGCCTGCCTTCCGTCTCCGCCGACTGGATGGCATCGGCCATCTCGCGCATCTCGCCATGTTCGAAGCCGCCGTCCTCGTCCGCCCCCATGCGCAGGCAGTCGAACACCGTGGTGATGCCTGATGTGACGATCTGGGCGTCATGCGCCTGGATGGCAGCGGTCTTGTTCCAGCGAATGCCGGGGCGCGGCTGATAATGCCCTTCGAGATGGTCGGTGTGCAGCTCGACAAGGCCGGGAATGATGTAGTCGCCTTCAAAATCTTCGCCGGCTATCGAGTTGCCCTCGGCGATATCGGCGATCTTCCCGTCGCGAATGAGGATCGAGCCCGAGAGGATGTCGTCCTCAAGAACGATGCGGGCGTTGGAAAACACGGTCTCTTTGCTCATGGCGTCAGGTCTTTCAGCTTTTGGCGCCGGCAAGCGGCAGCCAGGAATGAACTTTGAATGGGGCGCCGCGCGTCTCCTCGATGAAAACGGCAAGGCCGGAAATCGAAAGCGGCCGGCCGGTGAAATCGGCAAAACGCTCGGTCAGGATCGTTTTCATCACCGCGGCGCGTGTCTCGGGCACCTGGCCGCTCAGCGTCATGTGAAAGCCGAAATCCTCCATAACGTAAGGATAACCCCAGCGCTGCAGATGGGCGCGCTGGCTGTCGCTGAGCTTCTCCGGATTGCGCCGCGCCATATCGGCCTCGGAAAGCGCTGCGCGGAACGGTTCGAACGACCTTACCACCTTCGCGGCGAAATCCTGAAGTGGTTGATGAAGAGAACCGGGAACGAGGGCAAAAAAACGGCCGAGCTGGCCAAGCACAAGTTCGGGAATCTCGAAGGCTTGGGTGCGCTGGGCAAAGTCCTCGGCAACGGTCATGAGATCCTTCTCGGTGACGGAGGAGGCGAGCGAAAACGGCGCCTTGATCGTGGCGTGAAAGCCGTAGCGGCGGGGGTCGGCGGTCAGCTCGAACTGTTCTACAGCACCCAGCTGCTCATGTTCCGGTGCAGGATAGGTCTCGCCGGTGAACGCATTGCGGCCGAGCCAGAGCGAGGCCGCGCCGGTCAGGGGATCATCCTTCGGCGGCGAGAAATAGAGAGCGTAACGCAAGGCTTTTATCCTGGGGATCGTCCAAACGGGGAGCGCACTGTGCAGTGATTTGGCGGCGAACCGCAAGCAGGCTCCCCGGCTAAAAGATTTCCGTGACAGAATGATGATGGCGTCAGTTCGTCAGTGGCCCTTTTTTCCCATCACGCGCGAACGCAGCGCATTCGAGAGGTTGTCGAAGGCGAAGACCACGAGGAGGATCAGCAGGACCATATAGGCGACTTTGTCCCAGTCCGAATTGGTCTTCATGGATTCGAGCAGCTTGAGGCCAATGCCGCCCGCACCGACGGCGCCGATGACGGTCGCCGAGCGGGTATTCGATTCCCAGAAATAGAGCGATTGCGAGATGAACACCGGCAGGACTTGGGGGATGACCCCGTAGCGTTGGACGGCCACCGGTGCCGCACCGACCGATCTCACGCCCTCACGCTGCTTGTCGTCGATGTTCTCAAGCGCCTCGGCATAGACCTTTCCGAGCGCGCCCGTATCGGTGAAGAAGATCGCCGCGATGCCCGGAAGCGGCCCTGGGCCGAAGGCACGGGTGAAGAACAACGCCCAGATCAGCATGTCGATCGAGCGCAGGAAATCGAAGAGCCGCTTCGTGGCCCAGTTCGCGGCGCGGCTGCGCGTGATGTTGCGCGCGGCGATGAAGGCGAGCGGGAAAGCGACCAGCGTGCCGAACAGCGTACCGACAAAGGCCATGACCAGCGTCTGCATCAACTTCGACAGGATGTCGCCATGCTGCCAGCTTGCGTTGTTCAGGAAGTTGTCCAACGCCAGCGAGGCATTGGACTGGTTGGGATCGAACCGTTCGCCGGAGAACATCAGGCCGACCACTTCAAGCAGGTTCCGGCCCCAGAAGGGCGACTGCGTATCGAAGAAGAAGTTCGCCCAGCCGAGAAAGCGGCGCTGGACATAGACCTGGCTGGTACGGATTTCCGCCTGTCCCGCAAAGCCGTAATAGACGATCACCTTGTTGTCGTCCTGCTCCATCTGGGCAGGCGCATCGGACGGCAGGGAGGCACGATCGTGGGTGATGGTCACGGGATAGAGCTTGCCGCCGATATAGACGTCGACGCGGCTCGGCGTCACTTCCATGCGGTTGCCGTCGCTGCCGAAGGTGACGGTGTATCGGCTGCCGTCGGCATTGGGCTTCAGCCAGCTGATATCGGCGCCCTCGGGATACTGGCGGCGGCTTGTCCATTGGGGGACGACCTGATCGTTCTGGAAACGCAGGCGCGGCTGGGCGCGCCAGGAATACCAGTCCTGGACATAGATCGCAGCACGGTCCCAGTTGCCGTTCACGAAGGTGGGGATGACGTTGAAGAAGGCGAAGCAGAAGGCAAGGTAAACGAAAACCGCAGCTGAAATGAGGAGCAGACCCCAGCGCTGCATGAAGCTGCGATGGAAGACGTCCGGATAGGTGGAAAGCAGTCGCTCGCGCTCGGCGGCATTGATGGTCGGAACCGAGGACATCAGGCTGCTCCCTGTCCGAATTCGAAGGACTGCTTGCCGATCAGCCGGCGGCGCAGCCAGGCGGAGAACTGGTCGACGCAAATGACGGTGATCAGCAGCAGGATGATGATTGCATAGGTCTTGGCAGCATGGTCGCGTCCGATCGACAGGCTGAAGACCTCGCCTATGCCGCCGCCGCCGACGGCGCCGATAATAGTCGAGGCGCGCACGTTGATCTCTGTCCGCAGCAGCGTGTAGGAGACGAAGTTCGGCAGCACCTGCGGCAGGATCGCGAAGCGCACGCGCTCCAGCCAGCCGGCGCCGGCGGCGCGCAGGCCTTCATCCGGCTTCATGTCGGCATTCTCGACGACTTCGAAAAACAGCTTCCCAAGCGCGCCGACAGTATGGACCCATACCGCGATGATCGCCGAAATCGGTCCGATCGACAGGATCGCGGCGAGAAGACCGGCGACGACGATTTCCGGGAAGGCGCGCATGATTTCCATGATGCGCCGCACGACCCAGCGCGTCACGCCTGCACCGACCAGATTGGTGGAAGCGAAAAAGCAGAGCAAGAACGCGCCGCTCGCACCGAGAATGGTGGAGACAATGGCGATGTTGAGCGTGATCGCGAGCTGGTAGAAGAAATTCGGGATGTAGAAACTATCGGTGATCCAGACGCGGTCGCTTGTATAGTCGTATTTGATCGAACCATCGGAAAAGGGCGACGGCAGGTCGAACATGGCGCGGAAGATCTCCAGCGGACTGTCCGGCACGAAGCTCTTCATGAAGTCGAAGAAATAGGGAAGGCGCTCGAAGAACTTGCCCGAATTGGCGCTGTTGGCGAAGTCGAGCGAGGCGCCGAGGATGATCAGGAAGACCACGATTGAAACGACGGTATAGATCCGCCGCGTTCGAACCTGGCTCTGATAATGATCGAGGATGGTGCGGGAGCCCTCCTGCAATCCGCTCAGAGAGTCCGCGCCGGCCGAGTGCGCCATATGTGGCTTCCTTCTTGAAAAACGGCGGCATCATCATGATGCCGCCGCAAGACTGTTCAGACTGAGGATCAGCCGCCGATGACGGCCTTACGGGCGTCGATGATTGTCTGATAGAAGCTCTGGTCGACCGGCGCCCAGTCAACGTAGCCGCCGCCCGTGAACGATTCGAAGCAGCTCTTGTCTGTCTTCGGCAGCTCGGCGAAATAGGCGGTAACCTTCTTCTGGAGGTCGGCCGGCAGCTTTTGGGAAACCATCAGCGGACCGTTCGGGATGAGCGGCGACTTCCAGACTTCGACGATATCGTCCATGTCGAGCAGGCCCTTGGTGACCATCTGGTGCAGGTTGCCGGAGGTATAGCCCTGCGCCCAGTCGCCCTGACCGGAACCGAAGGTGGTCCCGACGTCGAACTTTTTGTCGAGAACGCCGAGAACGAGGTTCTCGTGGCCGCCGCCGAAGCCGGTTTCAGAGAAGTACTGCTTGACTGGAGCGCCGGTGTCCTTCGGAAGGGCAACGTTAGGGACAAGGTAGCCGGAGGTAGAGTCCGGATCGGCGAAGCCGAGCTTCTTGCCCTTGGCGTCGGCAAGCGTCTTGATGCCGGAATCTTTGCGGGCAACCATGATCGAGTAGTAGCCGGTCGAACCGTCGGCCTGCTTGGTGGTCAGAACCGGAGTGACGGCGTTCGGATCCTTGATATAGACCGCGGCGTAAGAGGCGGCGCCCATGACGGCGAGGTCGATCGTACCGCCAAGGAGGCCCTGGATGACGCCGTTGTAGTTCGGCGACGGGAAGAGCTGAACTTCGGAAACGCCGGTGGCAGCGATCAGGCCCGGCTTGACGCATTCGGTCCGGCGAACCTGGTCGGCTTCGTTTTCACCGCCATCGAGACCGATGCGGAGGACCTTGACGTCCTGGGCAGCAGCATTGCCGGCGAGGGCGGCGACGGCAATGGTTGCCATCATGATCTTGCGGAATGCAGACATGGAAGTCTCCTTTTGTGACATGGTTTGTTTGTCAGTTATTTTTCCGACCGTTGTCCCGTCGGCCGGAAACGGTCAGTGCACGGCGGCGGCTTTGGCCACCATGCCGGATGAGAGATCCGCGGCGCGCCGCTTGGATTCGAGGCTGGTCGAGGTCAGCGTTTCGTCGATGCCGGCGCCATCCTTGTCGGTCCCGTAGATTTCCTTCACCGCTTCGGCGGTCAGCTCCGAGGGCTGGCCGTCGAAGACGACGCGGCCGCCGGCCATGCCGACGATGCGCTCACAATAGTTGCGGGCGGTATCGAGCGTGTGAAGGTTGGTGATGACGGTGATGCCCTCGCGCTCGTTGATATCGCGCAGCGCATCCATGACGATCTTGGCATTCAGCGGATCGAGCGAGGCGATCGGCTCGTCGGCGAGAACCATTTTCGGGTTCTGCATCAGCGCGCGGGCGATTGCCACGCGCTGCTGCTGGCCACCGGAAAGCGTGCCGGCTGCCTGCAGTGCCGTCTGCTCGATGCCGAGGCGTTCGAGTGCTGCGATCGCATGCACGCGTTCGTCGCGGGTGAAGATGCTGAGCAGGCTTAGAAGCGTCGAGCGATGGTTGAGGCGGCCGAGCATGACATTGGTGAGAACGTCGAGGCGCGGCACCAGGTTGAACTGCTGGAAGATCATCGCGCAGTCGCGCTGCCAGTTGCGCAGTGCCTGGCCGCGAAGCCCGGAGACCTCGACGCCGGCGAAATGAACGGAGCCGGAGCTCGGCTCCTGAAGGCGATTGATCATGCGCAGCAGCGTCGACTTGCCGGCGCCGGAGCGGCCGATGATGCCGACCATCTGGCCTTGGGGAATGGCGAGCGTGACGGAATCGACAGCGAGCTTTTTTCCGAAACGACGTGTGACATTCCTCAGCTCGAACATCATGCTCTCTTCCCTTGCGATACAGGCCCTGATGAGCATCGCATTAGTCCCGCTTGATGAACCTCGCATGTCATATTTGTGTAAGTCCTGTCACAATTCTTCGCCCCTATATCGGGGGTTTTAACCGCCGTAGCGGGACAGGAAATCTTCCGCGTCAAGGTTGCGAAAATCCTGGAGCGCCTGGCGCAGCCGGTCATGCTCCCAGTCCCACCAGGAAAGTCTGTCCATCCGTTCGCCGACCTCTCTTGGAAAGCGCTCGCGGATAAGCTTTGCCGGTACACCGCCGACGATCGTATAGGGCGCGACGTCCTTCGAGACGACGGCGCCGGCCCCGACCACCGCGCCGTTTCCGACGCTGACGCCGGGCAGGATCGTCGCCCCGTGGCCGATCCAGACGTCATTGCCGATCGTCACGCGGTTTGCCCGCCGCCAGGCAAAAAAGCCCGTCTCCATGTCGCCGTCCGGCCAGTAGTCGGCGGCGCGATAGGTGAAATGATGCAGCGTCGCGCGCCAGGTCGGATGGTTGGTGGCGTTGATGCGCACGGCGGCGGCGATATTGACGAACTTGCCGATCGTCGCGCACCAGACGGAACCGTCCTGCATGATGTAGGAATAGTCGCCGAAGCTGGCCTCGCTGATGCGGCAGCGTTCGGAAACCTCGGTATAGCGCCCGAAGGTGGAATCGATGACGGATGCCGTTTCATGAAAGTAGGGCTCGATACCCAGCTTGCGGCTCATGCAGCGATCTTTCTCGGTGAGAACTGCTGGAGGTCGAGGATACGGTCGGCGACGGCTTCGCGCACTTCTTCGTCGTGGAAGATACCGAGAAGGGCCACACCCGCCTTCTTCTTTTCCGCGATCATGCCGACGACGACCGCACGGTTCCTGGCATCGAGCGAGGCTGTGGGTTCGTCGAGAAGCAGGATCGTGTGTTCGGTGATGAAGCCGCGTGCGATGTTGACGCGTTGCTGCTCGCCGCCGGAGAAGGTGGCTGGCGGAAGCTGCCAGAGCGTTTCCGGCAGATTGAGCCTGGCAAGCAGGGCGCCCGCCTTTTCCCGTGCCGTGCCGGCGTCCTCGCCGCGTGCCACCAGCGGTTCGGCAACCACGTCGATCGCCGCGACGCGCGGCACGGTGCGCAGGAACTGGCTGACATAGCCAAGCGTATTGCGGCGGACGTTGAGCACGGTGCGCGGATCGGTGGAGGCGAGATCGACGATGCGTCCGTCGTGGCGGATGAGGATCTGGCCGGTATCGACGGCATAATTGCCGTAGATCATCTTGAGCAGCGAACTCTTTCCAATGCCCGATGGGCCGCCGAGCACGACGCACTCGCCCGAAGCGACCGAGAAGGCGACATCGGAGACGACGGGCAGCTTGATGCCGTCGCGCAGATGCATGGTGAAGCTCTTCGAGACTTCGGAAACGACGAGGGGCGTTGCCATGATTTCTTCTTCCTTGGTTTCTGGCCTCAGACCTGCAGGATCGAGGAGACGAGCAGCTGCGTATAGGGTTCGCGCGGGTCGTCGAGCACGCGGTCGGTGAGCCCGTGTTCGATGACGTAGCCGTCCTTCATCACCATCATCCGGTGCGAGAGAAGACGGGCGACGGCGAGATCGTGGGTGACGATGATGGCCGAGAGGCCGAGATCGTTGACGAGGCCGCGCACGAGGTCGAGCAGTCGCGCCTGCACCGAGACGTCGAGGCCGCCGGTCGGCTCGTCCATGAAGACGAGGCGTGGGCCGGTGACCAGGTTGCGGGCGATCTGCAATCGCTGGCGCATGCCGCCGGAAAAGGCACGCGGCTGGTCGTCGATGCGGTCAGCGTCGATCTCGACGCGTTCGAGCCAGTCGATCGCCGAAGCGCGGATCTTGCCGTAGTGCCGGTCGCCGATCGCCATCAGCCGTTCGCCGACATTGGCGCCGGCAGAAACGGTCATGCGCAGGCCGTCGGCCGGGTTCTGGTGCACGAAGCCCCAGTCGGTGCGCATCAGGAAACGCCGCTCGGCCTCGTTCATGCGATAGAGATCGCGGTAGCTTCCGTCGCGCATGTGATATTCGACGCTGCCGGTGCTCGGCAGCAGCCGGGTGGAGAGGCAGTTGAGCAGCGTCGTCTTGCCGGAGCCCGATTCACCGACGATGGCGAGCACTTCGCCGGGCCAGAGCTCGAAGGAGACGTCGCGGCAGCCAATGCGGTTGCCGTAGAATTTCGAAACGTCACGGACTTTGAGGAGGGACGTATCGCTCATTCTGCAGCCTCCCGGGCCAGCATCTCGCCGGCATGTCCATGCGCGCGGCGGTCTTCGCAATGATCGGTGTCGGAGCAGACGAACATGCGCCCGCCCTTGTCGTCGAGAACCACTTCGTCGAGATAGACGTCCTCGGCGCCGCAAAGGGCGCAGGGTTTGTCGAAGCGCTGGATATCGAAGGGATAATCCTCGAAATCCAGGCTGACGACGTCGGTATAGGGTGGAACCGCATAGATGCGCTTCTCGCGCCCGGCGCCGAAGAGCTGCAGTGCGTCCGACATATGCATCTTCGGATTGTCGAATTTCGGCGTCGGCGACGGGTCCATGACATAGCGGCCATGGACCTTCACCGGATAGGCGTAAGTCCGCGAGATGCGGCCGTTATGGGCGATGTCCTCGTAGAGCTTCACATGCATGAGGCCGTATTCTTCGAGCGCATGCATCTTGCGGGTCTCGGTCTCGCGCGGCTCGAGGAAACGCAGCGGCTCGGGGATCGGCACCTGGTAGACGAGCACCTGCCCGACCCCGAGCTTTTCCTCGGGAATGCGGTGGCGCGTCTGGATGATCGTCGCATCCTTGGTATGCGTCGTCACCGCGACATTGGCGACCTTCTGGAAGAAGGCGCGGATCGAAACGGCGTTGGTCGTGTCGTCGGCGCCCTGGTCGATGACCTTCAGCACGTCGTCAGGTCCGATGATCGAGGCCGTCACCTGCACGCCGCCGGTGCCCCAGCCGTAGGGCATCGGCATTTCGCGCGAGGCGAAGGGCACCTGGTAACCCGGAATAGCGATCGCCTTCAGGATGGCGCGGCGGATCATCCGCTTGGTCTGTTCGTCGAGATAGGCGAAGTTGTAGCTGGCCAGATCGGTCATTCGGCGGCTTCCTTCATGTCTTCGCCACCGTTGCGGGCGGCGTCGAATTCGCGGCGCATGCGGCGGACGAGATCGAGTTCCGCCTGGAAGTCCACATAATGCGGAAGTTTCAGGTGCTCGACGAAGCCCGTCGCCTGGACGTTGTCGGAGTGCGAGATGACGAATTCCTCGTCCTGTGCCGGTGCGGTGATATCCTCGCCGAGTTCTTCGGCGCGAAGCGCCCGGTCGACCAGTGACATCGCCATCGCCTTGCGCTCGCTCTGGCCGAAGACCAGGCCGTAGCCGCGGGTAAATTGCGGCGGCGCCTTGGCCGAACCCTTGAACTGGTTGACCATCTGGCATTCGGTGATCTGGATCGTGCCGAGCGAGACGGCGAAACCGAGTTCCGGCACGTCGAATTCCACCTCGACGTCGCCGATGCGGATTTCACCGGTGAAGGGGTGATTGCGGCCGTAGCCGCGCTGGGTGGAATAACCGAGCGCCAGCAGGAAGCCCTCGTCGCCGCGGGCAAGCGCCTGCAGGCGGAGATCCCGTGTCATCGGGAATTCCATCGGCTCTCGGGTCAGGTCGCCGATTTCGTGATCTTCCGGCATGTCGCCGTCGGCCTCGATCAGGCCCTCTTCGCCGAGGATCTCGGAGACGCGCATGACGCGACCGGTCTCGGCGGCGCGCTGGGCGGGGGTCTCGACCGCCTCGTCCGAAAGCAGCGAGGGATCGAGCAGGCGGTGGGTATAGTCGAAGGTGGGCCCAAGAAGCTGCCCGCCCGGCAGATCCTTGTAGGTCGCCGAGATGCGGCGTTCGATCGTCATATCAGCCGTGTCGAGCGGCTTCGAATAGCCGAAACGCGGCAGTGTCGGGCGGTAGGCGCGCAGCAGGAAGATCGCCTCGATCATGTCGCCCCGCGATTGGCGGATGGCAAGGGCTGCGAGCCTGCGGTCGAAAAGCGAAGCCTCGGCCATGACGCGATCGACGGCGAGCGCCAGCTGCGCCACGATCTGGTCAATGCCGATCGCCGGCAGCGAACGGTCGCCGCGGCGGCGGTCGGCGAGCAGGCGGTGGGCATTGGCGATGGCGGTCTCGCCACCCTTGACGGCAACATACATGAGCTCAGATCTCCGTTGCTGTGATCTTGGTGGTGCGCGGCAGGCAGAGGAAGCGCTTGGCCGATGTCAGTACGATGTCGACGCCGCGCGGAAAGAGCGCACAGTTCTCGGTCCAGAGCCGCAGGAAAGTCTCCGGCAGGCCGATAGGCGCCATCTCCGTTACACTCTGGATGCCCGGACCCATCAGCGCCAGCCTGCGGCCGCCCTCGAGTTCGGCGAGCTCGATGATGAGGGTCGTAGAGCGGTCTGGATATTCCTGCGTGCCTGACGCAAAGAGGCCGAAGGAGGAAAGTGCGGTGCCGGCCTCGGTGAAGGCAAAGCGCGCCTCGGCCTTTTCGGTCGTCAGCGGCGCGCCGGTGTGGAAGCCGAGCCACTCCGGCACGGCGGATTTCGCCAGTCCCTGGGAAAGCCAGACGGGCGTGTCGTGGTCGCAAAGCGTCAGCGCGATCGTGCCGGCGGCGATGCCGAGCGGCGCCGGCGGAGCGACGTCGGGCTGGACGGTCTGGATCGTGCCGGGGCGCGCCATGCCGTCCATCAGCATCTTAAAGACGCTTTGGGCATGGAAGACCGGCTCGGCAAAGCCGCCGGTCAGAGCTTCTGTCTTCAGGCCCATCAGTTGTCTCCCCGCACCATGGTGAAGAAATCGACGCGGGTTGCGGCCGTCTCGTCCGCCTTGCGGCGTTCGGCATCGGCGATCCGCTCAGTGATCGGCAAAAGCAGTGCCTGTTCGACGAAGTCCTTCGTCGCATCCTCCTGCCAGAGCGCGTCGAAGATCGCCGCAAGCCTGGCCTTCTCGCGGTCGGTGCCGAGCGCCTGCGCATGGCCGACCGAGCCGGAGTCGAGCCGGACCGTGGCCCGCGTCACGGTCACTTCGCCCAGATTGAAAGGAGCGCCGCCGCCGCCGATGCGTCCGCGAACCATCACCAGCCCGGTTTCCGGTCCACGCACCGGATGGGCAACAGGCTCTTCCGGCAATGCATCGAAGACCGCCTGGAGTTCGCTGCGTTCCGCCCGCGCCAGCAGATCGGCGGCGCGTTTGCGCCCGGATGCCGTCTGTGACGCAGCGTCTGTCCTGTCCGCTGATATCATCACCGCTTCCCTTAAAATGTCTATTGATATAGACAACCATACAAGATACACTTAGCTCTAAATCGATGTCGTGACAAGCGTGTGACATCGTGAGCAAGCAGGGGCGGAATGGCGGGATTGAAGCAGGTGCAAAGGCAGACCGGCGTGGCGCTCTGGCGCCAGATTGCCGACCGGATTCGCGAAGCGATCAGCACCGGAGCCTATGATGAAACGGGAATGGTGCCGCCGGAAACCATGTTGGCGCTGCAATTCGGCGTCAACCGGCATACGGTGCGCAGCGCGCTGGCGGCGCTGGCGCAGGAAGGCATCGTCCGTGCGGTACAAGGTCGCGGCACGCTGATCGAGCGCAAGGAGCGGCTGAATTTCCCGATCACCAGGCGCACGCGCTTCACTGCCGGCATCGGCGACCAGGCGCGCGAGATGCGCGGCCTTCTGCTCGATGAAGCCAAGGAAGAGGCGAGCACCGAGATTGCCCGCTGGCTGGGCTTGAAGCCAAGAGCACAGGTGATCCGCCTGGAAACGTTGCGCGAGGCCGACAAGCGGCCGGTTTCAAGGGCGACGAGCTGGTTTCCCGCCGAACGTTTCGCCGGCATCGGCGAGGCCTATCGCAAGCGCGAATCGATCACCAAGGCTTTCGCCGAACTCGGCCTGCCGGACTATGTGCGCGCCACGACCGAGGTGACGGCCGCTCATGCGAGTGCAGCCGATATGGCAGATTTGGAACTCACCCCCGGCGCGATCCTTCTGATCGCCAAGGCGATGAATACCGATCTTGAGGGTGTGCCGGTGCAATATTCGATCAGCCGCTTCGCGGCCGACCGGGTGCAGTTCACCATCGAGAACTGAGCGCCTTTCCCCGCCGAAGCGGGGAAAGATCAGCTGACATCAATGCGCGCCCGACATATCGCCGAGCACTTCCTTGGAAGCGACGGTAGAATCCGCCTTCAGCTTGTAGACCATCGGCACGCCGGTCGCGAGGTTGAGGGCGAGCACACCTTCTTTGTTCAGCTTGTCGAGCACCATGACAAGCGAACGCAGCGAATTGCCGTGTGCGGCAACCAGCACCTTTTCGCCCCTGAGCACACGCGGCAGGATTTCGGTGAGGTAGTAGGGCCAGACGCGGGCGCCGGTGTCGCGCAGGCTTTCACCGCCGGGCGGCGGCACGTCATAGGAACGGCGCCAGATATGCACCTGTTCCTCGCCCCATTTGGCGCGCGCATCGTCCTTGTTGAGGCCGGAGAGGTCGCCGTAGTCGCGCTCGTTCAGCGCCTGATCGCGAATCGTCAGGAGATCGGGCTGGCCGACCTTGTCGAGGATCAGCTTCAGCGTGTGCTGCGCACGCACCAGCACCGAGGTGTAGGCGACGTCGAATTTGATCCCGTATTCCGCAAGTGCGGCACCACCGGCATTGGCTTCCTGAACGCCGAGCTCCGTCAGATCGGGATCCTTCCAGCCGGTGAAGAGATTCTTCAGGTTCCAGTCACTCTGGCCGTGGCGAACGAGGACGAGGGTACCGCTCATGAATATGCCTCCGTAGTATCGTTATGGGGAAGAAAGCCCGAGCACGTCGAGCATGGAATAGAGACCCGGCTTCTTGTCGCGCGCCCAGAGGGCCGCCTTGATGGCGCCGCGGGCGAAGATCGAGCGGTCGGCCGCACTGTGCGACAAGGTGACGATTTCGCCTTCGCCGGCAAAAAGCACGGAATGCTCGCCGATGACGGAGCCACCGCGCAGTGTCGCAAAGCCGATCGTACCCGCCTCGCGGGCGCCGGTATGGCCGTCGCGCACCCGGACCGACTTCGAAGCAAGATCGATGCCGCGCCCTTTTGCCGCTGCCTCGCCGAGGAGAAGGGCGGTGCCGGACGGCGCATCTACCTTGTGCTTGTGGTGCATTTCCAGGATCTCGATATCCCAGTCATCAGGATCGAGCGCACGCGCTGCCTGCTCCGCGAGCACGCCGAGCAGATTGACCCCGAGGCTCATATTGCCTGACTTGACGACGCGCGCATGGCGGGCCGCCGCGGCGATCCTGGCATTGTCGTCGTCCGAACAGCCGGTCGTGCCGACGACATGGACGATGCGGGCCTGCGCGGCGAGGCCTGAAAATTCCACCGTTGCGGCAGGCGAGGTGAAGTCGAGCACGCCTTCGGCATCCAGAAAGGCGTTGAGCGGATCGTCGCCGATGATGACGCCGGTCGGGCCGAGGCCGGCGATCTCGCCGGCATCCTTGCCGACGAAGGGCGAGCCGGCGCGCTCCACGGCGGCATGCAGGCTCACGCCCTCGATGGAATGGATGAGCCGGATCAGCGTCTGCCCCATGCGTCCTGCTGCGCCAACCACCGCCAGTTTCATCGCAGCATCGCTCATGTCAGTCTCACCAGGTCAGTTTGAATCGGAGGCCGAAGGCCTCTGCAGGTTGTTGAGGCGAGCGTAAAGACCGTCGCTGACCTTCGCAAGCGTCTCGTGATTGCCTTCCTCGACGACGCGGCCCTGCTGCATGACGACGATCTTGTCGGCCCGCACCACGGTCGAAAGCCGATGGGCGATGACGACGACGGTGCGTCCGCTCATCGCCTCGTCGAGCGCCTTCTGCACGGCGGCTTCGGATTCGGTGTCGAGGGCGGAGGTCGCCTCGTCGAGAAGCAGGATCGGCGCATTGCGCACCAAAGCGCGCGCGATCGATAGCCGCTGGCGCTGGCCGCCCGAAAGCGTCACGCCGTTCTCGCCGACCGGCGTCTCGTAACCTTGCGGCTGCGCAGAGATGAAGTCATGCGCATAGGCAAGCCGCGCCGCCTCTTCCACCTCGGCATCGCTCGCTTCCGGCCGGCCATAGCGGATATTGTCGCGGATCGTGCCCTCGAACAGATAGGGCTGCTGCGAGACATAGGCGAGCTGCTGGCGCAGCGACTTTTTGGTGATGTGGGCGATGTCCTGTCCGTCGATCAGGATTTCGCCCTCGCGCGGATCGTAGAAGCGCGGAATGAGGCTGATCACGGTGGATTTGCCGGCGCCGGAGGGGCCGACCAGCGCTGTGGTCGCGCCGCCCTCGGCGGTGAAGCTGACGCCGCTGAGCACGCTCTCATTGCCGTAGGCGAAGGACACATTGCGGAATTCGATCCTCGCCTGCGTCACCGTCAGCGGCCGGGCATCCGGCAGGTCGCGCTGGCGCGGTTCCATGTCGAGCAGTTCATAGATCATCCGCGCATTGACGACGGCACGCTCCATCTGCACCTGCAGGCGGGCAAGCCGGCGGGCCGGATCATAGGCAAGCAGCAGCGCCGTGACGAAGGAGAAGAAGGCGCCCGGCGGCACATTGAAGTAGATCGAGCGGTAGGCGGCATAGGCAAGCACGCTGGCGACGGCAAAGCCTGCGAAGCTTTCCGTCAGCGGAGAGGTGCGTTCGGAAAGCCGGGCAATCCGGTTCGCCCGGTTTTCGGCGCCCTTGATGAGCTTGTTGACCTTGCGCTCCAGTTCTTCTTCCATCGTGAAGGCTTTCACGATGGCGATGCCCTGGATCGTCTCCTGCATGGCGCCGAGAACGTGGCTGTTCAGATGCACGGCCTCGCGGGTCGCCGAGCGCAGCCGCTTGGAAACATAGCGCAATGCATAAAGCAGCGGCGGCGCCATGATGAACACGGCAAGGCTGAGCAGCGGATCCTGGATGATCATCACGGCGAGCAGCGAAACGAAGGTCAGCAGGTCGCGCACCGTCGAGGTGATCGTCAGGTTGAGCACGTCGCGGATGCCGCTGACATTCTGGCTCACCTGCGCGGCGATATGGGCCGAGCGCGCCTCGCTGAAGAAGCCGACCGAAAGCGTCATCAGATGCGCATAGAGCCGGCGCTGGTAGCGGGCGACGATATCGTTGCCGACCCTGGAAAGCGCCACCGCCTGGCCATAGCTCGCAAAACCGCGCAGCACGAAGGCGATGAAGATCGAAAGACAGATGATCCAGACGACGTCGGCGCGGCGATTGGCGAAGGCCTCGTCGATGATCGCCCGCATGATCCAGGCGGTGAATGCCGTCGAAAGCGCCACCACGATGAGGCAGGCGATCGCAAAGACGTAGCCCCACAGATGATCGCGGCCGTTTTCAGCGATGATGCGCTTCAGGATGCCGGTTACGGTATCGCTGTTGACGCTCTGCGTTCTGCTTTCCGCCGCTTCCAAATAGGGTTTCCTGTCTCGGGCCAAGCGCCCCGCGAGGGCGACACGCACTTTTGCCGGGGTCTATAAAGAGTTGGGACCGGTTTGGCTAGAGCGCCGCGCGTCCGGATGGGACGCGCCAAGAACGCTCTATTGCCTTGCATGCCGAGCTTAGCGCCGCCAGCGGCGGCCTTCCGTCGAGACGCCGAAATTCGCCGGCATGCGCGCATAGGAGGAAAGCCCGGCAAGCGCCGCCAGCGGATGTGTCACCACATAGGTCGGGATGGTGCGAAGCAGCGCCGTATGCGGCGCCTTGTCCTCGAAGGCGATGCGGAATTCCGGTCTCTTCAGTGCCGGGAGGATTTTCTGCGAAATGCCGCCTGAGAGATAGACGCCGCCGCGCGCCATGAACACCATCGCCATGTCGCCCGCCACGCGGCCGAGATAGGTGGCAAACAGCGAGACGGTCTCTACCGCCGCCTTGTCGCTGCCGGCAAGCGCGTGCGAGGTGATATCGGCGGGATCCTTCATCGTCGGCGCGATGCCGTCGACCACGCAGATGGCATGGTAGAGGTTGACGAGGCCGCGGCCGCAGAGGATCTGCTCGGCCGAGACGCGGCCTTCGATCGTCTCGATATGCGGGAAGATTTCATAGTCGCGCTTGCTGCGCGGCCCGAGATCGACATGGCCGCCTTCGCCGGGAACCGGGATCCAGCTGTGCTGGGCATGCACGAGCCCGCCGACGCCGAGGCCGGTGCCCGGTCCGAGCACGACGCGCGAGGCGATCATGTCGCCGGTGGCGTTGCCGATGCGCTCGCGGTTTTCATCCGAAAGTGCGGCGATCGCCAGCGCCTGCGCCTCGAAATCGTTGACGACGAGTACGTCCTCGATGCCGAGGCCCTCGATCATCGTCTTTGGCCGCACCACCCAGTCGCAATTGGTCAGCGGGATTTCGTCATCGTTGATCGGGCCGGCGACGGCAAGGATCGCCGAGCGCGGCTGCACGGCGGTCTTGTCGAGCACGCCTTGCTGGATCGCTTCGTCGATCGTGGCGAAATCCGCCGTGCGCACGTTCGGAAACTGCTTCGGCTCGGCATAGGCATCGGTCAGGATGGAGAAGCGGGCATTCGTGCCGCCGATATCGCCGATCAGGATCGGGAAAGGCAGCGGAGCGGTGCTGTTGTTCGGTTTTGGCATGGCCGGTTCCGTGCTGATCAGGCTTTAAGTGTGGGAAGGAGTTTTATAGCGGTCGCGTGGTTGAGCGCCATCGGAATATCGTAGACGATCGCCAGCCGCATCAGCGCCTTCACGTCGACATCGTGCGGCATCGGCGTCAAGGGGTCGACGAAGAAGATCAGGGCGTCGACCTCGCCGGTCGAAATCAGCGCGCCGATCTGCTGGTCGCCGCCGAGCGGTCCGCTCTTCAGCCTCGCAACGTTGAGATCGGGGGCGGCGTCGAGCACGCGCCCGCCGGTGGTGCCGGTGGCGACGATCTTCCAATGGGAGAGAATGTCCCTGTTGGCGCGGGCGAAATCCGCCATTTCGTCTTTCTTCTGGTCATGCGCAATCAATGCAAGGCATTTGCCGCCGGCCATCAACCCCTCCGCCCGAGAAATTCAATCGATTTGACCGCTTTATACCAAGAATTTGCGATTTGAAAGACAGCTATCCCGGGTCACCGTCCCCGGGTTCGGTCCCAGGACCTCGATCATTGTATCGCCGGCTTGTCGTTCGGAACCGGGCCGACATCGGGCAGAGCGCCATCGGCATCGGCGGCAGGGGCTGCTGCCGGAGCGGCGGCGAGCGCGCTTGCGGCGGAAGCTCCGCCGTAGGTGGCTGCCTGCATCGAGGCGACGGATGCAGCATTGAGCACGGCGGCGCAGGCCTTCGGCAGGTCGGAGACCATCATCTCGCGCGGCTTCGGCGGCTTGGCACCGGGCTTCGGCGGTTTCGGCGGCGCCCAAGGCGCCGGCGTGAACCAATAGGCGAGCGACTTGTCGCAGCCGTCGCCGGCGGGGACAGGAGCTTGCGGCGTGCATCCGGCAGCGCCCGGCGGGCATTTGATGCGGATGTGGAAATGCGAGTCATGGCCGTATATCGGCCGGAGCTTACCAAGGTTGGTGCGGTCGCCGGCCCAGGTGTCGCACATCTTCTTCTTGATCGCCGGATTGACGAAGATACGCTCCACCTCGGGATAGCTTGCCGCCAGCATCAGCAGCCGCGCGTGCGATTGCGTCCACACCTTGGGGTCGACGGTCAGGAACTTGCCCTTCTGCAGCATGGTGGTGAAGGGCAGATCCTGGCGCTCCTCGGCCGTCATGCGGCGCGTGGGCATCGGCGTAAACCAGATGTCGGCATCGAGGCCAATCTGGTGCGAGGAATGGCCGTTGAGCATCGGCCCGCCGCGTGGTTGCGCGATATCGCCGACAAGGATGCCCGGCCAGCCGGCATATTTGACCCCATCCTGCGAAAACCGCTCCAAGAGCGCGATCATCGCCGGATTGCCCCAGCGGCGATTGCGCGAAAGCCGCATCGCCTGCCAGGTCGGCCCGTCGGTCGGCAGCGCCACCGCACCCGTCATGCAGCCCTTTGCGTAAAAGCCGATCGGCTGTGCCGGCCCCTGTGTCGGCAGGCCGGCGGCGCCGAACTGCCCTTTGGCGCTCGCCGGGCTCGGCGTCTTCTGCTGGGCGCTGACATCGCCGGCGGCAAGGCTTGCGCCGATTGCGCCGGCAAGCGTCAGTTTGCCGAATGTCCTGAAAGCCTGAGCGAAGCCGAAAGCCATACTGTTCCCTTGAGTCGCTGCCGAAGTGATTTGCGATCGAACCTATCGTGAAAAGCAATTTTGGTGAATCGATGATTTGGCTGGCCGCCGTCGAAGGAGGCGGTGACGGATCGCCGCATGCTGCGAAGGCGACCGGAAGAGGCGACGCTCTGACACGAGCCGATGCTCAAAATTTCGCGCGCCCGGCAAAAACCGAATTCTCTCCTGTTTTTCGCCTGTATTTTTCGTATTGTCGAACCATCAATAATCAGGGGAAAGCGTGAATGGCGGCTCTGTGGTCGAAGATCGGTTTGCTTCTGTCGCTTGCGGGTGCCTTGGCGCCAATGACGGCAGCGGCTCAGGACCAGCCGTTTCTGATCGGAAGCTCGGTCATCAGCGAGATGAAGTACAAGCCGGGCTTTGCGCACTTCGACTACGTCAATCCCGATGCTCCGAAAGGCGGAGATCTGCGCCTCTCCGCAAGCGGCGCCTTCGACACCTTCAACCCGCTGCTTGCCAAAGGTCAGGCTGCAGTGGGCTTGACGCTCGTTTACGACACGTTGATGAAGCCCGCCGCCGACGAACTCCTCGTCTCCTACGGTCTGCTTGCCGAAGGGCTGTCTTTTCCCGCCGACGTCTCGAGCACGACTTTCCGCCTGCGCAAGGAAGCGAAATGGGCGGATGGTCAGCCGGTAACGCCCGAGGATGTCATCTTCAGCCTGGACAAGACCAAGGAGCTGAATCCCCTTACCGCGAACTATTACCGCCACGTGGTGAAGGCCGAAAAGACCGGTGATCACGACGTCACCTTCACCTTCGACGAGAAGAACAACCGGGAGCTCCCGAATATTCTCGGCCAGTTGGTGGTCGTGCCGAAACATTGGTGGGAGGGGCAGGGACCAGACGGCAAGCCACGCGATATCTCAAAGACGACGCTCGAGCCCGTGATGGGTTCGGGACCGTATAGGATCGCATCCTTCTCGCCTGGCGCGACGATCCGCTATGAACTGCGTGACGACTATTGGGGCAAGGACCTCAATGTGAATGTCGGCCAGAACAATTTCCGCAATGTCATCTACACCTACTTCGGCGATCGGGATGTCGAGTTCGAAGCCTTTCGTGCCGGCAATAGCGACTATTGGCAGGAGACCACGGCCGCTCGCTGGGCGACGGGATATGATTTTCCCGCGGTGAAGGAAGGACGCGTCAAGAAGGAAGAGGTCGCAAATCCGCTGCGCTCCACCGGTATCCTGCAGGCTCTGGTGCCCAATATGCGGCGTGACCTCTTTAAGGATGAGCGGGTCCGCGAGGCACTGAACTACGGTTTCGACTTCGAGGAGTTGAACCGCACGGTTGCCTTCAACAGCTACAAGCGTATCGACAGCTATTTCTGGAATACCGAGCTCGCCTCCTCCGGCCTGCCGCAGGGGCGTGAGTTGGAAATACTGCAGGGCATGAAGGACAAGGTTCCGCCCGAGGTCTTCACGACGCCCTATGCCAATCCCGTCGGCGGCGACCCGCAGAAAAGCCGCGACAATCTCCGCAAGGCGATTGCGCTTCTGAAGGAAGCGGGGTGGGAGATCAAGGGCAATCGCATGGTCAATACCAAGACCGGCCAGCCGATGAGTTTCGAGATCCTGTTGTCGAGCCCCATGCTGGAGCGCTGGGCGGTGCCCTATGCCAGCAATCTCAAGAAAATAGGCATAGATGCGCGCGTGCGGACGGTCGACGCCTCGCAGGCCGTCAATCGCGAACGCAGCTTCGATTACGACATGATCTGGAATGTCTGGGCCCAGACGATGAACCCTGGCAACGAACAGTCCGACTATTGGGGCTCCGGTTCGGTCAATCAGCAGGGGTCTCAAAATTACGCAGGCATTGCCAATCCGGCTGTCGATGAGCTCATCCGCATGATCATCTTCGCGCCGAACCGCGATGAACAGGTCGCGGCGATCAAGGCGATGGACAGGGTACTGCTTGCAAACCACTACGTCATCCCGCTGTTCTACCGCGGTACCCAGAACATCGTCTATTGGAACACGATCACGCATCCCGCCGAATTCCCGGCCTATAGCCTAGGCTTCCCCGATGCCTGGTGGTCGACCTCGGCGAAATGAGCGGGCTTGCATTGAAGGCGGCCTCGGCTCCAAATGGCGCAAGCGAATCACGACAAGCCGGTACGGCCGGCAAGGGAAGGCTGGCGGATTGAGCAGCATCGGACTGGACGGCAGGCAGACAAGAAGAAGATTTCCGGAGGCTGAAGGCTGATGGGCGCCTATGTCATTCGCCGCCTGCTTCTGATGATCCCGACCATCGTCGGCATCATGGCGATTTCCTTCATCGTCATTCAATTCGCACCGGGTGGTCCGGTCGAGCAGGTGATCGCCCAATTGACCGGCCAGGCCGATGGCGCCGATCAGCGCCTGTCCGGTGGCGGTGACCTGATGGGTGACGGAGGAGGGGACGAAGGCTCCAGATATCGCGGCGCCCAAGGGCTCGATCCTGAACTGATCGCCAAGCTCGAAAAACAGTTCGGCTTCGACAAGCCGCCGCTGACGCGTTTTGGCGAGATGATGTGGAATTACATCCGCTTCGATTTCGGCGAGAGCTTCTTCCGCAACACCTCCGTGCTCGACCTCATCAAGGAGAAGCTGCCGGTGTCGATCTCGCTCGGCATCTGGATACTGATCTTCTCCTATGCGATCTCCATCCCGCTCGGCATTCGCAAGGCGGTCAAGGACGGATCGACCTTCGACGTCTGGACCTCGGGTGTCATCGTCGTCGGCTACGCCGTGCCGAGCTTCCTCTTTGGCATTCTGCTGATCGTGCTTTTCGCCGGCGGCTCCTTCTACGACTGGTTTCCGCTGCGCGGCCTGGTTTCCGACAATTTCGATCAGCTCGCCTGGTGGCAGAAGCCGCTCGATTATTTCTGGCACCTCACCCTGCCGCTGATCTCGCTTTCGCTTGCAGCCTTCGCGACGACAACCTTGCTGACCAAGAATTCCTTCATCGAGGAGATCAAGAAGCAGTATGTCGTCACCGCCCGCGCCAAGGGTCTGAATGAGCGGCAGGTGCTTTACGGCCATATTTTCCGCAATGCCATGCTGATCATCATCGCCGGTTTCCCCGGCGCCTTCATCTCCGCCTTCTTCACCGGATCGCTGCTGATCGAAAATATCTTCTCGCTCGATGGCCTCGGCCGTCTCGGCTATCTCTCGGTGGTCAACCGGGATTATCCGATCGTCTTCGCCACACTCTACATCTTCTCGCTGCTCGGTCTGTTCGTCAGCTTGATTTCGGACCTGATCTACACCTGGATCGATCCGCGCATCGATTTCGAGCGGAGGGATGTCTGATGGACGCCGCCGCAAATCCTGTCACTGCAACCCCCGTCAAGCCGCCGCGCAAGGGGCTGCTGTCGCCGACCAACATCCGTCGCTGGAAGAACTTCCGGGCGAACGGCCGCGGCTACTGGTCGCTGTGGCTTTTCCTGCTGCTGTTCGGGCTCAGCCTGTTTGCAGAATTCCTTGCCAACGACCGACCGGTCATCGCCTCCTACAAGGGCGAAATCCTGTTTCCCGTGCTGATCGACTATCCCGAAGAGAAGTTCGGCGGCTTCCTGGCCGAAACCGACTACCGCTCCTCGGTGATCGCAGACGAGATCAACGCCAATGGCTGGATGATCTGGCCGCCGATCCGTTATTCCTACCGCTCGGTCAATTCGAACATTCCGCATTCGGCGCCGACCGCCCCGTTCTGGCTGATGACGAAGGAGGAGCGTTGCTCCGGCTATCCGCAAGGGATGAACGATCCCGCCTGCACCCTCGGCAATCTCAACTGGCTCGGCACCGATGACCAGGCCCGAGATGTGCTCGCCCGCGTCATCTATGGTTTCCGCATATCGGTGCTCTTCGGCCTGGCGCTCACCATCTGCTCGGCGATCATCGGCGTCACGGCAGGTGCGGTGCAGGGCTATTTCGGCGGCTGGACCGACCTCCTGCTGCAGCGTCTCATCGAAATCTGGTCGTCGATGCCGGTGCTTTACATCCTGCTGATCATCGCCGCCATTCTGCCGCCAGGCTTCTTCGTGCTGCTCGGCATCATGCTGCTCTTTTCCTGGGTGGGTTTCGTCGGCATCGTGCGCGCCGAATTCCTGCGCGCCCGCAATTTCGAATATGTCCGCGCCGCCCGCGCGCTCGGCGTCAACAACCGCACCATCATGTGGCGGCATATGCTGCCGAACGCCATGGTCGCGACGCTTACCTTCCTGCCCTTCATCCTCTCCGGATCGATCACGACGCTGACTTCGCTCGATTTCCTCGGCTTCGGCATGCCGCCCGGCTCCCCCTCGCTCGGCGAGATGATCGCTCAGGGCAAGACCAATCTGCAGGCGCCGTGGCTCGGGCTGACGGCCTTTTTCACCATGTCAATCATGCTTTCGCTACTGATCTTCATCGGCGAAGCGGTGCGCGATGCCTTCGATCCGAGGAAGACGTTTCAATGATTGGAGTCATCTCGTCATTTGCAGGCGTTCAGACTAAGGTTGGGTATGACGCAACTTTTGAGGCACAGGCCGATGAACAAGATCGTGTTTGAGCATTATCCTGCATCGAAGCTGCCGGAAGAACTCCGAAAGGGCCTGGAGAAAGACGCCATGGTGCGTGTGGTGATCGAGGAAGAAGCCAAGGACGAGCGGAGAGATCCTTTTCCGGGATTCAAAAACCTGCCGAAGATTGAGCGGAAGCCGATGACCACAGGCGAAACCCTCGCCGCCATTCGGCGCATAAAAGCGGAAGACAGGCCATCTGTGACTGCCGAGGAAGCGGTCGCCAGAATTCGCCGGCTGCGGGATGATTGGGATGATTGATGCAAGGTGTCAGTAGAATTTATCTCGACACGAATATTTTCATCATGGCATTCGAGAGGCGGGACGAGACGAGTGATCGCCTCGCTCAACTGCTTGCCGCAGGCGACGCTTCCGCCGAGCCGAGATTCGTGACGAGTGAGTTGACGCTGTCCGAGCTTCTGGTGACGCCATATCGTCAGAATGACGACAGCCTGATTGATGTGTATGAAGGGCTGATCCTGACGAACAGCTGGCTTGAAGTGCTTCCGGTCGCTTCGCCCACACTTCGGTATGCTGCTGTGCTGCGGTCTCAATATGGCAGTCTGAAACTACCGGACGCCATTCATCAATCGACGGCCATCGGCGCAAACTGTTCGCATATCCTGACGGACGATCAGCGAATAAAGGATGAATACCAGCTCACGCATCAGAGATATGGGCGGACAGCGCAAGCTCGGCCCTTGACCATTCTTCGTCCGGATGAGCCCACTCTTTCCTCCCTCCTGAAAAGTCTGCCCGAATGACAGAACCGCTCCTCTCAGTCCGCGATCTCTCGGTTGCCTTTCATCAGGGCGGCGAGACCTCGCTCGCCGTCGATCACATCTCCTTCGATATCGCCAAAGGCGAGGTCGTGGCGCTGGTCGGCGAATCCGGCTCCGGCAAATCGGTCTCGGCCAACTCGATCCTGCGGCTTTTGCCTTATCCTTCGGCAAGCCATCCCTCCGGCGAAATCCTGTTCAAGGGCAAGGACCTCCTGAAGGCGTCGGAGCGGGCGCTGCGGGAAGTGCGCGGCAACGACATCACCATGATCTTCCAGGAGCCGATGACCTCGCTCAATCCGCTTCATACGATCGAGAAGCAGATCGCCGAGATCCTGGCCCTGCACCAGGGCCTTACCGGCCAGCCGGCGCGTGAGCGCGTGCTGGAATTGCTGAACCAGGTCGGCATCCGCGAACCGGAAAAGCGGTTGAAGGCCTATCCGCACGAACTGTCAGGTGGCCAGCGCCAGCGCGTCATGATCGCCATGGCGCTCGCCAACCGGCCAGAATTACTGATCGCCGACGAGCCCACCACGGCGCTTGACGTCACCGTGCAGGCGCAGATCCTCGAATTGCTCCGGCAGTTGAAGGCCGTCCACGGCATGTCGCTGCTGTTCATCACCCATGATCTCGGCATCGTCCGCGAATTCGCCGATCGGGTCTGCGTCATGACCAAGGGCAAGATCGTCGAAACCGGGACGGTCGCGGAGGTCTTCGCCGATCCCAAGCACGAATATACCCGCCACCTTCTCGCTTCCGAACCGCGCGGCGAGCCGCCGCTTGCCGATCCGTCGAAACCATTGGTGATGGAAGGTTCGGATATCCGCGTCTGGTTCCCGATCAAAGCGGGGCTGATGCGCCGCGTTGTCGATCACGTGAAGGCCGTCGATGGCATCGATCTTTCGCTGCGCGCCGGCCAGACCCTCGGCGTCGTCGGCGAATCCGGTTCCGGCAAGACCACGCTCGGCCTGGCGCTCACACGGCTGATCTCCTCGCAAGGACGAATTGCCTTTGTCGGCAAGGATATAGCCGGCTATTCATTCAGCGAGATGCGGCCGCTGCGCAACCAGCTGCAGGTCGTCTTTCAGGATCCCTATGGATCGCTCAGCCCCCGCATGTCGGTCGGCGATATCGTCGCCGAAGGGCTGAAGGTGCATGAGCGCTCGCTGACATCAGAAGAACGCGATCAGCGCGTCTGCTGGGCGCTGGAGGAGGTGGGTCTCGATCCCCTGACCCGCTGGCGTTACCCGCACGAATTCTCCGGCGGCCAGCGCCAGCGCATCGCCATTGCCCGGGCCATGGTGCTGAAGCCACGCTTCGTCATGCTTGACGAGCCGACCTCCGCGCTCGACATGAGCGTGCAGGCCCAGGTGGTCGATCTCCTGCGCGATCTGCAGAAGAAGCACGATCTCGCCTATCTCTTCATCAGCCACGACCTGAAGGTAGTGAAGGCGCTCGCCAACGACGTCATCGTCATGCGTTTCGGCAAGGTAGTGGAGCAGGGACCGTCGGCGGAAATCTTCCGCGCGCCGAAGGACGATTACACCAGGGCGCTGATGGCCGCCGCTTTCAACATCGAGGCGGTGCCGACACCCGCCGTACAGCAATAAAAGAAGATCATGCCCGCAACTCCTCCCGTTCTCGTCGATATCAAGTTCAATCCCGAAGGCGTCGCCCTCGTACTGAAGACGGCCTTCGCCGACCGCGGCAGCATCAATCTCGCCGATCCGGCCGATCGGACACGCGATCTCCGCGACGTCGAATACGCGCTTCTCTGGAAGCCGGATGCCGATCTCTTCAAACGGGCGCCGAACCTGAAAGTGATCTTCTCCGGCGGCGCCGGCGTCGACCATATTATCGGCATGGACGGCCTGCCCGAGATCCCGATCGTCCGCTTCGTCGACCGCAGCCTGACGACCCGCATGAGCGAATGGGTGGTCATGCAATGCCTGATGCATCTGCGCGGGCAATACACCCATGACAGCCACCAGCGGCAGCGTGAGTGGGCCAAGCTGATCGCGCCGGAGGCGGCAGAAGTGACGGTCGGCGTCATGGGTCTCGGCATTCTTGGGCAGGATGCGGTCGCCAAGCTGAGAGTGATGGGGTTCAACGTCATCGGGTGGTCGCGCAGCCGCAAGCAGATCGACGGCGTCGAAACCTTCGATGCCAGCGAGTTTGACAGCTTCCTCGCAAGGACTGACATCCTCGTCGGCCTGCTGCCGCTGACGCCTGAAACATCAGGCTTCTATGACGCCGGGCTGTTTGCAAAGCTGCGCCGCAACGGCGCGCTCGGGCGGCCGGTCTTCATCAATGCCGGCCGCGGCAAGAGCCAGGTCGAGGCCGATATCGTCTCCGCCATCCGTGACGGTACCCTCGGCGGCGCTTCCCTCGATGTCTTCGAGGCGGAGCCGCTTGCATCAGACCACCCGCTATGGGACTTGCAGAACGTCTTCATCACGCCGCATGACGCGGCCGTCTCCGAAGAAAACGCGCTGTTCCGGCATGTCGAGACGCAGATCGCCCGTTTCGAGCGTGGTGAGCCGCTGCAATTCGTCGTCGACCGCGCCGTCGGCTATTGAGCTTTCGGAACCTTCCTGACAGCCACCCGTTTCTTCTGCGGAAATTCTTCGCGGCCGGATCGGCCCGTCAATACAGCGGAAGGAGACGATGATGGCCCATCAGACCGAAACACGCTGGGAAAAGTCGGATGGCAAGCTTCACAAGGAAGAGCAGATCCCGCCGGTGAAGGCAAGGCAGGGACGCATGGGTTATCGCATCCTGACGGTGCTGATCGTCGCGCTGGTGCTTGCCTTCGTGGTTTGGATCCCGGTCGAAATTTGGGGTAATCGCGAGGCAGAAGAAGTGGCGCCGCAACAGCCGGGTGAACAGCTCCAGTCGCAGCAGCCTTCGCCGGCTCCCGCGCCGGCGCTGCAGAATGGGACTGCCGTTCCAACCGAAACGCCGAACATCACGCCGGCCGCTCCGAATGTGGCGCCTGCAACCCCGGCCCAATAATCGTGAGCAAAACCATGTTCACGTCCCGTCGCGACACTGTGGCGGGACGTTTATTGTTTTGTCTGGACTTTAGCCGCCGATTTTTCGATAAGAAGGCGCACGAGCCGGTTTTGTGCGCCGGCTGGGAACTTGGCAGTACCCGGGAATTTGGCAGCACCTGACCGGAGTGGACAGGGGCGGGAGTTTGATGGCCAGGACCGATATCGCAAGACGCGTCTACAATCACGCCTGGAAACTCGATCCGATCATCCGCAGTCTGATCGATACCGACTTCTACAAGCTTTTGATGCTGCAGATGATCTGGAAGCTCTATCCGGAGGTGAACGCTTCGTTCACCCTCATCAACCGCACCAAACGGGTGCGTCTGGCCGAGGAGCTCGACGAAGGCGAATTGCGCGAACAGCTCGATCATGCTCGCACGCTGAGGCTTTCGAAGAAGGAGATGATCTGGCTTGCGGGTAACAGCTTCTATGGTCGCGCGCAGATCTTCGAACCGGAATTCCTTGCCTGGCTTTCCAATTTCCAGCTTCCCGAATACGAGCTGTCGAAGAAGGACGGCCAGTATGTGCTGGATTTCCACGGATCGTGGAAGGAAACCACCATGTGGGAAATCCCGGCGCTCGCCATCGTCAACGAGCTGCGCTCGCGCTCCGCGATGAAGGCGCTCGGTCCCTTCACCCTCGATGTGCTCTATGCTCGCGCCAAGGCGAAGATGTGGTCGAAGGTCGAACGGCTGAAGGAATTGCCGGGCCTGCGTATCTCCGATTTCGGCACTCGCCGCCGCCACAGTTTCCTCTGGCAGCGTTGGTGCGTCGAGGCGCTGAAGGAAGGCATCGGCCCGGCCTTTGCCGGCACCAGCAACGTATTGCTGGCGATGGATTCCGATCTTGAGGCCGTCGGCACCAATGCTCACGAGCTGCCGATGGTGGCCGCCGCCCTTGCCGAAACCGACGAGCAGTTGCGCAACGCGCCCTACAAGATCCTGCGCGACTGGAACAAGCTCTATGGCGGCAACCTTCTGATCGTCCTGCCGGACGCCTTCGGCACCGCTGCTTTCCTGCGCGACGCGCCGGAGTGGGTCGCCGACTGGACCGGCTTCCGCCCGGACAGTGCCCCGCCGATCGAAGGCGGCGAGAAGATTATCGACTGGTGGAAGAAGATGGGCCGCGATCCGCGCCAGAAGCTGCTGATCTTCTCCGACGGCCTCGATGTCGATGCCATCATCGATACCTACCGGCATTTCGAAGGCCGCGTGCGCATGAGTTTCGGCTGGGGCACGAACCTGACGAACGATTTTTCCGGCTGCGCGCCGATCGAGATCTCCGGCCTCAACCCGATCTCCGTCGTCTGCAAGGTCAGCGACGCCAACGGCCGTCCGGCAGTAAAACTCTCCGACAATCCGCAGAAGGCGACCGGCGACCCGGCCGAGGTCGAACGCTACCTGAAATTCTTCGGCGCCGAGGACAGGATCGATCAGACCGTTCTGGTGTAGGTCTGGGTCAATGTGCCACCATGCCGGGGCATGTTGATGTGCCCCGCCATCGCATCCTCGATCGACCAACCGAAGCGCCAGGCGTCGAACATCGAGTACCATTCCTGAAAATCAGCGATCGGCAGGATATCCGGCTTCGACATCGGATTGTCGGCCAGACTGCGGCCACGCGCACGGTCTCGTGCGCCACGCTCCTGCATCTCAAGCAGATTCTCGAACATCATTACCCCCGTCTTTATTCCGATTTATGCAATCATTCTAATAAAGCGTTGTCGAGTCCGGATGCGATAATTCGGGTTTTTCACAGGATTAGCCCCAATTCGCTAGTTCAGGAGATGATGAGGTCGCAGCCGTTCTGGGTCATTCCAGACAAACAGAGCATGGCGGCGTCCGAGAGCTGCTCATGCGCTTCGCCATCACGCACACCGAGCATCGGTGACGGGGAGGCTCGGCTTCCTGGCTGGGGTCCGCCGCCGAGCCTCCTGGCTGGCCGACCTTGAACAAAGCCGACAGCGCCGACACGTTGCCGCTTTCCGACAGCCGCGATCCAACCCGGATGGTATCGAGGGTTAACAGCCGGTTACTATCCACCGGCCTTGTCCCGATCTCGCACAATCCCGCAATGCGCGCTGGCGGTATCGGCTCGGGTTTCAGGCTGCCAATCTGCGAAACCGGGTTCTGATCCGGTCGAGATAATAATGGCCGGGAGACGGCGCCACCGTCATCGCGTGCGCTTCCGAGGAGGGAACGCCTTCAAACAAACGTTCCTCGCCATTCTTGAAACAAATCCGCAGTCGTCCGTCTTCCTGGCCGAAATAGACGGATTTGATGATCTTCGACTTTACCGAAAGTTCTTCCACCTGTTTTACCTCTGTTTTTGATTTTGGCAGACGGTAAACCCAAACGTGCAAAGAGGCGGTGAAGCCGCATGGTAAAAATTCAGGAATCTTTCGACGTGCTGAACTTGAGTTCGCGCTGCGTTTCCAAGGCACGGAGATCACGGCGCTGGCGATGACGAAGGTGGAGCACGTCTTCCACGAACGTAGATTGGGGATCCGACAGCTTCGGCCAGTTGTCGACAACGGTTTAAGGTGAATATCGAAATCGATACCATGGCGGACAGGGTGGGATTCGAACCCACGGTACGCTTTCACGTACACACGCGTTCCAGGCGTGCGCCTTAAACCACTCGGCCACCTGTCCATTGGGCGTTCGCGCCTAGGGTAGGAGCAAATCGTCGGAACGGCGCGATATATACCGATGAATTTTTACCGATCAACCTAAATCTAACAGTTTTTTGACTTCTTCGGATAAAACTCGCCTCGGCCCATCCATTGTGCTTCACCTCATCGACGACTATGTAATTCTCTAGGTGGAGAATGGCGCGGCCGGCCGGAATTGTCCGGCATATCGAGCGTCGGAGGAATTGATGCGTTTCCTGTTGCGTCTGGCGAGTCTTGTCGCGCTTGCGGCGGCCGTGATTGCCGGGACCATCGATTCGATCCAATCGGTTGCGGCGTCCTCCGTGGTGATGACGCCGATCTCCGATGCCTGGCAGGATGTGAGCCCGACAACGCTGACGTCGCTGCAATCCTCCCTTTCCTACTATATCCACCCGCGTTTCTACACCTTCATCTTCCAGTGGCTGATGCTCCAGCCGGCCTTTGCCGTTTTCCTGGTGATCGCGCTGCTTCTGTGGATGATCGGCTACAAGAAGCCGCCGGTGGCCGGCCGCTTCACCGCATAGGAAACCGGTTCTGCCGGCACGATCCCGCTTGAAATCGGCGTAGGTACCGCCCCTTTCTTTGCCTCGGCATTGCTGTTGGATTGGCTAGAAATCCAGCATCCGGGCGGCGGAAATGTCCAAAAATAAGCCCCGAAGAGCTGATTTTCGGCAATCACTGCAAATCTTTACCAGCTGAAAAATTTCTGGTGAATTTTTCCGTGAGCCATGCAAGGATGCACGCAGCCAGGCCTCCGGGGGGAGGTCGGTGGTTCCGCAGACATGCCCGAAAAGGGCTTGCGGGAGGACCCCTAACGAATAGCAACAACAGGGCTGCACAATGAAAAAATCCCTTCTCACTCTCTTTGCCGTGGCTGCCATGTCGACGACGGCGCTTGCCGCCGATGTCAAGCCGGCGCTGGTTTACGGCACCGGCGGGAAGTTCGATAAGTCCTTCAACGAGGCGGCCTATAACGGTGCCGAGAAGTTCAAGACCGAGACCGGCATCGCCTACCGCGACTTCGAGCCGACGGGCGACACCCAGGGCGAACAGGCCATCCGCAACTTCGCCAGCCGCGGTTTCAATCCGGTGGTTGCCGTTTCCTTCGCCTGGACCTCGGCCATCGAGAAGGTTGCAGCCGAATTCCCGGATACCAAATTCATCATCGTCGATTCCGTCGTCGACAAACCGAACGTCCGCTCGGTTGTCTACAAGGAAGAAGAAGGCTCCTACCTCGTCGGCGTTCTCGCCGGCATGGCCTCGAAGACCGGCAAGATCGGCTTCGTCGGCGGCATGGACATCCCGCTGATCCGCAAGTTCGAATGCGGCTACGAGCAGGGCGCACGCTCGGTCAAGGCCGATATCGAAGTGTTCCAGAACATGACCGGCACCACGGGCGCTGCCTGGAACGACCCGGTCCGTGGCGGCGAGCTCACCAAGAACCAGATCGACCAGGGCGCTGACGTCGTTTATGCGGCAGCCGGCGCCACCGGTCTCGGCGTTCTGCAGACCGCCGCCGACAACAAGAAGCTGTCGATCGGCGTCGACTCCAACCAGAACCATCTGCATCCGGGCTCGGTCCTGACCTCGATGGTCAAGCGCGTCGACCTCGCCGTCTACAACGCCTACAACGACACCAAGAACGACAAGTTCACCGGCGGTGTCCAGGCGCTCGGCGTCAAGGAAGATGGTGTCGGCGCCGCGATCGACGACAACAACAAGTCCCTGATCACACCGGAAATGCAGGCTGCCGTCGACAAGGCTAAGGCCGATATCATCGCGGGCACCATCAAGGTTCACGATTACACCTCGGACAACGCTTGCCCGAAGTGATCCGCGCCCGAAAGTGATGATTGAGATCAGGCGTATGGCGGAGGGGATTTTCGCCATACGCCCTTTTCTTATTTGGAGCCTGCAGTGACAGATAAGCCCGCTATCGAGCTTGTCGGCATCGACAAGAAATTCGGTGCCGTCCATGCGAACAGGGACATCAACCTGACCGTTGCCAAGGGGACGATCCACGGCATCATCGGTGAAAACGGCGCCGGCAAATCGACGCTGATGTCGATCATTTATGGTTTCTACCATGCCGATAGCGGCGAGATCCGCGTCAACGGCAATCCCGTCACCATCCGCGACAGCCAGGCGGCGATCGCCACCGGCATCGGCATGGTGCATCAGCACTTCATGCTGGTCGATAATTTCACGGTGCTCGAGAACATCATGCTTGGCGCCGAAGGCGGCATGCTGTTGGCGAGGGGCGTCGCCTCGGCCCGCGCCGAGCTCAAGCGGCTGGAAACGGAATATGGCCTGGAGGTCGATCCGGACGCGCTGATCGAAGAGCTCCCGGTCGGCCTGCAGCAGCGTGTCGAGATCCTGAAAGCGATGTATCGCGGCGCCGAGATCCTGATCCTCGACGAGCCGACCGGCGTTCTGACGCCGGCAGAGGCCGATCATCTCTTCCGGATCCTCAAGGTGCTGCGCGACCAGGGCAAGACGATCATCCTCATAACCCACAAGCTGCGCGAGATCATGGCGATCACCGATACGGTCTCGGTCATGCGCCGCGGTGAAATGGTCGCGACCCGCAAGACGGCGGAGACGACGGTGGAGGAACTCGCCGAGCTGATGGTCGGCCGCCGCGTGCTGCTGCGCGTGCAGAAGGGCGAGGCCAACCCCGGATCTCCCGTGCTGTCCGTCCGCAACCTGACGGTCAAGGACAATCGCGGCGTCACCATGGTCGACAATGTCTCCTTCGACGTGCGCGCCGGTGAGATCGTCGGCATCGCCGGTGTCGCCGGCAATGGCCAATCCGAATTGCTGGAGGCGATTGCCGGCATTCGCAAGCCGACCTCCGGTGAAATCCTCCTCGACGGCCAGACGATCGACAAGGCCGATCCCGCCCGCCTGCGTGATCTCGGCCTCGCTCATATTCCCGAGGACCGACACCATATGGGCCTGGTGCTGAAATTCGAGGAATATGAAAATTCCGTGCTCGGCTATCATCGCCACCCGGCCTACAGCAAGGGCCCGCTGCTCGATCTCGAAGCGATCCGCAAGGATGCGATGGAGAAGATCGAGAAATACGACATCCGCCCGCCGAACCCGCGTCTGAAAACGGCGAATTTCTCCGGCGGCAATCAGCAGAAGATCGTCGTCGCCCGCGAGATCGAACGCGATCCGAAGATGCTGATCATCGGCCAGCCGACACGCGGCGTCGATATCGGCGCCATCGAATTCATTCACCGCCGGATTATCGAAATGCGCGACGCGGGCAAGGCGATCCTGCTCGTCTCCGTCGAACTCGATGAAATCCGCTCCCTTTCAGACCGTATCCTTGTCATGTTTGCCGGCCACGTCGTCGGCGAGAAGACGCCCGATGCCGGTGAACAGACCCTCGGCCTGATGATGGCCGGCATTGCCGCGTGAGGCCTTTATGAGCACTGCTTCCGTTCCGCTACCAAACTGGATCAACTACGGCCTCATCCCGATTTTGAACCTCACCGTCGCCTTCCTGATCTCCGGCTTCGTCGTTTGGCTGATCGGCGAGAGCCCGCTCGATGCGCTGTCGCTGCTGATCCAGGGCGCGCTCGGCAATGGCGAAGGCATCGGCTTCACGCTATACTATGCGACGAGTTTCATCTTCACCGGCCTTTCCGTCGCGGTGGCGATCCATGCCGGACTTTTCAACATCGGTTCCGAAGGCCAGGCCTATCTCGGCGGCCTCGGCTGCGCGCTGGTGGCGCTGGCGCTCGACCGCTACGTCCCATGGTATGTAACGATGCCGATCGCGGTCGTCGGCGCCGGCCTGTTTGGTGCGGCCTGGGCCTTCATTCCGGCCTTCCTGCAGGCAAAACGCGGCAGCCACATCGTCATCACGACGATCATGTTCAATTATATCGGCGCAGCGCTGATGGTGTACCTCCTGGTGCATGTGCTGATCGTGCCAGGCAAGATGGCGCCGGAAACCCGCACCTTCCTCGAAGGCGGTCAGTTGCCGAAGCTCGGCTGGGTCATGCAGCTGTTCGGCGCCAAGCTGGGGGCTGCCCCGTTCAACGTCTCCTTCATCATTGCGCTCGTCGTCAGCTACCTCGTCTGGCTGCTCGTCTGGCGCACCAAGCTCGGTTTCGAGATGCGCACGCTGGGCGTCAGCCCGACGGCAGCGGCCTATGCCGGCATCCCCTATGCCCGCACCGTGATCATCGCCATGCTGCTCTCCGGTGCGCTCGCCGGCATGATGGCGCTGAACCCCGTCATGGGTTCGTCGGCCCGTCTGCAGGTGGAATTCGTCGGCGGCGCCGGCTTCGTCGGCATCGCCGTATCGCTGATGGGCCGCAACCATCCGCTCGGCATCATCGTGGCCGCGATCCTCTTCGGTATCCTCTATCAGGGCGGTGACTGGATTTCCTTCGAAATGCCGAATATCACCCGCGAGATGATCCTCGTCATCCAGGGTCTGGTGATCCTCTTTGCCGGCGCGCTGGAATATATGTTCCGGCCGGCGATGGTGCGCCTCTATCAGCAGTTCAAGCGCGGTTAAGGAGCGGGCGATGGATTATTACGACATCCTTATCAACGTTTTGAGCTCGACCATCCGCCTGTCGATCCCGCTGATCTTCACCGCTCTTGCCGGTCTGTTTTCGGAACGCGCCGGCATTTTCGATATCGGCCTGGAGGGCAAGATGCTGGGCTCGGCCTTTGCCGCCGCCTGCGTTGCCTATCTCACCGATTCGGCCTGGCTCGGTCTCGGTGCCGGCATCCTCTGCTCGGTGGCGCTGAGCCTGGTGCATGGCTTTGCCTCGATCACCAATCGCGGCAACCAGATTGTGTCAGGCGTCGCGATCAACTTCTTCATCGCCGGCATCACCATCGTGCTCGGCCAGGCCTGGTTCGGCCAGGGCGGACGTACGCCGCAGTTGTCGCCGGATTCGCGCTTCGCGCCGATCATCCTGCCGGGCGCCGATGCCGCCCGCGACATACCGATCATCGGCCCGATCTATGCCAATGTCATATCGGGCAACAACGTCCTCACTTATCTCGCCTTTCTCGCCGTGCCGTTTTCCTGGTGGGTGCTTTACCGCACACGCTTCGGCCTGCGGCTCCGCGCCGTCGGTGAAAACCCGGGCGCAGTGGATACGGCAGGTATTTCCGTTGCCTGGCTGCGCTATCGCGCCGTCATGTGCGCCGGCATCCTTTGCGGCTTTGCCGGCACCTATCTGGCGATCGCCCAGTCCGCTGCCTTCATCAAGGACATGTCGGCCGGCAAGGGCTACATTGCGCTCGCAGCACTCGTCTTTGCCAAGTGGAAGCCGGTGCCCGTCATGTTTGCCTGCCTGCTCTTCGGCTTCCTCGATGCGCTCGCAAATTTCATGCAGGGAAAGCAGGTGCCGCTGATCGGCGAAGTGCCGGTTCAGGTCTTCCAGGCGCTGCCCTATGTCCTCACCTGCGTCCTGCTTGCTGGCTTCATCGGCGTCGCGACCCCGCCGAAAGCTGGTGGCGTGCCCTATACGAAGGAGCGTTGATATGTCTCACGATCTGTTCGAAGCCGCCCGCGGCGCCATGGCCTTTGCCCATGCGCCCTATTCGAAATTCCCGGTTGGCGCCGCGATCCGCGCCGAGGACGGCAAGGTCTATACTGGCGCCAACATCGAAAACCTCTCCTTTCCGCAAGGGTGGTGCGCCGAGCCGACGGCGATCGGCGCGATGATCATGGGCGGCGCCAAGAAGATCGTCGAAATGGCGGTCATTGCCGAGAAGCTGCCGCTCTGCCCGCCCTGCGGCGGCTGTCGGCAGAAGATCTCCGAATTCGCCTCCAAGGAGACGAGGATCTATCTCTGCGATGAGGCGGGCGTGAAGAAGACCATGACGATGGAAGAGCTTCTTCCCTTCAGTTTCGAGACCGAACTCGGATGAAGGCGACCGTCAACCTGCTTGCCGCATTGCTCGGCGGCATCAAGCCGCGCCACGGTATCGTGCTCGGCTCCGGTCTCGGCTCCCTCGTCGGTGCGCTGGACGGCGCTGTGCGTGTTCCCTATCGCGACCTGCCGGGCTTTCCCGTCAGTGCCGTCTCCGGCCATGCAGGCGAAGTCGTCGCCGGCCGCCTCGGCGGCGTGCCTGTCGTCATGCTCTCCGGCCGCGTGCATTATTACGAGAAGGGCGATGCCAATGCCATGCGCCTGCCGATCGAGGTGCTGAAGGCGCTCGGCGTCGAGGCGCTGATCCTGACCAATTCGGCCGGATCTCTGCGCGACGACCTGCCGCCCGGTTCGGTGATGCAGATCACCGATCACATCAACTATTCCGGCGTGAACCCGCTGATCGGCGAGGAAAGCGATCATCGTTTCGTCGGCATGACCAATGCCTATGATGCTGGCCTTGCCGCGGCGATGCAAAGGGCAGCGGCAAAGCTTAAAATCGAGCTGGCGCAGGGAGTTTATATGTGGTTCTCCGGTCCAAGCTTCGAAACGCCGGCGGAAATCCGCATGGCGCGCATCCTGGGCGCCGATGCCGTCGGCATGTCGACGGTGCCCGAGGTCATCATCGCAAGAATGCTGGGCCTGAGGGTTGCAGCCGCCTCCGTTATCACCAACTATGGGGCAGGCATGACCGGCAATGAGCTCAGCCATGAAGAAACCAAGGACATGGCGCCCATCGGCGGCGCCCGTCTCGCCGCCATATTGAAAGACATGATTGCAGCTGGAACAGGATGATTTTAGGCCGGGTCGGCCTAAAATCTGAATCCTGTTCTAAATTAGATAGTTAGAACATGGCGCCGAAACCGCGCACACTTTGCGGCTTCATGCTCTAGAGGAAGCGAAGATGAATAGCCATTCCAACCGGGAGACGGCGGCTGTCGCCCTTTCTCTTCTCGATCTCACCAATTTGAAGGATGATTGCACCGAGGCGCAGATCGACGCGCTCTGTGCCCGTGCGCAGACGCCCTACGGCACCAGCGCTGCGATCTGCATCTGGCCGCGGTTCGTCGCTCAGGCCCGCACTATCCTTGGCACTGGGCACGCCGTGCGTATCGCGACCGTCGTCAACCTCCCTTCCGGCGATATGGAAGTAGCCGATGTCGCCGCTGAAGCCCGCGAGGCGATTGCCGATGGCGCCGATGAGATCGATCTGGTCATCCCCTACCGCAAGCTGCTCGCGGGCAATGAGAAGGCGGTGACCGACATGGTCAAGGCCGTGCGCGCAGAATGCGCCGGCCCCGTCCTGCTGAAGGTCATTATCGAGACTGGCGAGCTGAAGGATGCCGCATTGATCCGCCGTGCCTCCGAACTCGCCATCGAAGCCGGCGCCGATTTCATCAAGACCTCGACCGGCAAGGTCGCCGTCAATGCTACGCTCGAAGCCGCCGACATCATGATCCGCACCATTCGTGAAAGTGGACGCAAGGTCGGCTTCAAGCCATCAGGCGGCATCGGCTCGGTGACCGATGCCGCACTCTATCTGAGTCTTGCCGAAACCATCATGACACCGGACTGGGCGATGCCGTCGACGTTCCGCTTCGGCGCTTCCGACCTGCTCGACGATATCCTGGCGGTTCTGGGCGGAACACAGTCGGCACCGGCTACTGCGTCGAGCTACTGAAATGATTCCGCAGGAGATCATCCGACGTAAGCGCGACGGCGACGAACTCGACGCCGCCGATATCAGGTCCTTCATCGCTGCGCTTGCTGCTGGCCGATTGTCGGAAGGCCAGATCGGCGCATTCGCCATGGCCGTCTGGTTCAAGGGCATGTCGCGGGCCGAAATCGTGGCCCTGACGCTGGCGATGGCCGATTCCGGTGACAGACTGCAATGGGCCGATATCGACCGCCCGATCGCCGACAAACATTCGACCGGAGGCGTCGGCGACAATGTTTCTCTGATGCTGGCGCCGATCGCCGCTGCCTGCGGCCTCGCCGTTCCGATGATCTCCGGACGCGGCCTCGGCCACACCGGCGGCACGCTGGATAAGCTCGAATCCATTCCCGGCTATATGATCACCCCGGACGCGGACCTGTTCCACAAGGTCGTGAAGGAGGCGGGATGCGCCATCATCGGCCAGACCGGGACCTTGGCGCCCGCCGACGGCAGGCTCTATGCCGTGCGCGATGTGACCGCCACCGTCGATTCCATTCCCCTCATCACCGCTTCTATTCTCTCGAAGAAACTTGCGGCCGGGCTCGAGACGCTGGTGCTCGACGTCAAGGTCGGCAACGGCGCCTTCATGGCTGACCGCGGCCAGGCGGAGATCCTGGCGCAATCGCTGGTCGAGGTGGCCAATGGCGCAGGCGTGAAGACCTCGGCCCTGATCACCGACATGAACCAGCCGCTTGCCGATAGTGCCGGCAATGCCGTCGAGATGCGCAACTGCCTGGATTTCCTGGTGGGCGGGAAAAAGGACACGCGGCTTGAGACTGTCGTTCTTGCTTTCGCCGCCGAAATGCTGGTGAAATCCGGCATTGCCGCTTCCTTTGATGAAGCCGAGAGGATGGCGCGTCAGGCTCTGTCATCGGGAAAGGCGGCTGAAGTCTTCGCGCGTATGGTATCGATGCTCGGCGGCCCGGCCGATCTCATCGAAAATCCCGACCGACATCTGGCCAGGGCGCCGGTCGCAAAGCCTGTTCCGGCCGCCCGGTCCGGCTGGCTTGCCGCCTGCGATGCGCGCGGTATCGGCGTCAGTGTCATCGATCTCGGCGGCGGAAGACGCCATCCGGCCGACCGGATCGATCATCGCGTCGGCTTTTCCGAACTCCTGCCGCTCGGCACCCGCGTCAATGCCGGCGAACCGATCGCGCTGGTTCACGCCGCCGACGAAGCCGCGGCAGAGAGGGCTGCTGCGGCACTTGCCGCGCACTACCGCATTACCGAGGAGAAGCCGGAGCTGACACCGGTGATTGCCGGCCTGATCTGACGCGGTTTACTGCTTGAGGCTGAGCGAACCGTCGGCGACGGAATAGGAGGCGAGCTTCTGCAGGAAGCTCATGCCCACCAGCGTCGTCGTCAGCGCATTGTCCTTCAGGACGAAGGCTTCGACCTCACGCACGCGAATACCGCCGATCTCGACCCGGTCGAGCGTCACATGCGCGGCCTTGGTCTGGCCGTTCGCGGTGTTCACCCCATAGCGGAAATCGAGCTGGTTGGCGGTGTAGCCGAGCCGGCGGGCGAGCGTCTCGTTGAGCGCCACATAGGTGGCGCCGGTGTCGATCAGGCCCTGCACCGGCTTGCCGTTGATCTTGAAGCTGCCGGTGTAGTGGCCCTGCGCATCGGCCCGCAGGCGGATCGCATTGCTGCCGTAGAGGGGCTCCGGTGCGACCGGCTGCTCGGTTTCGGTCGATGCGTAATTGGCGGAGAGAGCGTCAGCGGGCTTCTGGCTGGTGCCTCCGAAGAAGGAAGGCACCTGTGTGGCGAGCACCGCGGCGATGCTGGCGAATAGAACGGTACGCACGAGCATGAAACAGAAATCCTTCCTGTATAAACCCGGCTTCATGCAGGGCCTCATGCTTCAAGCTTGCTAAACTTCAAGTGCTGATAAGTTGCTAATATCGACAACAAAAGGCCCGGAACGAACCTCCAGGCCTCAAAGTCTTTCGATTTGGTAAAGGAAGGTTGAAATTACTTGGTGCCGTACATGCGGTCGCCGGCATCGCCGAGGCCGGGCATGATATAGCCCTTCTCGTTGAGATGACTGTCGATCGATGCGGTGAAGACAGGAACATCGGGATGCGCGGCGCGAAAGTTGCGGATGCCTTCCGGGGCGGCAAGCAGGCAGAGGAAGCGGATATTGTGGGCGCCGCGTTCCTTGAGCTTGTCGATCGCCGCGATCGAGGAATTGCCGGTCGCAAGCATCGGGTCGACGACGATGATCAGCCGCTCGGCAACGTCTTCCGGCGCCTTGAAATAATATTCGACCGGCTGCAACGTCTCGTGGTCGCGGTAGACGCCGATATGCGAGACGCGGGCGGACGGCACGAGATCGAGCATGCCTTCGAGCAGCCCGTTGCCGGCGCGCAGGATCGAGGCGAAGACCAGCTTCTTGCCCTCGAGGATCGGCGATTCCATCGTCTGCAGCGGCGTCTCGATCGTTTCCATCGTCAGTTCGAGATCGCGGGTCACTTCGTAGCAGAGCAGCGTCGAGATTTCGCGCAGCAAGCGCCGGAAACTTCCCGTCGATGTCTCCTTGCGCCGCATGATGGTGAGCTTGTGCTGCACAAGCGGATGATCGATGACAGTGACGCCGTCCATGGGGAAGCCTTTCATTCTTTCTATCGAACGTTTCTTTCACGGAAATCGGCCCGACCGCAAGAGTGGCGGTCAATTTGCGTCGATCTTCCCCAGCCTCTCGAGTCTTTTAAAGCCGAGCGAGCAAAGCCTTTTGTGTCTCATCGTCGACGAAGGCGGCTTCGATCGCCGTGCGCGTCATGGCATCGATCTCGGCGTCGCTGAAGCCGAAGGTCCCGGCCGCAAGTTCGTATTCCCGCTTGAGCGAAGTATGAAAGAAAGGCGGATCGTCCGAGCTGATCGTCACCCTGACACCTGCTTCCTTCAGCCGGCGCAGCGGATGGGACGCGAAATCGGGAAAGACCCCGAGCGCGATATTGGAGCCCGGGCAGATCTCGAGCACGGTGCCGAGATCGGCAAGCCGCGTTACGAGATCGAGATCCTCGATAGCGCGCACGCCGTGGCCGATGCGCGAGGGGCGCACCGCATCGAGCGCGTCGGCGACGCTGAAGGCGCCGCAGACCTCGCCGGCATGGATGGTGAGCCCGAGGCCGGCATCGCGGGCGATATCGAAGGCGCGGGCATAGTCGGCCACACGGCCCCTGCGCTCTTCGCCGGCAAGGTTGAACCCGGTAATCAGAGGGTTAGCGGCCTTTGCCGCATATTCGGCAGCACCAATCACGCTCTCCGGACCGAAATGCCGCTCGCCGGTGACGATCAGTCGGGCCTCGATGCCGCTCTTTTCCTTGGCCCGCCGGATGCCTTCGCAGATACCGGATATATAGGCATCGGCGCCCAGCCCGATGCGCTTGCCGTGGTCGGGCGAAACGATGAGCTCGCTGTAGATCGTATCGATGCCGGCGAGTTCGTCGAGATAGGTTTCGGTCAGAAGCGCATAGTCCTCCTCCGTCCTGTAGACCTCGGAAACCTTGTCGTAACATTCGAGGAAGCTTGCGAAATCATGCCAGACATAGGCGCCGTCGCGAAGCTCGGCGCTGATGTCGACGCCGTATTTCTGCGCCTGCGCCGCGGTCAGAGCGGGCGGTGCCGCACCCTCCAGATGGCAGTGCAGTTCGACCTTCTTCAAATGCGATGTCACAGAAAACTCCTTCCGTGCGCTCCGGCCGGGATGCCGAGATGCCGCGCGATGCTCTCGCCGATATCGGCATAGCTGCGGCGCACGCCGATCGAACGCGATCGGATGCCGGGACCATAGGCGATGACAGGCACGCGTTCGCGCGTATGGTCCGTGCCGCGCCAGGTCGGGTCGCAGCCATGATCGGCGGTGAGCACGACGAGATCGCCGGGCTTCAGTTTCTTGTGAACGTCGGGCAAGCGCGCATCGAAGGCTTCGAGTGCCGCGGCATAACCCGGCACGTCGCGGCGATGACCGTAGATCATGTCGAAATCGACGAAATTGGTGAAAACGAGATCGCCGTCCTCAGCCTCGTCGATCGCCGACAGTGACGCATTCATCAGCGCCTCGTTGCCGTTCGCCTTGATGACCCTGGAAATGCCCTGATGCGCGAAGATGTCGCCGATCTTTCCCACAGCATGCACGTGCCGGCCATGCTCGATCAGCCGGTCGAGCAGCGTCGGCTCCGGCGGCAGCACGGAGAAGTCGCGCCGGTTTCCGGTGCGCTGGAAAGTAGAGGCGGACTGGCCGATAAAGGGCCGGGCGATGACGCGGCCGATATTGTAGGGATCGAGCAGCCCCCGGGCCAAACGGCAGAAGGCGAGCAGACGATCGAGGCCGAAATGTACCTCATGCGCGGCGACCTGAAAGACCGAATCCGAGGAGGTGTAGCAGATCGGTTTGCCGGTGCGGATATGCTCCTCGCCGAGCCGGGCGATGATCTCCGTTCCCGAGGCATGGCAGTTGCCGAGGATGCCGGGCACGCCAGCCTCCCTGCACAGCGCCTCGATGAATTCCGGGGGAAAGGCGTCACCCTCTAGCGGGAAATAACCCCAATCGAAACTGACAGGTGTTCCCGCGATCTCCCAATGGCCCGACGGCGTATCCTTGCCACGGGAAATTTCGGTGGCGGCGCCATAAATGCCGTAGACCTTCTCCGGGACGGGCATGCCGGCCGGAAACCGGCCGGAGGCGGACCGCGCGATCTGCATCAGCCCGAGTTCCGACATGTTGGGCAGGGATAGCGGCCCTTGGCGCAATCCGGCGCGGTCTCCGGCTCCGGCCGCGCAGAATTCGGCGATATGGCCGAGCGTATCGGCGCCCTCGTCACCATAGGCCGCCGCATCCGGCGCTCCGCCGACACCGAAGGAATCCAGAACGAAAAGAAAGGCACGCGCCATTTTACACCCGAGAGAGCCGATCGCCGGCCTCTGGAATGTCGGAGGCGGCTGAGATCCAGCCATATAATGCTGCGGCCGGCTTGGCAAATTGCGGCGCCGAGCGTCTTATTCAGACGCGCAAGGACGCTGTAACATTTTGAATTGCTGCATACTCCCATCGATTTCGGTTGAGGGAGTGATGCGGCAGAGAAGAGCGGGAAGGGCCGTCAGCAGTCGCCGCAGGGAATCGAGTCGCCTTGCCGCTGGCGGTAGAAATAACTGCGGCTGATGGTGATCGTACGCATGCCGTCCGGCATGAAGTTCGGGGCGAACAGGAACATCGTATAGGGGATGCTGACCTCGGTACGAACAAGGAAGCTGTTCGCCGTCTTCATGTCTGACGGCACGTCGCTCACCGCGGCGTTCTTGGCATAGGGCACCGTCCCGTCCTGCGCCCAGGACCAGAGCACTTTCGCATTGGCGCCGGCGTCGATGCTGATCCCGGTGATCTTCATCGTCAGCGACGTCGTGTTGTAGGGCAGGAAAATTGCGTTTGCGACCGATGGCATTTGCGCAAGCGCACTCTTGGTGACGGATTGCTGCTGGGTGATGAGGTCTGCCACCGTTCCTGCGGCGCGTGTCACGCGCTTGCTGACGCTGAGGCCGATCGTGATCTCGAAAGCGCCGATATAGAGCATGACCAGCACGGGAAAGAGGATCGCGAATTCGATCGCTCCGGCGCCCTTGCGGTCGCAGGCCAGCCGCCGCACCGTCAGGACCAATCTGGTGAACGGGTTGCGCAACGCCATCATGGATACTGCTCGTTCTGGAAGGCCGCGGTCCCGACGATCAGATATTGGCTCGGCATCGAGCCGCCGGAGGGACGTATCGTGGTGATGTAAGGCCGGACCAGATCCGCGGTGATTTCCCAGCGATAATAGGCGCGTAGCATGTTGATCGTGCCGGCGCCGCCCGGCGTATATTTGAAGGCCGCCGGGTTGATGTCGGCATATTTGTCGGTGGAAAGCTTGGGGATCGTCGTCGGAATGGCCGAGAAGGTGCTGAACGTCTGCACATCCAGGTAGAGCTTGCTCGGCGTGGCGACTTCGGTCGCCGAGCAGCGGACCAGGATCGAGATCTCGTCGCAGAAAGCCTGGCGGAATTGCGCCTGGTTCATATCGGTCGTGCGGCCGAGATTATAAGTGATTTGCCCGGTTCGCATCCGGCGGCCCATCGTATCGACGGCATTGGAGACGAGTTCTTCGGCGGCGAAGGCGACGAAAGTTTCGAGGATTGCGAAAATCACCAGGAAATAGGGAATGGCGAGCAGCGCGAATTCGATCGCCGCAGCACCGTCGCGTGAGCGGGCGAGGGCGCGAAACCGTAAGAAACGGAACGGCGCAAAAGCGCGCCCCTTATCCGTCTTCTGATCAATTACCGTCATTGCCTGGACCCGAGCGACATTTTCCAGTCGTCAGACTAAGGTCCGTTCGTTGATTTTCCGTTTCAACCTGACACGAGGATTTTAACGATGATCGAGAAAGCTCTGAGATGGTGCTCAGGGTGAGGCGGCCGCTTGCTGCGCATGCTGCTCACAATTCGGTGTGCAGGACAGCACGGAGCGCTCGGTCTGCCGATAGACACGCACGGTATTGCCCTCGTCGATCGACACCAGGATGCGTTCGTCGAGGATCGCGTTGCCGTCGGCATCGAGAAGGACCAGATTAGTGGTGCCGAAGCTGCGTCCCGTGAGCACGATGGTCTTGGCGTCGGCCACGGTCGCATCGGCGACTGCGGCATTGCCGACGATCACCTTGCTGACAGGGCGGTCGAGCTTCAAGACGCGCGCGTGATCCATATAGACGCGCAGCATGTCATCGTCTGCGGCCGCGGAAACTCCCGAAATACCGAAAACGGCGATCATGCCGGCAAAGAAAATGGTTTTGCCGCTCGATGACATTGGGTCCTCTTTCACGATCACAGCGCAATATGCGCATAGAATGGAAAAAAATGGTGAACGAAGGCTTAAGTCCCCCCACTCTGTTCCGGGATGAAGCGTAATGATCCGATTTGGTACGGCTTTAGGATGGTGCACGCCTCGGTTGGAAACAGAATATGTGCTATTTCCGGATGAATGGCGGTTATTCCAGGAATATCGGTAAATATTGAGCGAAGCGCGTAAGAAAATACTGACTCTACAGGGGCGTATTGTCTCGTTCACATGTCGTTAACTCTTTTCCTTAAGCCGATGGAAACGGCCATTCGCTAGGTTGCAGTCATCCGATCAACGGCAAACAGTTGGCGGACGTGCTGAACATCAACTGGAGTTAGGAGTTACCATGACCAAGCTTTTTAGCCGTTTTCTGAAGGACGAATCCGGCGCGACCGCAATCGAATACGGCCTGATCGCCGCTCTCATTTCCGTAGCGCTCATCACCGGCGCAACGGCACTCGGCAACAATATCGGCAACACGTTCACCAACCTGAGCGGCAAGATGAGCACCGCGGCCACTGCGGCCAAGTAAAATAAGCGATGCCGACGCGGCGTCTGCATAATGCCGGTCGGATTTAATCTGGCCGATATATCGAGTGGGCTCACAGGCTGAACGGCCGTGGGCCTTTTCGCATCAAGTCACGATCGGGTATACGCATGATCGCAGCTGCAGTCTTTGTGATACTGCCACTCTGCCTGGCCATGGCGGCTTTCTCGGATCTGTTCACCATGACGATCCCGAACCGCATTTCCCTGATCCTGATCGCCTCTTTCCTCGTCCTTGCGCCGTTCTCCGGCTTGGGGCTGGGAATGATCGGCATGCATCTTGCCGGCGCCGCCATCGTCTTCAGCGCCTGCTTTGCTCTCTTCGCCTTCAATGTGATGGGCGGCGGAGACGCCAAGCTGTTGAGCGCCACCGCGCTCTGGTTCGGTCTGAACGAATCCCTGCTTTTCCTGATGGCCGATGTCGCCGCGATCGGCGGTCTCATCACCTTGCTCATCCTGCTGGTGAGAACGCAATCCAATACCATCCTCGCCATCGGCCTGCCGGTGCCGAACTCAGTCCTGCTTGCCAAGAAGATCCCCTACGGCATCGCGATCGCGATCGGCGGCTTCATGGCCTTTCCATCCTCGCCGCTGTTCGTCGCCGCGCTGGAAAGCCTGAAATAACGGCATTTTAAATGCCCGTTAACTTAAAATGTAAGCGTTCCATTAACCATAATTATACCAATTGCTGAGCATTCTACAGGGCGAACATATCGTGCCCCGAGGAATGATCGATGAAACCGGCCCGCCTTATAATCCTAGCTGTCGCCGTGGCGGCAGCCGGCCTTGCCGGCCTCCTGGCAATGCAAATGGCGGGCAGTGGCGGTGTCGTTACCCAGGTCCAGTCGGTCATCGAGAAGGAACCGACCGTCAACGTCCTCGTCTCGAGCGGCAATCTGCCAGTCGGCGCAAGGCTGGACGAAAAGTCGGTTCACTGGATGGCCTGGCCGCAGGATGGCGTCGTCCAGGGCGTGATCACCGAAGCCGACAAGCCGGATGCGATCAAGGATCTGCAGGGTGCCGTCGTGCGGCTGCCGATCTTCGAAGGCGAACCGATCCGGCCGGAAAAGGTTGCCGATTCCAGCAGCCGCATCCTCTCCTCGCTGCTGCCGGCCGGCAAGCGCGCCGTCGCGACCGAGATATCGGTGGCAACGGGTGCCGGCGGTTTCATCCTGCCGAATGATCGCGTCGACGTCATCATGGTCCGCAAGGGTGCTGAGGCCGACAAGCTCATCACCGAAACCGTGCTGAGCAATGTCCGCGTCCTCGCCATCGACCAACAGATCCAGGAAAAGGACGACGGCTCGAAATCGGTGGTCGGCACGACCGCGACGCTGGAGCTTACGCCCGATCAAACGAAGGTTCTTGCCGTCGCCCAGCAAATGGCGGACCGGCTGTCGCTGGCGCTGCGCTCGGTCGCCGATGCGCAGGAGCAGGATACCAGCGCCGCCGACTATCTGCTGAGCGGCGACAACGGCAGTGCGATCATCCAGGTCATCAAATCGGGCGCCATCGTCACGGATGCCGGCGCCGCGCCGAAGGCGGAATAAGGGACGTGCAAATGGGCAACTCAACGCGGCGCGCCGGACCTCTCCTGACAGGCTGCCTTTCGCTGGCAGTCGGCGTCTCCGGTATAGTGCCGGCTTCTTTCGCCCCGCTTTTCGGAGCAGGCGAGGCGCGCGCCGATTCCGACAGCCTGGTTCGGATCTCGCAGACCGGCTCCAATGCTCATCGCCGGTTGAAGCTCGGACTCAACAAGGCCGTCGTCGTCGATCTGCCGGAGGATGCGCATGATATCCTCGTCTCCGATCCGACCATGGCCGATGCTGTGACCCGCACCTCGCGGCGTATCTACCTGTTCGGCAAGAAGGTCGGCCAGACGAATATCTTCGTCTTCGGTGCCGGTGGACAGGAGATCGTCAACCTCGACATCGAGATCGAGCGCGACGTCTCCGGCCTCGAAGTCAATCTCCGTCGCTTCATTCGCGACTCCAACATCAACGTCGAAATCGTCTCCGACAACATTGTGCTGACCGGCACGGTGCGCACGCCGCAGGATGCCACACAGGCGGCTGATCTGGCGCAGGTGTTCCTGAAAGGGGGCGAAGCGACGACCAGAACCGAAACGGCATCCGGCACCGGCGGCGACAGCTCGGTGGCGCTCTTTGCCGAAGGTCGCCAGAGCTCGCAGGTCGTCAACCTCCTGCAGATCGAGGGCGAGGACCAGGTCACCCTCAAGGTGACGATCGCCGAGGTCCGTCGCGAGGTGCTGAAGCAGCTCGGCTTCGACAATCTGGTTTCCAATTCCTCCGGCATGACGGTCGCCCAGCTCGGCAGTCCGAGCGCCGACAGCGCGACAGCGACGGTCGGCGGCGGCTTGGCGGCGCTCTTCAAGAGCTCGATCGGCAAATACGACATCTCCACCTACCTCAACGCGCTGGAGCAGGCCAAGGTTGTCAAGACGCTCGCCGAACCGACGCTGACGGCGATATCGGGTCAGGCCGCGACCTTCAATTCCGGCGGCCAGCAGCTTTATTCGACGACCGACAGCGACGGCAACGTCACCGTCGTACCGTTCAATTATGGTATCAACCTCGCTTTCAAACCGGTCGTGCTGTCATCGGGACGCATCAGCCTGCAGATCAAGACCAATGTCTCCGAACCGGTGGCCGGCAGCGGCAACGCCACTTATCAGCGCCGTTCGGCGGAGACCTCGGTGGAGCTGCCTTCGGGCGGCTCGATCGCGCTCGCCGGCCTTATCCGCGACAACGTTTCCCAGACGATGGGCGGCACACCCGGCGTTTCGAAGATCCCACTGCTCGGGACGCTCTTCCGCCAGAAGGGGTTCGAGCGTCAGGAAACCGAGCTCGTCATCATCGCAACGCCCTATCTGGTGCGCCCGGTGGCGCGTAACCAGCTCAACCGGCCGGACGACAATTTCAGCCCTGAGAATGACGGTGCAACCTTCTTCCTCAACCGTGTCAACAAGGTCTATGGCCGCCGCGAGGCGCCCGTCGCCGATGCGCAGTTCCACGGCTCGATCGGGTTCATCTACAAATGAGCGGGGCGCGAGCGGCAGCGATGGCAGGAAACAGAGATCAGGCGATGGCCCATATGAATGCGACGACACCCCGCCTCGGAATCTCGAAGGCGCTTTTTGCCACGGTCGCCATTTCGGCGGCGATACTTTCCGGATGCGCCGGCCCGCATGACCAACTGACGACCGGCGGCATTCCGGACGATTACCGCGCCCGCCACCCGATCATCGTCACGGAGGCGGAGCAGACGGTGGATATACCCGTCGCCTCCACCGATCGCCGCCTGACCATCGCCCAGCGCGACCTCATTCGTGGCTTTGCCGCAAACTATATCTCGCGCGCCTCGGGCCCGGTTTACGTGCTGTCGCCGCAAGGTTCGCCCAATTCGGCTGCCGCCTATCAGCTGCGCAATCAGGTTCGTGCCGAGCTGACATCGAGGGGGATTGCAAGCTCGAAAATCGTCAACACCTCCTATGCCGCGGTCGGTCCCGGCGATGCGGCGCCGATCCGGCTGAGCTTTACCGGCACCACAGCGGTCACCACGCAATGCGGTCAGTGGCCGAAGGACATATCGAACGACTTGACCAACCAGAACTACTATAATTTCGGCTGCGCCTCGCAGAACAATCTTGCCACCCAGATCGCCAATCCGGAGGATCTGGTGGCGCCCCGCGGCATGACCCCGATCGATGCGCAGCGGCGCAACAATGCGATCCAGGAATACCGGACGACGACGACGACGATCGAAGATGCCAGCGACAGCGGATTCTGAGGCGGAACGGAACGATGAGCGCGATCGAATACGAAATCAGGAACCCCAGCGAGCTTCGCAATGCCGAGGAGGCGGTGCGCATGGCCGATCTGGAAAACATGCGGCCGCTGCCGCGCATCTCCGTCCATGCCTTCTGCGAGAGCGAGGCCCTGCAGCATGTCATGGAACGCTGCGCCAATGACCGGCGCGTGGCGAAAGTCACCATGCGCATTACCAGCGGCGGCATCGCCGCTGCCGCCAATATGTTCTCCGGCGCCCCGACGCCGAACCTCATCATCCTTGAGACCAAGGCGAATGCCGGAAACCTGCTCGGCGAACTCGCGCCGCTCGCCGCAGTCTGCGATCCGACGACCAAGGTCGTCATTATCGGCTATTACAACGATATCGGGCTTTATCGCGAGCTCATCCGCAACGGCATTTCCGAATATATGGTCCAGCCCGTTGCCATGCCCGATATCCTCACGGCGATGGCCTCGATCTTTGTCGATCCGGACGCCGAGCCGCTCGGCCGCAGCATCGCCTTCATCGGCTCGAAGGGCGGCACCGGCGCTTCGACCATCGCGCATAATTGCGCCTTCGGCATTTCCAATCTTTTCTCCACCGAGACGATCCTCGCCGATCTCGACCTGCCCTACGGCACGGCGAACATCGACTTCGATCAGGATCCGGCCCAGGGCATCGCAGAAGCGGTCTTCGCACCCGATCGTCTCGACGAGGTCTTCCTCGACCGCCTGCTGACGAAATGCTCCGAGCATCTGTCGCTGCTTGCCGCACCCTCGCTGCTCGACCGTGCCTATGACTTCGACGGCCAGGCCTTCCAGCCGGTGCTCGACGTCCTGCAGCGCAGCGCGCCCGTCACCGTGCTCGATGTTCCGCATGCATGGTCGGAGTGGACGCGCTCGGTGCTGTCGAGCGTCGACGAGGTGGTCATCTGCGCGGTTCCCGATCTCGCCAATCTGCGCAACGCCAAGAACATGCTGGACGCGCTGCGCAAGATGCGGCCGAACGACAGGCCGCCGCATCTCATCCTCAATCAGGTCGGCATGCCGAAACGGCCGGAGATTTCGCCGTCGGACTTCTGTGAACCGCTGGAGATCGATCCGATCGCGATCATCCCCTTCGACATCAATCTCTTCGGCAACGCCGCCAACAGCGGCCGGATGATTTCCGAAGTCGACCCGAAGTCGCCGACGGCGGAAACCTTTTCGCAGATATCGCACATCGTCACCGGCCGGGTCGCGATCAAGAAGGCGAAGAAAGGTGGCCTGCTGGGCCTCCTGAAGCGCAAGTAGACGATGAGCAATTCCAGCAAAACTGTGCAGCGGTTTTGCGTCCGGAATTGCGTGAAAACAAAAAGATAGTGCATTTCCTTGACTCGGAGAGATCGGGAAATGCTCTGGAACGAGCAGATTGGATCGAGTGGCATGTTTGGAAAACGCGGAAACGAAGGTTCCGGAAAGGTCGGGGGGGCGATTGCTCCGCCGCCGCCGGTTCCGGCCGCCGCCCCTGCGGCCTCTTCCCCCTCCATTCTGGTCGAACCCGCGCGCGAGGCCGCACGCCAGCAGGTGACGCCACCGCCGATGCAGACGCCGCAGCGCAAGCGCCCGGCCCGCACCGATGAATATTACCACACCAAGGCGCAGGTCTTTTCCGCGCTGATCGACACGATCGATCTCTCGCAGCTCTCCAAGCTCGACGGCGAAAGCGCCCGCGAGGAAATCCGCGACATCGTCAACGACATCATCACCATCAAGAACTTTGCGATGTCGATCTCCGAGCAGGAAGAACTGCTCGAAGATATCTGCAACGACGTCCTCGGCTACGGCCCGCTGGAGCCGTTGCTGGCGCGCGACGACATCGCCGACATCATGGTCAACGGCGCCGGCCAGACTTTCATCGAAGTCGGCGGCAAGACGATCGAATCCGAGATTCGTTTCCGGGATAATGCACAGCTTCTCTCGATCTGCCAGCGCATCGTCAGTCAGGTCGGCCGCCGCGTCGACGAATCGAGCCCGATCTGCGACGCCCGCCTGCCGGATGGTTCGCGCGTCAACGTCATCGCGCCGCCACTGTCGATCGACGGGCCGGCGCTCACCATCCGCAAGTTCAAGAAGGACAAGCTGACGCTCGATCAGCTCGTCCGTTTCGGCGCGATCACGCCGGAAGGCGCAACCGTGCTGCAGATCATCGGGCGCGTGCGCTGCAATGTCGTCATTTCAGGCGGCACCGGCTCGGGCAAGACGACGCTTCTGAACTGCCTCACCAACTATATCGACAGGGACGAGCGCGTCATCACCTGCGAGGATACCGCCGAACTGCAGCTGCAGCAGCCGCACGTCGTCCGTCTCGAAACGCGTCCGCCGAATATCGAAGGCGAGGGCGAGATCACCATGCGCGATCTGGTCAAGAACTGCCTGCGTATGCGTCCCGAGCGCATCATCGTCGGCGAAGTGCGCGGACCGGAGGTCTTCGACCTCCTGCAGGCGATGAACACCGGTCACGACGGCTCGATGGGCACCATCCACGCCAATACGCCGCGCGAATGCCTGAGCCGCATCGAATCGATGATAGCCATGGGCGGCTTTACCCTGCCGGCAAAGACGGTGCGCGAGATCATTTCCAGCTCGGTCGACGTCGTCATTCAGGCGGCGCGCCTTCGCGACGGTTCGCGCCGCATCACCCAGATCACCGAGGTGATCGGCATGGAAGGCGACGTCATCATCACCCAGGACCTGATGCGCTACGAGATCGAAGGCGAGGATGCGAACGGCCGCCTGATTGGCCGGCACACTTCGACCGGCGTCGGCAAGCCGCATTTCTGGGATCGCGCCCGCTACTTCAACGAGGAAAAGCGTCTTGCCGCCGCCCTCGACGCGATGGAAGCGAAAACAAAGGAATAGGCGAGATGTTCGGGTTCGATCCGATAGTGCTGGCAATCGTCCTCCTCGCGGCCGTCTCCGCGGCGGCGGTAGCCTACGCCCTGTTGTTTTCGAAGATCGAGGCCGACAAGAAATCGGCAAGCCGCATCAATCGCGTCAAATCGGCCGAAAGCGACCGGGTCAAGGTCAAGGCCGCTCGTGACCGAGTGCAAGAACTGTCGAAGCGCCGCAAATCCGTGCAGGACAATCTGAAGGATCTGGAAAAGCGCCAGCATGAGAAGACCAAGAAGACCCTGTCGATGAAATCGCGGCTGGTGCAGGCCGGCCTGACGATCACGGCAACGCAATTCTATCTCTTCAGCGCCGTCTTCGCCTCGGTGCTGCTGCTCGTCGCCCTGGTCATCGGTGTATCATGGATGGTCATGCTCGGCGTCGCCGTCGTCGCCGGTTTGGGCCTGCCGCGCTGGGTCGTCGGTTTCCTGATCAAACGCCGCCAGACCAAATTCCTCAACGAACTCCCCAATGCGCTTGACGTCATCACGCGCTCGATCAAATCGGGACTGCCACTCAACGATGCGATCCGCCTTATCGCCACCGAAGGCACCGAGCCTGTCAAGAGCGAGTTCCTGCGGGTGATTGAGGCGCAGCAGGTAGGCCTCAGTATCCCCGACGCCTGCGCCCGCATGACGATCCACATGCCGCTCCAGGAAGTCAGCTTCTTCGCCATCGTCATCGCCATCCAGTCGCAGGCCGGCGGCAATCTGTCGGAAGCGATCGGCAACCTCTCCAAGGTGCTGCGCGAGCGCAGGAAGATGAAGGCCAAGGTCCAGGCGCTTTCGATGGAAGCCAAGGCGTCGGCCGTCATCATCGGGGCTCTGCCCTTCATCGTCGCGACCCTCGTCTACATGACGTCGCCGAGCTACATGATGATCCTTTTCACCGATCCGCGCGGTCATTTCATCATGGGTGTCTCGGCGATCTGGATGTCTATCGGCATCTTCGTCATGCGCAACATGGTCAATTTTGACATCTAGCCGGAAGGAAGCACCATGTCGCAGGATCTTGCCGCAACGCTGACCAATCCGAGCATGCTGATCGCCCTTCTCGTCGCGATCGCCGTCTTAGCCACTTTTTACACGATTGCCGTTCCCTTCTTCGAGCGCGGCGATCTGAACAAGCGCATGAAGGCTGTTTCCACAGAGCGCGAGCAGATCCGTGCCCGCGAACGCGCCCGCATGAACACGGAAACAGGCGCCGGCAAGGCCTCGCTCAGGAGCCAGAACAACCGCTCGGTCCGTCAGATCGTCGAGCGCTTCAACTTGCGCAAGGCGCTGGTCGACGAAAACACGGTCAACAAGCTGCGTGCCGCCGGTTTCCGTTCGGAGAATGCGCTGAATACCTTCCTGGTGGCGCGTTTTCTTCTGCCTTTCCTTTTCCTGGCGCTTGCTGCCTTCTGGGTCTTCGGCCTCGGCAATCTCGCCGAAAAGGGCACGCCCATCCGCCTCTTCGCCGTCATCGGTGTCGGTTATCTAGGCTTCTACGCGCCGAATATCTTCATCTCGAATCGCATGAGCAAGCGCCAGCACTCGATCAAGCGCGCGTGGCCGGATGCGCTGGACCTGATGCTGATCTGTGTCGAATCCGGCATCTCGATCGAGGCCGCGATGCGCCGTGTGTCGGAAGAACTCGGCGAGCAGTCGCCGGCGCTCGCCGAGGAGATGGTGCTGACCACGGCCGAGCTTTCCTTCCTGCCGGATCGCCGCGTGGCGCTCGAAAATCTTGCCACGCGTACCCAGATCGAGCTGGTGCGTTCGGTGACTCAGGCGCTGATCCAGGCCGATCGCTACGGCACGCCGGTCGCGCAGGCGTTGCGCGTTCTCGCCCAGGAAGGACGTGACGAGCGCATGAACGAGGCGGAAAAGAAGGCGGCCGCGCTGCCGCCGAAACTGACGGTGCCGATGATCCTGTTCTTCCTGCCGGTGCTGATCGCCGTCATTCTCGGTCCGGCCGGCATTCAGGTGGCAGACAAGTTCTGATGATTGCGCCAGCCCGGAAAGCGGATGCCGCTTTCGGCAGAAGACGATGTTGCCTCAAAGACCATTGGTCCGATCTGCAGCCTTCAATCACGGGTGACCGCCGCTGGCATAGCTGGTAAACGGGATGGACGACCATTGGCAAGTGCGCGGATGCAGCCGCAGTGCCCCTGGCGCTCGTTCATCCAAGAGTGAGGTCTCCGATGTCTTCTGCCGGCATTTTCATCAGCATCATGGCAGCCTTGGCGGTCGGCGCGATGAGCCCTGGCCCGAGCTTCGTCGTCGTCTCCAGGATCGCCATCTCGCGTTCAAGGCTGGATGGCCTTGCGGCCGCGCTCGGCATGGGCGCCGGCGGTGTCGTTTTCGCCGTGCTGGCGCTTGCCGGGCTGACGGCGCTGCTGTCTCAGTTCGAATGGCTCTATGTCTTGCTAAAGGTCGCAGGCGGCGCCTATCTCGTCTATATCGCCGTCAATATCTGGAGGAGCGCCGGTCAGCCGCTCGAAGTCTCTGACGCCGTTAACGGCAACCGCGCGCTGAGATTGAGCTTCATGACTGCGCTGCTGACCCAGCTCAGCAACCCGAAAACCATCATTGTCTATGCCAGCCTCTTTGCGGCACTTCTGCCGAGGACGGTGCCGCTCGATCTCATCGTCGCGCTGCCGCTCGGCGTCTTTGCCGTGGAGGCGGGGTGGTATTCGATCGTGGCCGTCGCCTTTTCGGCCCGCCATCCGCGGCGTCTTTATCTTGCCGCCAAGGGCTGGATCGACGGGGCCGCCGGTGCCGTCATGGGGGGCCTGGGTTTGCGTCTCATTCTTTCGGGCCTGAGCGCCCGCTAGAGCCGAAAAGTGTGCGCGCTTTTTGGACGACATCATGCTCTAACTCTTTAAATTACATCATGATCTCTCCGAAGGCGTAAGCCTTTCGACGACGTGATTCGGTCAGTTGGTGTTGCTGTCGCCGGCTAGCTGCGGCGTCTTGTCCTTGGCGGCGAGTTTCTGCCAGGAATTTGGCTGTGAGAGCATGCCTCGGAGATAGGCGACATTGGCATCGGCCTGTTGCGGCGAAAGTTCGCGTCGGGCGATCTGCTCGGCTTCCGGGAAACGCCCCTGCAGACCGACGACGAGGGCAAGGTTCTGCCTGACACGGCTGTCGGCGGTCGGCTGGCTGGCGGCGGAGCGCAGATAGGTTTCCGCCGTGCGCAGATCGCCGGTCAGCACGTAGGACATGCCGAGGTTGGAAAGGATGGAGGGCTCGTTCGGCTGGATGTCGAGCGCGTCGCGGTAGCGCTGCCGGGCATCGCTTGCCCGGCCCATCTGGTCGAGGATCGCGCCTTGGGCCGAAATCAGCTTCCAGTCCGGACGGTCCGGTGTCTGGGCGCGGCCGATCGTGTCGAGCGCCTGCTGAAACTGACCGGCCGCCGCCTGCGCCTTGCCGTAGGCGGCCAGCACATTGCGGTCGCCGGGATTGGCGATTGCCACCTGCTGCATGACGGCGAGCGCCTGCGTGTCGCGGCCGTTCATGCGCAGCAGATTGGCGTAGTTGACGCCGGTGACGGGATCGCGCGGGTTCTTTTCATAGGCCTGGCCGAGCCGGTCCGTCGCCGAGCGCAGCTCGGTCGCATCCATCTCTTCGACCGGCTTGGTGAGTTTCGGCACCGAGCCCGTTGTCATCCGGTCCTTGGTCGTCGAGCAGCCGGCAAGTGCCAAGACGAGCAGCGATGCCGCAGCGCCCTGCAGGATACGATTGGTGAATGTGGTGGTGAGCGAGGCAGGCATGGCGCGTTCCTGGATTCCGAAATCGGCGCCTGACCTCGAAGCGGAACAGGGAAAGGTTTGACGCGTAATCTTCGCTCCAGCAATAGTCTGTTAACCCTAACAGACCGTTAAGGAACGATTCCTTACGACCGCCGAAGGACAATCATGGCCCCCTATCAGTTCATCGAGAGACCGACCCCTTTCAACGCGAAGGGCGGTTCGACGCTGCCGATCTTTGCCGTCACGCCTGCCCATATCGAGACCGGCACGATCGATCCGATCGCGCTCGATTGGGCGCGCAGGGCAGGCTACAAGGCCGAAAGCGGGTCGCTGCTGCTGATCCCGACGGCCGAAGGCCATCTCGGCGGCGCGCTTTACGGCCTCGGCACCAATCCATCCGAGCAGCCTTACATCACCGGCAGGCTCGCCCGTGCGCTGCCGGCCGGCGACTGGCACATCGAGACCGCGCCGCTGACGGCAAATCGCCTGGCCCTCGGCTTTGGGCTCGGCAGCTACCGTTTCGACCGGTACAAATCCGAAAAATCGCCGGCGGCGACGCTGATGATCCCCCGCGATGCCGACGCCGCCGACATCAAGCGCCAGCTCGCCGGCGTCTTTCTCGCCCGCGACCTCATCAATACGCCGACGAATGATATGGGCCCGGAACAGCTCGAGACCGTTTTCCGCGGCCTGGCCGGACACTACAAGGCGGAAATATCGGTTATATCAGGCGATGACCTGCTCAAGCAGAACTTCCCGCTGGTCCATACCGTCGGCCGCGCCAGCGCCGATGCGCCGCGCCTTCTTGAACTGCGCTGGGGCAAGAAGGGCCATCGCAAGGTGACGCTTGTCGGCAAGGGCGTCTGCTTCGATACCGGCGGTCTCGACATCAAGCCTGCCGCTTCCATGCTGCTGATGAAGAAGGACATGGGCGGCGCGGCGAATGTCATGGGGCTTGCCTTGATGATCATGGACGCCAAGCTGAAGGTAGACCTGCGCGTTATCTTGCCCGTCGTCGAAAACGCGATCTCGTCCAATGCCTTCCGGCCCGGCGACATCTACCGGAGCCGCAAGGGCCTGACCGTCCAGATCGACAATACCGACGCCGAAGGCCGTCTGATCCTTGCCGATGCGCTCGCCTATGCCGACGAGGAAGAGCCCGAGCTCTTGATCGACATGGCGACGCTGACCGGCGCCGCCCGCGTAGCGCTTGGTCCGGATCTCCCGCCCTTCTTCACCGATGACGCCAATCTGGCGCATGATCTGACCGAAGCGAGCCTGGAAACCGACGATCCCATCTGGCGCCTGCCGCTCTATTCCGGCTACGAAAAGGATATCCGCACCAAGTTCGCTGACCTCACCAACGCGCCGGCCGGCGGCATGGCAGGGGCGATCACCGCCGCCCTCTTCCTCAAGCGTTTCGTCAGCAAGGCGAAGAGCTGGGTGCATTTCGATATTTACGGTTGGGCTCCGTCCGAACGGCCGCATTCGCCGGGCGGTGGCGAAGCACAAGCAATCCGCGCGCTCTTTCACCATATCCGCGAAAGCCTGCGCTGAGCCACGCGCAAAAAAGCGTTGAGGCGCGCCGCGTATTCACGCGTTGCGCCCCGCTGCCGATCGTTAAAATTTTATTCACCTTGCCGGGCGGCAATTTCTGCCGCCCCTTGCATGTGCGTGGCAACTGCCGGAAAATGGAACGTTAGCGTAACGATCTTCCGGAGGGGCCGTGCCGATCGAACTGACCGCCTCGCAGGCGCTGGGGCTCTGGCATGGCGTGGCGCTCGATCAGGTCCGCCACGACGACCGCGATTTGACGTTGCGCCAAATGGCGATCCTGCTGCATATTTATCTGGTGCCGCCGCCGCACACCGTGCGCGGGCTTGCCGCCACGCTTGAGGTCACCAAGCCGGTCATTACCCGTGCCTTGGATACAATGGGCGAGATGGGCCTGGTCGATCGTGTGCGCGACGATGCCGACCGGCGCAATGTGATCATCAAGCGCACTGTCGGCGGTGCGCTTTATCTGGAAAAGCTCGGCGATCTCATCCGAGATCAGGCCCGCCGGTTGCCGATCTGAAAGGAATGCGAATGACGATGCTCGACCGCCGCCTGCATGCCTATAGGTCTGATCTCGCGGAAGCGGGGCTCGAAGGCAAGGTCGAGGCGTCGCGTTTTACGCAAGGCGCCCCGGCTCGCGTCGCCGTCCCGGTCGTGGCGTTGCGTCCCGAACCGAACCTTGCCCGCGGCATCGATACGGAACTGCTTCTCGGCGAGGACGTGACGGTTTTCGATCGCGCCGGCGGCTGGTGCTGGGTGAAAGCCGCCTCGGACGGCTATGTCGGTTATGTCGCGGCGGACGCGCTCTCGGAAGGCCGGCCGGCGCCGAACCATATCATCACCGTCCAGCGCACCTTCCTCTATCCGGAACCGGAACTGCGCAAGCCCCACCAGGCGATCCTGTCGATGGGAAGCCGCGTTCATGTCGCCGGTGAGGCGGAAGCGCGCGGCAATCGCTATGTCGTGCTCGAGGACGGAACGGCGATCTTCGCCAAGCATGTCCAGCCGATCGGCGTGCTCGATGGCGCCGATTACGTGGAGATCGTCGCCCGTTTCCTGGAAACGCCCTATCTCTGGGGCGGACGTTCCGGCCTCGGCATCGATTGCTCCGGCCTCGTCCAGCTGGCGATGTTGATGACGGGCAGAGCTGCGCCACGCGATACCGATATGCAGGCGGCAGGCCTCGGCCAGCCGATCGACCGATCCGAAATCCGCCGTGGCGACCTGGTATTCTGGAAGGGTCATGTCGCCGTCTTCGAAAATCCGGAAACCATCCTCCATGCCAACGGCCAGAGCATGACGGTGGCGCGCGAGAATTTCGCGGCCGCGGTCGAGCGCATCGGCTGGCTCTACGAGCAACCGACCGGCTATCGCCGCCCGATCAGCTGATCAGCCGATCGGAGGCTGCGGCCAGGATCTCACTCCGCCGGTCCAGTCCTCGAAGGCTTTCGACAGTCTCAGCACCCGCATGTCGTCGAAGCGCGGCCCGACGATCTGCAACCCGATCGGCATGCCCGATCGGGAGAAACCGCAATTGATCGAGGCGGCCGGCTGCTCCGACATGTTCCACGGCACCGTGAAACCGATATGTTCGAACGGCAGGGCCGGATCATTGGTCGGAGATGCCCATTCGGCCGGATAGGAGATGATCGGATTGGTCGGCGAAAGCAGGGCGTCGACCTCGGTGAACAGCCGTCCGCAGCTCTTGCGCATCTCGATCGTCTGGTTGAAGCCTCTGACCGCATCGACGCCGCGGATGTCGGCGCCGCCCTTCGCCCAATCCCTGATATAGGGCAGGATGCTGTCGCGCCTGTTATCGTCGAGATCGGCGATATCGCCCCACAGCCGGGACCGCCAGAAATTGTCGAGCCCATCCAGCATCGCGCGTGTCAGCACCGGCTGGACCGATAGAATGGTCGCGCCGGCCGCCTCGAACTGTTTCGCCGCCGTTTCGACCGCGGCCCTGATCTCGTCCTCCACCGCAAGCCCGCAGCCGGCATCGAGCATCAGCCCGATCTTCATGCCCGACAGGTCGATGTCGAGATCCATCCAGTTGAAATCATTCGGCGGCAAGCTTGTGCCATCGCGCCAGTCCGGCCGTGACAGCGTCGCCATTGAAAAGGCCGCGTCCTCGACCGTGCGCGCCATCGGCCCGACGCAGCGCCCGACATAATAGGGATCGGCCGGAATGCGCCCATGGCTCGGTTTGAAGCCGAAGATGCCGGTCCAGCCGGCGGGAAGGCGCACCGAACCGCCAATATCGGTGCCGATATGCAGCGGTCCGTAACCGGCCGCTGCCGCTGCGGAAGCCCCGGCACTCGATCCGCCGGGATTCTGCGTGATGTCCCAGGGATTGCGGCTGAGAGGATGAAAGCTCGAAAGGCCGGAGGACAGCATGCCGTAATCGGGGCAGGTGGTTTTGGCGAAGATCACCGCGCCGTCTTCCCGCAGCCGGGCGGCGGCAGGCGCATCGGCGTCCGCGGGTTTGAGTTCCACCGCCCTTGTGCCTGATGGCACCGGCTGGCCCCTCGTGGCGATCAATTCCTTCAGCGTCACCGGGATGCCGTCGAGGGGGCCTAGCGTTTCTCCCTTCGCCCAGCGCTCCGTCGATGCTTTCGCCTGGGCGCGCGCCGATTCCGGATCGTAGAGGTAGAGTGCCGAAATCGAAGGCTCCCAGGCGGCGATATGGTCTTCGAGAGCGAGCCAGTATTCGAGGGCGGAGAGGCTTTTATCGGCGAAGTGCTGCCTGAGTTCGCGAATGGTAAGGTCGGTTTCGGTCATGGCATGGTCTTTCGGGCTTTTCGTCTTGGGAGGACATCAGCGGCTCGCCTCGCGCGGGTCGAGCAGATCGCGCAAACCGTCGCCGAGCATGTTGAAGCCGAAGACGGTGAGCGCGATGGCAAGGCCGGGCAGGATCGCCAGCCAGGGGGCGAGCGCCAGATAAGTTTGCGCATCGGCAAGCATCCGGCCCCAGGTCGGCGCCGGCGGCGCCATGCCGAGCCCGAGGAAGCTGAGACCGGCTTCGGTGAGGATCGCCAGCCCCAGCTGGATCGCGCCATGCACGATGATCTGGCTGATGATATTCGGCAGCACATGGCGCAGCGAAATGGTCAGGCGCGTATTGCCGATCGCGCGCGCCGCCGTCACATAGTCGCGGCTCCAGGCCTGCAGCGAGGTGGCAAGCGTCACCCGGGCAAAGACCGGGATCATGAAGACGGCGATCGCGGTGATCGCAGTGAACCGCCCTGGCCCCAGAAAGGCGCCGAGCACCATGGCCGACAGGATCGGCGGCAATGCGAAGATGACGTCGCAGATGCGCATCAGCAGCGCCTCGAAAGGACCGCGGATTGCCGCTGCCGAAATGCCTGCGATCGAGCCGAGCGTCCCGCCGATCGTAACCGCTGTGATAGCGATCGACAGCGAATTCCAGCAGCCCGCCATCAGCATCGAAAGCACATCGCGGCCGAACTGGTCCGTGCCGAGCAGGCCGAAGCCAAGCGGCGGCTGCAATTTGTGAATGATCTGCATTTTCGCCGGCGGCAGCGGCGTCCAGACGAGCGACAGCAGTGCCACGGCGACCAGCAGGCCAATAATGACAGCCCCTAAAATCAGGTTCATTCGTCGGCTAAGTCTAAAGACCCGACGGTGGCTGGTGATGGCGGTGGATGCGATTGGTACCATGTTTCAGGCCGCCTTTCTCATCCTGGGATCGATCGCCAGATAGGAGAGATCGACGATGAAATTCATCACGATGACGAGGCCTGCGAAGAACAGCACGACATCCTGCATCACGATGATGTCGCGCTGGGAGAGCGCCTGTAGGGCGAGCCGCCCGAGGCCAGGCAGGTTGAACACGTTTTCCACGAGCACCGCGCCGGCGACGAGAAAGGTGAACTGCAACCCGATCATCGTCAGGATCGGGATCAGCGCATTCGGCACGATATGGCGCCACAGCACCGCACCGCGTGACAGCCCCTTGGCGACCGCGGTTCGGGCAAAATCCTCATGCATCGTGTCAAGCACCGCCGAGCGCGCCACCCGCGTCAACACGCCCGCCTGCGGCATCGCCAGCGCGACCGCGGGCATGACCAGCGCCTGCAATGCGGGCGTGAGACCGGCGCTCCAGCCCGGGAAGCCGCCGGCCGGCATCAGCCCGAGCATCGTCGAAAACAGGATGATCAACAGCAGCGCCACCCAGAAGGCGGGCACGGCGATGCTGATCTGCGAAAACAGCGTCGCGATGACGTCGAAGACACCGCCGCGACGCGAGGCGGCCAGCACGCCGAGCGGCAGGGCAATCGCCACCGAAAGCACGATCGCCATCAGCGCCAGCGGCAGCGTTACCGCCAGCCGCTCGACGATCAACCCCGCGACCGGTACGCCATAGGTGAGCGAATTGCCGAGATCGCCGGAGAACACGCCGGTCAACCATTGCCCGTAGCGCAGCAGCAGCGGCTGGTCGAGGCCGAGACTGTGGCGCAGCGCTGCAAGGGTTTCCGGCGTTGCCGAGGTGCCGAGCATGATCGAGGCGGGATCGCCGGGCAGAAGGTCCATGACGGCGAAGATCAGCAGCGAGACGACGATGAGCGTGACGATGAGACCGGCGAAGCGACGGGCGAGGAGTGGGATCATATGATACGTCCGCTCGCTGTTCTTGCGGCGAGTTTAGCTAGAACGCCAACTCCACTCTCCGTCATCCCAGGCCTTGAGCCTGGGATCCATGCCACTGCTGTTGATGGATGCGGTGTGGATGCTCGGCTCAAGGCCGAGCATGACGGAGGGTGGGGCGGGCGGAAGGAGCTATTCATGACTCAGGCGCCCGCACCAGGAATGCCATCCGCCAGCGAAACCAAACAATGTCGGCCCGAGCTGAACCGAAGAAGGGAGAGGGCTGTGCGTCATATCGGCCAAATGCATGTCGGATTTCTCCAAGGCCATCACCTCATCGCGTCCTGCCCCGGTCCGCCACCCTCACCCGTCCCAGGAAACACCAGACAGCACGTTGGAAGGGATCGGCTCGTTTTCCCACAGGCCCCTCAGCTGCTTGTCCCAGACGCCGAGTTTCGGCATGACGAAGAGGTAGAGCGCCGGCACGTCCTCGGCGAGGATCTTCTGCGCTTCGCCATAGATCGCATTCTGCGCGGCAGGATCGGCCGTCTCCTGGACCTTCTTCATCAGCGCGTTGAAAGCAGGGTTCTTGTAATTGAAATAATAGGGATCGCGGGCATAGATGTCGATGTCGAGCGGTTCGGCATGGGCAACGATCGTCATGTCGAAGTTGCGGTCCTTCATGACGTCCTGGACCCACTTCGCCGGAAATTCGGTCGGCTCGATATTCATCGTCACGCCGATCTCGGCAAACATCGCCTGCATCACCTGGGCGCTGCGCGGCGCATAGGTCATCTGCGGCGATTTGATCGTGAAGGTGAAACCGTTGGGGTAGCCGGCTTCGGCAAGCAACGCCTTCGCCTTCTCGACGTCGTAGGGCAGCACGCCTGTCATGTCCTGATAGCCCGGATCGTTCGGCGTGTAGTGGCTGCCGATCGGTGTGCCGAGGCCGGACCATGCGCCGTCGATTACCGTCTTGCGGTCGATTGCCATCATCAGCGCCTGGCGGACGCGTTTGTCGTCGAATGGCTTCTTGGCAGTGTTCATGCCGGCAACGACCTTGAGTTCGGTATTGCCGATCCTGGTGACGAGCCTTGCATCGCCGTCGAAGGAACTCATCAGCTCAGGCGCGGCAAATTCCGGAAAGGCGTCGAGATCGCCGGATTTCAGCGCAGCCGCCTGCGCCTGCGGATCGGCGATGAAGCGGAAGGTCACCTTGTCGAGCTTGGCGGCCGCATCCTTGTTCCAGTAATCGGCATTCCTGGCGAGCTCGACCTTGTCGCCCTTCGCCCAGCTGGCGAATTTGAACGGGCCGGTGCCCACTGGCGTCGTCTTGCCGTCGGCAGCCGTCTTCGGTGCGACCATCACCGAGGCGGGCCAGCCGAGCCAGTAGATCAGGCTGCCGGTCGGGGCCGAGAGATGCAGCACCAGCGTTTCGGCATCGGGCGTATCGATCGAGGCGATCGAGGCGAAAAAGCGCTTCTGTGGATTGACCGAATCCGCGCCGCGGGCGCGGTCGAGCGAAAACTTGGCGGCAGTGGCATCGAAGACCTCGCCGTCATGGAATTTGACGCCGGTCTGCAGCTTGAACGTATAGGTCAGGCCATCGGCAGAGATCTCCCAGCTTTTTGCCAGCTGCGGCTGGATCTTGCCGGCCTGGTCGATCGTCACCAAGCCCTCGAACACATTCTGCCAGGTCACCTGGCCGATCGCGACCGGTGCCGCGATCGTCGGATCGAGGCCAGTCGGCTCGACGCTCATGCCGAGATTGAGCGTGGTCTTCGCCGCCTCGGCCGGCGTCATCGCCGTCATCACCAGGCCGGCCGAAAGCGCGGCACCGAGCGAAAGCCGCCGGGCCAAACGCGCTGAAGGCGAAAACGAAAGCTTGATCATCATGTTCCCTTATCTGGCCGCGCGTCGATGACGAAGACCTTTTGCGAGGAGAGTGGCACTATGCCGGTGCACACACAATGACGATTTTGTGTGCTCAGTGTAGCCGAAAAAGCTACACCGCAAATCCGCGGGCAATGCAAGCCTGAAGCGTCAGTCTTTCGTCTCGCCCCGGCGGTTCGTGCGTTCGCGCATGAACCTCTCGATGAAGTCGAGCAGTTTCGTCGCGGCGAAGGATAGCTGACGGTCCGGCGCGACGCAGAGATCGACATGGGTGCGGATGCCGGTCTTGCCGGCCAGTGGAATGGCAAGGAGCTGACCCGCTTCGGTCTCGCGGCCGACGGTCAGCGCCGGCAGCAGCGTGACCGCAGCTCCGCTGAGCACGAGTTCCTTCAGCATTTCGAGCGAGCTGGTGACGAAGACCGGATCGAGGCTCAACCCTTCCTTCTCGAACAGTGCGTCGAAGGCCTGGCGAAAGCCGAAGGATTGATCCGGCAGCGCCAATGCATAGTCGGCAAGCATCCTCAGCGGGATCTCGGCATGCGCGGCGGCCGGATGCTGCGGCGTGGCGATGAGATCATAGGCGATCTCGGAGCGCAGCCGCACCTTGGTGCCGGACATCGGTGGCGCAAACAGCGTCACCGCAATATCCGCCTCGGCGCTGTTGACGGCATCGACCGCCTGCCGCGCGCTGGTGATCGTCACGGTAAAACGAAGCTTCGGATATTTCAGGCTGAATTCGGCAAGCGCCGGCGCCAGCAGATTGGCGACGGTCGCCCCATCGGCATAGATGCTGACACGGCCGCGCTGCAGGCCCTTCAAGTCTTCGATCAGCTGCTGCACGTGATCGAGCTCGCGCAGCGTCCGGCCGGCGCGGGCGGCAAGCAGCTCGCCGGCGGCCGTCAGCTTGACGCCACGGGCGCTGCGTTCGACGAGCGGCGCGCCAAAATGATATTCGAGGTTCTCGATCTGCCGGCTGATCGCCGTCGGCGCGACATTGAGGTTCTCGGCCGCCTGGCGCATCGAATTGGTCCTGACCAGCTCGTCGAAATACATCAGCGCCCGGATCTGCATTCACGTCTCTCCGCCATTCGGCATATTAGATCTGTAGAGGGTCTGACCCTATTCAATCAGCCGCTGCTCGCATAGCGGTCGCGCCAGGCCTTTTGTGCGCCCTCGACCGGAAGGGCGGTTGCCGCGTAGACGCCACGGGCGATCGCCCGCGCCATGACGAGGGTCGCAAGGTGGCACAGCTCCATCAGGCTTGCCATGTCGTCTCTTCGATGCCGGGCCGTCGAAGCGGCAAAGACGGTATCGCCGTCGAGCGGCAGGTGCGCCGGCAGCAGTGCCCTGCCAAGGCCGTCATGGCCGGCGAGCGAAAGCCGGTGCGCCTCGGCCTTCGTCAGCTGCGCATCGGTCACCACTGCGCCGATCGTCGTTGCCGGCGTGTTCATCCCCTTGAGCCGCATCCGGTGGTCGGCGACATCAGGCATGCCGAGCCCGCCGAATTCCGCGTCTTTTTCAAAGGGTGCCGCCCAGAAATGCGGCCCGTCGCCGATCGTTGCCGAGCCGAGCGCATTGACGGCGACGATCGCCGCGACGCGATGTCCGGCGCTGCTGACGGCGCTGGCCGAGCCGAGCCCGCCCTTGACGGTGGCCGTCGTCGCTCCCGTCCCGGCACCTGTCGTGCCGAGCGCGAATGTGCCCTTGGCCGCAGCCTTCAATGCCGTGTAACCCATGTCGCGATAGGGCGAGTGAAGGCCCCAATCCTTGTCGCCGCCGTTCAGCAGGTCCATCAGGATCGCCTGCGGCACGATCGGAATGCGCACCGACCCGACGGCAAAGCCGCGGCCGAGCTCGCGCAGGCCCGCCTGCACGCCGCCGGCGGCATCCAGCCCGAAAGCCGAGCCGCCGGAGAGCACGAAGGCATCCACGGCATTGACGGTCATCGACGGATCGAGCAGGCCGGTGTCGCGCCCGCCGGGCGCACCGCCGAGCACCGTGCCGGATGCGACGGCCGGTTCGTCGAAGACGATGACCGTGACGCCGGAACCGAGCGCAAGGTCGGTTGCATGGCCGACGGAAACGCCTTCGATGTCGGTGATGAGGTTGAGAAGATCGGGCAAGGGCGGATCCTTATCACGGAAAGGCGGCCGGTAGGACTGTACTGCATAATTCCTGAAATCGGAATCGATTTAAGGATAAAATTATGCAGCAATTCAAAGTGTTACAGCGTCACTTGCGCGTCTGATAAAGACGCGCGGCGCTGTAATGCCCTCAAAAAACAAGACCGGCCCCCTTTGGCGGGACCGGTCGGGCATCGGGAAAAGCCGTCAATTCTAATCGCCGCCTCATGCCCTCAGGCATGAAGCGGCTTCGGATGACGGCGGGTCATCAGGTCATGGATGGCCAGCCGCACCTCGTCCGGCGAGCCGAAACGCTGCTCGTCGAGGTCGTGGACATGAAATTTTACGGCGATGAACTTCAGCCGGTCTTCATCGGGAATGACGATCCCGACGGGAACGCCTGCATATTCGATAACTTGCTTCTTCATAGATAGAACTCCTGCCGCACAACATGCGCAGCCATGGCGAATTGACTTGTCTGGTACCGTTGAAAGGAGGACGAACGTCACATTCGACAGTTCGGGCGGGAGAGGGCGCCCGGACGGTCATTGCCAAGCACAGATCGCCCAAGGAGATCAGCGAGAATATCGATGTCTATCATGCTCGTTCCTTGTGTTGGCGTTGCACTTGAGGGGTCCCGGTAGAGCCCGGGGCCGGTGAAGGTTGTCTTCGATAATCCACTAACTTGGTAGAGATTACCCGACAGCCTGTCAGAAACATATTCCGAAACGTGTCAAAATATCGACGATTCGAAAAAATTCATTCCGTCACAGCCCGAACTTACAGAAAGAAACATATCAGCTCTTCGTTAAATTCGCATGACAGAATCGGAGGTTCGATCGATCACAGCGGCAGACATAGGAAGCCTTGCTGTATCAGGCAATGGCCGTTTCATTAAAAATCGACATGCCTCGAAATGACCGATTTGGTTAATGCTGGAAGCCCTGTGTCACCAGCCTTCTTCGAGCACCTTCTCCAGCATGTCCGCGAAGAAATCGGCGCTGTCGATGCTGAGGCAGAGCGGTGGTTTGATCTTCAGCACATTTTGGTGATCGCCGGTCGGCTGCATGATGACGCCGAGTTCGAAAAGCCGGTCGCAGATTGCAGCCGTCTCTTCCGTCGCCGGCTCCAGCGTCGTTCTGTCGCGGACGAATTCGAGGCCGAGATAGAGGCCCATGCCGTGCACCGCGCCTGCAATCGGATGGCGGTCGATCAGCGCGGCAAGCCGCGCCTTCAGATGATCGCCGACCGTCCGGGCATTTTCCAGCAGCTTTTCCTCGGCCATGATGTCGAGCACCGTCATGCCGGCGATGCAACTGACCGGGCTGCCACCGGTGGAGGAAAAGAAAGTTCCCTCCTTCTCCAGCGATTGCGCGATCTCCCGCGTGGTGATGACGGCGCCGAGCGGATGGCCGTTGCCCATGCCCTTGGCGATAGTGATGATATCGGGCACGACCCCTTGCTGTTCGAAGCCCCAGAAATAATGTCCGAGCCTGGAATAACCGACCTGCACCTCATCGGCGATGCAGAGGCCGCCGCGGGCGCGCACCTGCGCATAGATTTCCCTGAGATAGCCGTCCGGCAGCGGAATGCCGCCGGCATTGCCGTAGACCGATTCGCAGATGAAGCCCGCAAGGCCGTTGCCGCCGGCGTCGATCGCCTCCAGCACCGGCGTTACCGCGCTGAGATAGCCTGCCGCGGTATCGGGACCACGGAATGCGCCGCGATAGGTATTCGGTGAAACGACGGCATGCACCCAGTCCGGCCGGGTGGTCGGTGCCTGCGGATTGTCGGCGATCGAGGTGGAGACGGCATCGCTCGCCGCCGACCAGCCATGATAGGCTTCGAGCAGGCAGAGCATGTTGCGCGCGCCGCTATGGGCTTGCGCGAGCCGAAGCGCCAGATCGTTCGCCTCCGAGCCGCTGTTGACCAGAAAGACCGCGTCGAGCCCATCCGGCGACAGGGCGGCGAGGCGTTCGGAAAATTCCGTGATCGCCGCATAGTGGAAGCGCGAATTCGTGTTGAGCCGCAGCCATTGCGCGCCGATCGCCGCCGCGAACTTGGGATGGCCATGGCCAAGGATGGTGACGTTGTTGACCATGTCGAGATAGGCGTGGCCCTCGACATCGAACAAATGCTCCTTCCAGCCGCGCTCGATTTGCGGCGGTGCCGCATAATAATTCTTCTGCGGCCTTGCGAGATGCGCCCGCCGCCTGGCGAAAAGCGCGGCGGTTTCAGGTTGCGGCGCATCCGCTTGCGGGCTGAGAAGCAACGAAGGCGAAGGGCAGAGCACCGACCAGGCCGCCGCCGCGCGCGGTGAGGCAAAGAGCGGCGGTTCGAGACCGGCGACGCTGCAAAGCTGGACGCGCAGCCCGCCGAGCGACGACGCTTCTCCGAAAACCGTGCCGAGCGAATCGCCGGCGGCAATCTCGGCTCCATCCTCGACCGAGAGGTCGAGCCCATCGAGATGCAGGGTCATGTTGTCGCCGGCGAGCGTCAGATGCTGGTCCTTCCAGCCGATGCGGCCGGCAAAGGGCGCGGCAATGGCGCTGCCTGCGGCAAGGCATATGTCGACATGCAGGGCGCAGGTCGCCTGTCCCTTCGCAGTTCCCGCGCGGGAAAGCCGATATTCGCCGTAGCGCGTCGCTGCCGTACCGTTTTCGGTTGCCATGCGGGCAAGCAGCCGCCAGTCCATGTCGGTATTCAGCCAGTTGCCGGCGGAAAAATGCGGACTTTGCACCCCAAGATCGACATAGGCGATCCCGGCGGGATCGATGTCGGGCAGCAACGGCAGCCATCCCGATGTTTCCGGCGCGGCGACATCTGCACCGGCTGCCTTGAGGATCGCGGCTTCCATGAGTTCGAAGGGAATCGACATCGCCGTATCGAAGATCGTCCGCTCGCGGTCGAGATTGTCGCGGACATAGTCATTGTCGGGATCGACCGAAATCTGCTGCTCGCCGCTGGCGACGAGAATGACCGCGCGTGCGACGATCAACGGCCAGAGCGCCTTCAGTTCCTCGTCGCTCAGCGGATAGATCGCCTGATAGGCGGTGACGGCGGGCAGGATATGAAAAGGGTCGCCATCCGCCTGATGCAGCAGCGAAGCGCAGGTGACGGCGAGGTCGCCGACCAGCCAGCCGCGGATGATGTCGCCGAAATCGATCACCCCGTCGGGGATGATATGGCCACGGGCGTCACGGTGGCCGACGACATTGTCGCCGGTGACGTCGTGGTGCACGGCCTGCAGCCGAAGCGATGGCGCCAACGGCTGGATGCGGCGAACGGCCATCACCATGGTCTTGGCGATCCGGTCGCGCGCCGCACTGTCGGTGATGGCCGAAAGCAGCTGCACGGCAACGGGACCTGCCCGTCTGAGGTCCCATTGCAGGCTGCGGTCGAGACCGGGATGGTCGAAATCGGCAAGCGCCTGCGCCAGCCTGGCGCAGAGCGCGCCGAGGGCTGCAACGGAAGCCGGCGCCAGATAGGTCAGCTCCGTCAGCCCCAGGCCTTCCAGATATTCCAGCAGCCGGACCTGATAACCCTGCCCGCGCACGGTAAGGACGACGATCTCCCGCCCGTCATTGGTGGTGATCACCTTCGGAACGCGCGGCGCACCTTGCCTGCTTTTGAGGTGATGGATCGCCGCATTCTGTGCTTCGAGCTCGCGGGTCTCGTAGGCTGCATGGCAGATCTTCAGGACGTAGCGGCCACGATTGCTATCGACGCGATAGTTCCGATCCTGCTGGCTGCCGAGTTCGACAAGCGTGCCGGAGAGGCTGTAATGAGCAAGGAGGATCTCTTCCGCGTCGGTGGCGGTGACGTCGGGGCGCGGCAGCGCCATGCGATCAACAAGCGCCTCGTCGGTCATGACACCCCTCCCGCAGCATGATTCGATTACCTATTGAAGGCGATAATCAAGTACTTGCCGCTGGCAGGCAACGGGGATTGTCGTTTGCCAGCAAAAGAGATGCAGGGCTGCGCTCAGCCCATGCGTTCGGAGGCGTAACCACCGGGGCTTGCCGGGAAGACCACGGTGCGGTTGCCGTTCAGGAAGGTGCGGTGATGGATATGCGCGTGGATGGCGCGCGCCAGCACCTGGCTTTCGACGTCGCGGCCGATCGATACATAGTCGTCGGGCGACTGCGCATGGGTGATGCGCGCCGTGTCCTGCTCGATGATCGGTCCTTCGTCGAGATCGGCGGTGACATAATGCGCCGTCGCGCCAATCAGCTTCACGCCGCGTTGATAGGCTTGCTTGTAAGGGTTGGCGCCCTTGAAGCTCGGCAGGAAGGAATGGTGGATATTGATGATCTTCCCGGACATTTTCTGGCACATCGCATCCGAAAGCACCTGCATGTAACGCGCCAGCACGATCAGCTCGGTGCCGGTCTGCTCGACGATCTCCATGATCTGGCCTTCGGCCTGCAGCTTGTTCTCCTTCGTCACCTTGATGTGGTGGAAGGGGATGTCGTGGTTGACCACGACCTTCTGGTAATCGAAATGGTTGGAGACGACGCCGACGATGTCGATCGGCAGGGCGCCGATCTTCCAGCGGTAGAGCAGGTCGTTCAGACAATGGCCGAAGCGCGACACCATCAACAGCACCTTCATACGGGCATTGCCGTCATGGATCTCGGCATCCATGGCGAAGCGCTTGCAGATCGGTTCGAAGCCGTCCTTCAGTTCGGCAAGCGGCACGCCTTCCTCGGAGATGAAGCTCACCCGGGTGAAGAACCTGCCGGTATCGAGATCGTCGAACTGCGAACTGTCGACGATGTTGCAGCCCTTTTCGGCCAGATAGCTCGAAATCGCCGCCACGATGCCGCGCGTCGACTTGCAGGATACCGTCAATACGTAATTTGTCATGTCTTTCCCTCTTCCCTCTCCAAGGCCGCCGCTGTGCTTAGATCAAAGCTCGGGCCGCGAACAGGCCAGCGCACTTTCATTCATGCGACAAATTGCAAGAGAAACCATCACGTTTGTGCAAGTTCTCTCATTGCTCAGTCTGAAGCTTAGGAGAAGTTGCGCAAAAAACTGTACCGTCAGCGCCGCTTGGATGCGTATTCTCGCCTTCGTTGCTGAAGTTAGGCCGGCGGCCGGGTCGCCACAGCAACCTTCCGGCGGCGCGGCGTGGTGATCTCATGGATGATCGCGCCGCCGATCGACGAGAGCACCAGCGAGAGGATCACGAAGAGTACCGGCTGCTGCAGGATGCCGATCGGCAGGCGGTCGGCGGCGACCCTGAGAAAAGCGAGCGTGAAGGCGTGGGTGATATAGATGCTGTAGGAGCAGTCGCCGAGATAGTTCAGCCATCCGATCAGCGGCAGCCTGGAAAAATCGATGGAGATCGCGCCGTAGACGATGAAGATCGCCGGGATTCCCCAGGCATAGAACCGGCTTTCCGGTGGCATCAGCGCCTCGTTGATGAAGAGAAACGCAAAGCCGATGGCAAGGGCCGCCCAAGCCCAGCGGTTCGGCAGAAGCACCTTCTGCCCGTAGAGCCAGCCGAGCACGACACCGGCGAGAAATTCCAGCATGATCGGCTCGCGGTAGAACCGGGTCACAGTCGTTTCCGGCAGCAGCCGGCAAGCGATCAGGATGACGGCAAAGACGGCAAACATCGCCGGGATGCGCCGCACTTCCTGTAGCGGCAATAACAGCGCGAAGACGAAGTAGAAGAACATTTCGTAATTCAGCGTCCAGCCCGGAACGACTACCGGCGTGATCGTGCTGGGATCGGCAGGATTGCTCCACGGCAGGAAGAACAGCGAGGCGATGAGATGCGGCAGGTCGAACACCGTCGATTTCAGCAATGATGGAGCGACCAGCGCCACAGTCGCCGAAAACAGCGTCGCCAGCCAGTAGAGCGGCACGATCCTCTTGATGCGCCGGCGGGCGAAATCGATCGGGCTCATCGCGCGTCCGCTCGTCGTCAGCCACATCACGAAGCCGCTCAAGACGAAGAAGATGTCGACGCCGGTTTCGCCATAGACGAAGGCGGTGGCATCGACTGCGGGATTGACCTTGGCAAGCTGCAATACCGCGTGGAAATAGACGACCATCAGCGCCGCGATGGCGCGCAGATACTGAAGCTGGACAAGCATCTTGCTCCCTCGGGCGTCGGTCTCAGCCGCGCCGCTGCGGTCAACTCAATACATCTGCCGGACGACCCTGCCGGATGCGCGGGCTGTCGTGGAAGCGCATATATCCGACGACAAACCACAGGAGACCGGCGATCTTCATCGAGAAGACCGCGGTGCCCCCGATCATCATATTCAGAAAAATGAAAAGAGAAAGTGAATGGGCGCAGCGCCGCTGCGCTGCCGTGCGCCCGGCCGGAAAGAGGCAGACGAACAGCCATAAGGCGATGACGCCGAAGATTGTCGCCGCGTAGATCAGGTAGACGTAGCCGCTGTCGGCGAATTCGGCGACCCGGTCGACCGAAAGCCCAAGGACGGCGAGCGGATCAAGCTCCATGATCTTCTTCATCGTCAGGTTGATGCGGCCGGTGAAATTGTCGCCCGTCGCATTGGGTTTCAGGACGTAGACGAGAAAGCCCGCGGCGACGATCAGCGGCATCAGCGCCAGATTGAAATTCTTCGGGATCTTCGGAAAGACAAAATAGCCGACGATGCAGGCAAAGCAGAAAATCAGCATCGTGCGCGTGTCGTTTGTCACCAGGATCAGCACGGCCGTGCCGATCATCAGCAACCGGTCCCAGCGGCTGAGCTTTTCCCACATCGAAATCAGGTAGACGGCGATGACGCCGCAGAAATTGGCAAGCGACACCTGCTCGAGGAAGATCGACGAGGAACGGTGGTCGATGATGCCGAAGGAGAAGCGCTCCGGAAAGCCGAGCGCGTTCTGGAAGAGGCCCGTCGTGTTGTAGCTCAGCGGCAGCAGTCCGCGCGTATTGGCGAAATAATCGGACGGGTGGACGATGCTGACGTAGAACGGCACGCTGACGATCTCGAAGATCAGGAAGATCATCACGGCAAGGCTTGCCCAGCGAAAGGCGAGCTTCATCGTTTTCTCGTTGCTCCAGCTGCCGAGCCCGGTAAAGCAGAAGATGATCAGCACGTTGCGGAAGTGATCGATGAACAGCATGCGGTTGAGCACGCTGACATAGATGGTCACGATCAGCGTGAACAGCAGGAACAGGAAGGCCGGAAGGTCGGTCTCGTAGATCCCCTTGTGCAGGATATAGATGATGGCGCTCGCCATGATCAGGCCTTCGCTGGCGGCGACATGCGTCATCGAAAGCGGCATGATATTGTGGTTGATGAAGGCGAGAATGCCGTTATAGAGCACAGAGAGCAGGCCGAGCCAGAGCACCGTATAATCGGTGCGCGATGCCTCGCGGGCGGCATCGAGCCGGTTGCCGGCTACGAATGTTGCTGTCCTGTGATCGACGACCGCCATGCTCATTTCCCTGCAGGCTTGACGGCGGAGCAAGTGACGGCACCCGCTTTTGCCACCTCGGCAAGAAGCCGCATCTGCGGCCGCTCAGGACCCTTGCGCGGCTGGACGTTGAACGGCTCGTTCGCCGGCCACCAATCGCCGGCCGCCCAATAGGACCAGCCGAGCCAGACGTCGCTATTATCAGACATGGTGGCGTAGATTTCGGTCAACCCGCTCATGCAGTCCTTGTCGGCGGAGGCGCCGAATTCGCCGAGAAAGCCGCGCTTGTGGTTCTTCTTCAGCCAGGCGGTAACGCCGGTGATCGCCGCGACCGCGGCCCTCGCACCTTCGCAGGTCGGATGGGTGCCGGATGAATCGGCGTCGAGATACTGGTGAACCTCATAAGCGTAGAAGTCGAGCGGGTCTCGCACACCGAGCATCACCGTGCCGTTGGCACCGCCGATCACGTCCTTTTCCCAGCTGCCCGCGCCGCTCCATGCGGTGCCCGGCACCAGGATGAGGTTGCGGGCGCCGACGGCGCGGATGCTGCGGATCGCGGCATTGGCGGCATCCAGCCAGTCCGTCGCCTTGATGTCGTGCGGTTCGTTCATGAGGCCGAAGAGAACGCCGTCCTGATTGGCGAATTCGACGGCGAGTCTTGCCCAGAAATCCCCGAAGGCGGCATCCGTCGCCGGCGCCGTGCCGACCTGGGTCTTGTCGTAATAGCCGAAATTATGCGGGTCGAGCAGAACCGCCATGCCGTGTTTGCGGATCAGGCCGATCGTATCTTTGATCCGCTTGAGCTCATCCTCGTCGAGCCGTCCGCCGAGCGCCGGCTGCAGCCGCTCCCAGCGGAAGGGCAGCCGGATGATCGTCATGCCTTTTTCGGCGAAATAGCCAATCGTATCTTCGCCCGGATAGGTGTAGTTGGTGCCGTAGATGCCGCCGCGCTCGCCATATTCGCCGCCGGACAGATTGACGCCGCGGTAGCAGGGCGCACCAGCCGCAAGGGCCGGCGACGGGATCAGAGCGGCTGCAAGCAGCAGCGCTGTCAGATGTCGTGTCGTCTTCATGGCCATCCTCGCTATCGCGGCAAATCGCAACATCGGCGTCGCTGAGCTTATTTTAACGGTCCGTTAGCTAAGAATTTCTAAAGTATCGGCACCTCGGCTTCAGTCTTTCACGCTGGGCGGGACACGAGTGCGCGTATGAACCAGTATGACAGGAACAGGGTAAGCCGGCTCCCTGGCTGGCGCAGTTTTGAGCCAACTCAGACTGCGCCGGAAGGCGTGCGCATGCGCAGTCCTGTCATCCGCCCGGATGATTTCATCCGGCCATCGCCCGAACCCGCACCGCCCCCCTTCGTGCCGCCGCCAAACATTGCGGAAACCCGCCAATATGAGCGTCCGGCACCGCCTCCTCCGCCGAGACCGCCGGTCGTGGACGCGCCGCCGAATCCAGAGCCCGCGCCTGCCGCACCGCTTCTCGACCTCCGCTCGAGTATCGCCGCGATCTGGAGCCGGCGGCTCATCGTGTTCGGCCTGGCGCTTCTCGGAGCCCTCGCCGGCGGGGCGGTGGCGCCGCTCATCGCCCAGAAATTCACCGCCGTCAGCAGCCTCTATTTCGATCCGCGCCAGATCGGCCTTGCCGATGCGGGCGCGCAATCGTCGGGTCCCTCGCCGGAAATGATCTCGACGCTGATCGATAGCCAGGTGCAGATCCTGACCTCGGGCAATGTGCTGCGCCGCGTCGCCGAAGCCATGAAGCTCGATCAGGACCCCGAATTCACCGGCGGCCGCACGGATGGCGCCGCCGTGATCGGCACTCTGCAGAAGGCGCTGGTCATCACCCGTGAGGCCAGCACCTATGTCGTCTCGCTTGCCGCCACCACCAACGATCCCGAAAAATCCGCAAGGCTTGCCAATCAGGTCGTCACCTCCTTCACCGAGGAAGAGAACAGCGCCTCGAACGGCATTTATGAAAACACCTCCTCGACGCTTGACGGACGCCTCGACGACCTGCGCCAAAAAGTGCTCGAGGCCGAGCAGGCCGTCGAAACCTTCCGCGCCGACAACGACATGGCCGCGACCGAAGGCAATCTGATCTCCGATCAGCGGCTCGTCTCGCTGAACACGCTGCTGGTGACGGCGCAGGAAAAGACCATCCAGGCGAAGGCGCGCGCCGATGCCGTCGCCAATCTCCGCGTCGAGGACATCGTCGCCGGCAACCAGATGGAGGGCGGCGTCACTTCGCCTCTCGTCAGCCTGCGTCAGCAATATGCCACCCAGGCCGCCGCCGTCGGTAGCCTCGAAAGCCAGATGGGCACGCGTCATCCGCGCCTGCAGGCAGCCCGCTCGTCGCTGCAGAGCATATCGGTCGAAATCAAGGGCGAATTGCAGCGTCTCGCCACCTCTGCAAGGGGCGAATACGAGCAGGCCAAGGCCGCCGAGGACAGCATCGCCAAGGAGCTTTCCGTGCAGAAGGCGCTGCATGCCAGTTCATCGGACAAGCAGGTGGAATTGAACGAATTGCAGCGCAAGGCGACTGCGGCGCGCGACATTTACGAGTCGGTGCTGAAACGCTCCAGCCAGACGAGCGAGGAGCAGAACCTCAACCAGAGTAACATTCGCGTCATCTCGCCGGCCGAGCCGCCGGTCAAGGCCGACGGTCCCGGAAAGACGATTTTATTGGTTGCCGGCGTCATCGGCGGTTTTCTCGCCGGTTTCGTCGTCGGCGCCGGTTTTGCGATCCTCGCCGGTCTCTTCGGCCATCCCGTCATCAGAAGTTATTTCAGGAAGTCCCCCGCTGCGACGGCTTGATGACGGTCGTCGCTTTCCCTACATCGGGAGAGCGGTGTGTTGCCCGCAGGAGAGCTCCCATGCGGCTGTTGATGACGCTTCTGATATCGCTCGTTGCCGTGCCTGGCCTCGCACCGGCATCCGCCCTTGCCGTCGACTGGACGAAATCCGTCGATTCGGGCATTCAGCCCCTCTATCCTTATAAGGGTCTTCCCGGCGTCAAGGCGCAGCCGGACAAGAAGGAAGAGGAATCCTACAATTGCCGCACCGAAACCGTCCAGGTTCGCCGTCGTTATGACGAGATCTTCCGCTCCGGCGGCATGCCGACGCTGATGTATGTCTGCGAACGCAACGGCTTCGTTACCACGGGTGGCAAAGTTCCGCTCCGCGGCCACTATCAGCCGGTGCGGTGAGGGGCTTCAGGCGGTCAGCAAAGCCGATGGATGCGCCTGCCGGAAACGTTCGATCGGAAGCTCCATTCTCAGATAGTCGAAGCCGGCATTTGCTTCCGATGGATCGACGATCGAATATTTGACCACGCCTTCTTCCTCGGTGCGCCGCAGCGGCAGGTTTTCGGCCACCGCAAAGCCCAGCCGTGTGTAAAGGCCGATCGCTTTTTCATTGTGGGAGAAGACATGCAGCTCGGCGGTTTCGACCCCAAGCCCGGAAAACATCCACTCCAGCAGTGCCATGCCGCAATGGAACATCAGGTTGCGGGTATCGCTCGCCCGGCCGCGGATGACGTTGTCGAATTCGGCCGAGCCGGGCCGGATGTTACAGATGCCGAAATTGCCGAACCGGTTACCGCCTGGATCGCAAATGACGAATAGGATTCGGTCGGCGGCGGGCAGCGATATGGTTTCGAGCCACCGCCGTGTGCGTTCCTCGGTGGCGCTAAACTGGGTGAGGAAAAACGGCATCGACTGGTTGCGCCACGTCGTCAGATCGTCGATCAGGCCGGGATCGGCAAGCATCGACCTGTCGATGCATTGCAGGTCGCCCACATGCCTGCCGCTATCGTCCCTGATCGGAAGTCGGAGCCGCCTGGCCGGATCCCGATTATCCTTGAGGCTGACGATATCGACCTGCGCCATGAACGACTATCCCTGGTTCCGCTCACGCCTTGCGGCAGATGCAGTAGCCGCCCGGCGAGGAAGACAGCACGAGCTTGCCGTTCAGAACCGGATCGACTTCGAAGCGGTCGGTTTCCGCCAGATAATCGGTGACCGCCTTCAGCGGCTCGTTGCCGCGCAGCCAGACCTTGGAGCGCTTTGTGAAGGCCTGTTCCTCGGTCAGGTGGCCGATGAGCGTGTCGGCGACGACGAGGTAGCAGCCTTCCGTCACCAGCGGGCCGTAGGCTCGGCATTCCGCCAGAACATGCTCGTAGGAATGGTCGCTGTCGAGCACCACCATCACGCGGGCGCCCGGCGGGATCTCGGCTTTCACGGCGGCGAGCACGTCGTCGTCGACGGAACCGCCCTGGATCATCTTGATCCGGTTCGCCATCGGATGGGATTCGATCGACTCGCGATTATGGGCGCGGATGTCGATGTCGACGCCGACAACCTTGGCCTTGTCGTTGCCCATGGCGGCGAGGATCGACGCCATGAAGATCAGCGAGCCGCCGCGCGCAATGCCGGTTTCGATGATGACATCGGGCTTGGTCGCCCAGATGACTTCCTGGGTCGCCAGGATATCGACCGGAAGCTGGATGATCGGCACGCCCATCCATGACCAGAGATAAAAATAATCGAACTTGTCGAGCCCGATCAGCGTGTTCAGCGATTGTTGGAAACTTGCCTCGTCCTTGCCGAGTGCAAGCGACATTTCCCGCTTGTGGGCTTCGAATTCGAGACGATCGTCCTTCGTGGTCATGACTGTTCTGTGTCCTTCGCTGTAGGGCTGTCTTAGACCGACTGCCGCAATGCCGTGCTGTTGTGGTAGATCCGCCCGGCCGCCATATCGAGCAGCGTTGCCGCTACCCGGTCGATATCGGTTTCGCTCATGTCGTGATAGCTCGGCAGGTTGATCGCCCGGCCCGGGATGCTCCAGGCGTTCACGTTCTCGGGCCGATCTTCGAACATGGAGAGGCTGGAGAGGGGATAGAAGAAGACGCGCGCGTCGATATTGGCGGTCTCGAAGGTCTGCTGCATTATCTCGCGGGTAATGCCCGTCGACGGATGGAAGACGGCGGTCGGCATCCAAGCGCCGTTGATCGTGCCGGTGTATTCCGGGTTCATCGTGACGCCGGGCAGGGCCGAAAGCCGGATCATGTAGGAGGCCAGAATTTCGCGTTTGCGGTTGACGAGTTCCTCGATGCGCTCGAGTTGGGCGCAGCCGATGGCCGCCTGGATGTTGGACATCTTATATTTGAAGCCGATCGCATCCGGCCAGAACTGCTTCGTCTGTCCGCGAGCCCGGCCGTGGTTGCTGAGCGTCAGCACCTTTTCGTAAAGGGCGGCGTCATTGGTGACGAACATGCCGCCTTCGCCTGTCGTCAGCGTCTTGGTGCCATGGAAGGAGAAGGTGCCGAAGGCGCCCATCGAGCCGGCGCGGCGGCCGTGCCAGACGGAGCCGACCGCTTCAGCCGCGTCTTCGATCACCGGAATGCCCGTCCTCTTGCCGATTTCCAGCAGCGCGTCCATGTCGCAGAGATTGCCGTAGAGATGCGTGGCGATAATGGCCTTGGTCTTCGGCGTGATATGGCGCTCGACCTCCTCGGGATCAATGCACCACGTGTCGGCGCGCACATCGACAAAAACGGGTCTTGCGCCGAGATGGACGATCGGCGAGACGGTGGCGACCCAGTTCGTATCGGCGAGGATCACTTCGTCGCCTTCTCCGATGCCGAGCGCCGCCAAGCCCATGTGCATGGCGCCGGTGCAGCTCGAGGTCGCGATCGCAAAGCCGCTGCCGAGATAGGTTTTGAAGTCGCGTTCGAAGCGGTTGAGATAGTCGTAGCAGCGCGCGCCCCAGCCGGTGGCGGCGGCATCGGCCGCATAATCCGTTTCGAGCTGGGTGATCGAAGGCTTGGTGTAGAAGATCCTGTTTGTCATGCCGCTAATTTCTGTTGAATTGAAATCAAGACGCAGGCGCCCGCCACGACGCTAGTTTTTGAAGCTGGCGCGAGGCTCACATGATGATGTGCCGGGCGACATCGTGCTGGTGGAACACGAGATTGGGCAGGTAGCCGAGGGCTACGAAATACTCCCGGTCGCTGTCGGCGCTGATGAAGACGGCGGTGTTTTCCAGCGGACTGTCGCTCAGTTTCACCGTCACCTTCACCTTTTCGCTGAGGCCGAGTTCGCGCATCAGGCCTTCGAGTGCGGTGATTTCCGGGAAACCGCCGAGAAGCAGCGTATTGATGCCGATTGCCGAATTCACTTCACTCACCAGCGTCTGTATGGCGACCATCAGGGGCAGCCTTTCGCGGAAATTGCGGATTTCCGGGTGGTCGAACATCCCGCCCCACATGATGCGGGTGTAGAGCTCATAGGCCTTGATGAAGTTCTTGCGCTCCGCCCAGAAGCGGAAGGCGACTGCCATGCGATTGAGCGTGAAGATCTTGCACATCTCCTCATATTTGAGATGCGTCTCGGGCGTGAGGTTCAGCGCCCCGCGCCTGGCCCCCGTATAGAGAAAATATTCAAGCCCGCCGCGATAGCGATCCCAGCTCGTCATGACGTCGTTGGTGCCTTCTTGCGGGCGGTCGCGGGCGATCGCCGAATTGACGATGGAGCGGTAGAACGGCCGCTGCAGGAAGGTGACCGCGCCCTGATCGAGGAAATGCGCAAGAAACGGGAACGGATAGAAGCAGAATTCTCTTGGAATCCAGGCCGACCGCAGGGCTGATGAGCGATAGATCGCGATTTCCGGAAAGATGTGGCCTTCGCAGATATACTGGAAGACGTCGCCGAAACTTCCCTGCGGAAACTTTCGGTCCTCTTCGACATTGTAGAACTTCCTGATGTCGGTTTTGGCGACTTCGTCGTAGAAGAACCACGGCGCATGGGCGCAGGTCACCTCCTGATTGTTGTCGAGATATCTGATGGTGTCGGCCACCGCATCGGCGATCAGGATGTCATCGTCGGCAACATAGATGAGGTATTCGCCCTTGCCGAGGCGCAGAGCGCTCGTGACGTTTGCTGCGGCGCCGGCATTGGTTTCACGCTTGTAGTAGCGGATCGGCACCCCGCGGCCGATAAATTCCTCGACCACCTGCTGCGTGCGGTCCGTAGAGGCATTGTCGCAGATGACGATTTCGAAAGGAAAGTCGAACTTGTAGTCGTTCTCGCAGTAAGTCAGCGCGTTTCTGAGATAGGCTTCGCGGTTATAGGTCGGGATGCAGATGCTGAGTTTGATGCCGCTCAAAGGCGTGTCTCTTGGCTGAAGCTCTCAAGCGCGGCATCGCGCTCGCTGATGATGCTCGGCGTGAACGGCCAGGCGATGGAAAAGGCGGGATCGTCCCAGCGGACCCCGCGGGCAAGCTCCGGCACGTAGACTTCCGACATCTGGTAAAGGAGTTCGCAATCATCCTCGAGCGTCAGGAAGCCGTGTGCGCATCCGGCAGGTATGTAGAAGGCGTTATGACTGATGGCATCGAGCTCGACGGAGGCCCATTTGAGGTAGCTCGGCGAATCCGGCCTCAGATCGAGCGCCACGTCGAAGACCCGGCCGCGCGTGGCGCGCACCAGCTTCACCTCCGGCCGCGGTTGGGCTTGGTAGTGCAGGCCGCGCAGCGTCCCGCGCTTGTGGTTCTGCGAGACATTGCACTGTGGGTAGGCCGGCACGAGACCTTGCGCCGCAAAGGTCTGCGCGTCGAAGGTTCGTGCGAACATTCCCCGGTCGTCGGAGCGTACGTCGACTTCCACGACAAAGGCACCCGAAACCTCAGTCCGAAGAAACTTCATCCAAGCACCGTCAGTTCCGGCACGGCAACGGCGAAGCGTCCGCCCCAGGCGCCGATCCTGCTGTTGGCCGCAACGACCTCGTTCTTGATGTTCCAGGGCAGGATGAGGACATAATCCGGCTGCGTCTCGTCCATCTTCTCCGGTGCGTAGATCGGCAGCTTGCTGCCCGGCAGGAAATGCCCCTGCTTGTGCGGATTGCGGTCGACGACATATTCGATGAGGTCGGTGCCGACGCCGCAGAAATTGAGCAGCGTGTTGCCCTTGGCGGCAGCGCCATAGGCGGCGACCTTCTTGCCGCTGCGTTTGGCTTGTTCGAGGAAGGCGAGCAGCCCATCCTTGATCGGCGCCACGCGGCTCTGGAAAGCCTCGTAGGTCTCGACCCTGTCGAAGCCGGCGGCGGCCTCCTCAGTGCGCACCTTGGCAAGGCCATGGCCGATTGCGTGAACCATGGACGTTGCGCGGCAGGCAAGCACGCGGAGACTCCCGCCATGGGTCGGCAATTCTTCCACGTCGAAGATCTTGAGGCCGTGCGCCGCGAACACCTTTTCGACGGCGAGCAACGACAGATAGTAGAAATGCTCGTGGTAGACAGTGTCGAACTGGATATTTTCCATCAGCCGCAGCAGATGCGGGAATTCGACGCTGACGACGCCGTCCGGCTTCAGCACGGCCGAAAGCCCGCCGACGAAATCGTTGATGTCAGGCACGTGCGCCAGCACGTTGTTGCCGATGACGATGTCGGCGGCAAGGCCGCGGGAGACGAGATCGGCAGCGGTTTCCTTGCCGAAGAAGCGCGCTTCCGTGGGAACGCCGATCTGCCGCGCCACTTCCGCAACGTTCTCGGCCGGCTCGATGCCGAGCACCGGCACGCCGGCTTCGACGAAATGCTTGAGGAGGTAGCCGTCATTGCTCGCGACCTCGATCACCTGTGATGCCTCACCGAGGCCGAAGCGCTTGCGCGCCATGATCGTAAACTGGCGGGCATGCTCCACCCAGCCGTCGCTGTAGGAGGAGAAATAGGCGTAGTGGCTGAAGATATCCTCCGGCGGAACGAAGGCATCGGCCTGCACCAGCCAGCATTCCGTGCAGACGAAGGCGCGCAGCGGATAGGATGGCTCGGGCAGTTTGAGCTGCTCTTCCGTCAGATAGGCATTGGCGAGAGGCGTCGAGCCCAGATCGACGAAACGATGCTTCAGCGGAGCGTTGCAGAACCGGCAATTATGCGCTGTCATGATACTGTTTCCTCATAGGCCGCGATCTGCCCGAGCGAGAAGGCGCGCATGTCGGCTCCCTCGCGGTTGGCCTTGTACCAGGCGGCAGTCCAGTCGATTGTTTGCTGCAGGCTGAGGCGCGGGCGCCAGCCGATGGTATCGAGCGCCAGAGCCGAGCTCAGCGTCAGCGCCGGCGCTTCCGGCAGATGTTTTCCCGGCGCGGGCTTCCAGACGTCGTTCACGCCATGAGCAAGGCCGAGCGCGTCCGCAAGTTCGGAGACCGTCGCGAAGCTCTGCGGGTCTGGACCGAAATTGAGTGCTTCGGGCAACTCCTGCTCGCCGGCAAGTGTCAAGGCCTCGGCGAAGGCGAGATAGCCGCCGAGCGGCTCCAGCACATGCTGCCAGGGGCGGATCGCTTCGGGATAGCGCAGCAGGATCGGCTGGCTGCTTTCGAAGGCGCGGATGAAGTCCGGAATCAACCGGTCTTTCGACCAGTCGCCGCCGCCAATGACATTGCCGGCACGTACCGTCGCAAGCCTGATATCGCGCCCCTTGAAGAAGCTGTCGCGGTAGCTCTGGACGATGAGTTCGGTGCAGGCCTTGGAGTTGGAGTAGGGGTCCTTGCCGCCCAGCATATCCGTCTCGACGAAGGGAACGCCGCTGCCGTTGTTGGCATAGACCTTGTCGGAGGTGACGACGAGAGCCGTCTTGACCGAGGGCGTTTCCCGCACCGCGTCAAGCACGTTTGCCGTTCCCATCACATTGGTCGCGAAGGTTTCGGTCGGATTTTCGTAGGAGCGCCGCACCAGCGCCTGCGCGGCCATGTGGATGACGATTTCAGGCTCGAAATCGATGAAATGCTGCTTGAACGTCGCCGCTTCGCGGATGTCGGCAATGTGATGGCCCTGTCCGGCCCAGGGCGCAAGCCGCCCATAGAGCGAGGGATTGGTCTCGGGTTCGAGCGAGACCGCCGTCACTTCCGCACCGAGCTTTTCCAGCCACAACGACAGCCAGGATCCCTTGAACCCCGTGTGTCCCGTCAGGAACACGCGCCTGCCATTCCAGAAGTCCGTCAGGCCCATAGCTTCCACGGTGCCTTTCCGGAACTCCAGAGCTCCTCGAGCTGGTTGCGCTCGCGCAGCGTGTCCATCGGCTGCCAGAAACCGTCATGCTTGAAGGCGGCAAGCTGGTTGTTGGCGGCGAGCCATTCCAGCGGCCCGGCTTCCCAGATCGTGTCGTCGCCAGGGATGAGATCGACCACCGAAGGGTCGAGCACGAAGAAGCCGCCGTTGATGCGCTGGCCGTCGCCTCTCGGTTTCTCGATGAAGGAGGTGATGTACTGTCCCTCGATATTCGTGGCGCCGTAACGTCCGGGCGGGGTTACCGCGCACATCGTCGCCTTCAGGCCATGGCTGCGATGGAACGCGACCTCGGCGGCGATATCGATGTCGCCGACGCCGTCGCCATAGGTCATGCAGAAGGGTTCGCCTGGTGTCAGATGATCACGAATGCGCCCGAGGCGGCCGCCGGTCATCGAATACATGCCGGTATCGACCACGGTCACGCGCCAGTTCGGTCGTGTGCCGCCGTGGTAGTTGATGCTGTTGGAGGCGAGGTCGACGGTGATGTCGTTGTGGTGCAGAACAAGGTTTACGAAATATTCCTTGATCAAATAGCCCTTATAGCCGGCGCAGATGATGAAATCATTGAGCCCGTGATGGGCATAGATGCTCATGATGTGCCAGAGGATCGGCATGCCGCCGATTTCGACCAGAGGCTTGGGTCGGATACTGGTCTCCTCGGCAAGACGAGAGCCAAGGCCACCGGCGAGAATTACGACTTTCATCCCAAGCGAACTCCAGAGTGTCTAGTCAGGTTTCCCGACCACCCTCAGAGCCGCCCGGCTCTTTACAGGCGGAACGGCCGTATGTTCATCCTTGCCCCGGTATCCGATTTCGTTCTTGTGCGAGGCTTGCGGGGCTATCGGAACGGGCAGCCGCGCGTTTCGCAGGCCGTGCGTTTGAGCAATGGAACAGGCTCGCCGTTCGGGAATCCCGTTGGCCGAAGGCACGTCCTTCGAGTTTTACGAGGAGCGCCAAGCGGGCGCAATTGATCCGGCCAGAAGCGGCCGATCCTGATAGGAAAACGTCAGATACCGCCGGCCGATTGCCCCCAGCAAAGGCCCGGCGCATCAGCCTGAAGAAAAAATCCCACTTCGGAATCCCGAAATTCCCCCGCTTCGGGATCCCGAAATTCGCCGCCTTTCGCGGGCTGTCGCCGCCGAGAAACATCCAATGATTTCAGGCCCGCAACCAATTTCGGGATTCCGAAGTGCTATATAGATTATGGTGGGAGTTCTCCACGCGCCGCCATACGTTGGCCGGATCGTTGCGTCTAAGCCTCTAGACTAAGCTGGAGTGGAGTATCTGCCTCGGCGACCTTGGGCTTACGTTTGGTTGCCGCACGGCGTGGTGGTTTGGTGGTCTTCTGCAGAGTGTCGGAGCCGAGCTCATCTGATTCGCCGTTGGGCAGCAACGGGTAAGCAGCAAGCGCCGCGCCGGCAGAAGCTACCTCAATGACCGGCTTGGTACGCGGCATTTCAACGGCCGGTTCGGCAGCGGACACCTCACGCGCCTTTGGTTGCTGGGGGTTGCCGGCTGCGGACGTGGCGTATCGGATCATTGCAAGACTCCATTATGTTCGCTTTATGTTCGCATTTGGGGGTGAGGGAGTCAATGCAGGTCAGCTATCAAGACCTGTGGGAATAAGCGTCCAGAAATCCGGATTTCGGAGAGTTCTTGGGAGCGATCGAGTGAACAAGCCTCAAGCGCATCGCGGCTGGCCTTTGCTACAGGGCACCAATGCACAACTTGGTTGAAAAGGCTTAACTCCTTGATCTTGGTAGCGATCAAGAATGGAATGGTGCCCAGAAGAGGACTCGAACCTCCACACCCTTTCGGGTACCAGCACCTGAAGCTGGCGCGTCTACCAATTCCGCCATCTGGGCGACGGAGAGCGATGTAAGGGGGTGGCCCCTGACTGTCAACTGGGTTTTTGAAGTTTTTCTGACAGTTGGCGAGAAAGCTGCCGATCACATGGGCGGGAGTAACCCGAGACGGCATAGCGCTTCGGTGGTCACGCCCTATATAAAGGAAATATCGAAAGGAACGCCTCATGCCCGCTGCTCGCACGCTTCTGCTCGCCGGCCTTCTCGCCATTCTCACGCCCGCAATCGCCGGCGCTGATTCGCTGAAGCTCGGCAAGCCGGGGGTTGGGCCGCTGAACACGGGCTCGACGCTCTGCGACTTTCGCGGCTGCTTCGGTTTCGGGCCGCAGCAATGGCATCGCCCCGCCTATGTCCAGCCGAACTACCGGCCGCGCGGCGCGACCGGACCGACCTATTACCGGCCGGGCGCTGCCGGGCCGCCGCAGCTGACCTATGACCCGCCGCCGGTGCAAAGGGTGCAGCCGAAGCCGCGCGACATGAACAGCCATGCCGCCTGGTGCAGCAACGAATACCGCTCCTACAATCCGAGGACGGATCGTTTCCTCACCTATGAGGGCATCTACAAGACCTGCCGCTCGCCCTATCGCTGATCATCGTGGTCAGCTTTCGAGCGAGGCGCGGTCGACGTGGCCGAGATCGCGGCCGGGCTCGACGATGTCGCGGACCCGCTGCTTCAGCTCCTTCGGCCCGGGAAAGCCGCCGTCGCGCTTGCGCTCCCAGATGAGATCGCCATTGACGCGGATCTCGAAATTGCCGCCGGTGGCGGGGATCAGCGCCACTTCACCGAGGCTGTCGGAAAATGTGTGCAGCAGCTCCTGCGCCATCCAGCTGGCGCGCAGCAGCCAGTTGCACTGGGTGCAGTAGAGGATCGTGACGCGGGCTTTCTCGGTCATGGCGATGTCCTTTCGTTTGCTGAGATTTAAGCCCTGTGGCGCGTGCGCGCAATCGCCCTCTCACAAGCGTCTTGCACGCCGCGCTGCGCCATGGTCTTTTCCCGTGGTCGGCCATATCAGGAAGAGCCTATGCGCGTCGCAGTCATCGAAAACATGCGGAATACCGGCCTCGGCGCGCTTGCCGCGGCCCTCGACGAGGCGGGCGCGGAGATCGAGTGGTTTCGGGTGTGGCAGGATGGCGTCCTGCCGAAAGATATATCCGGCCATGACGCGCTGGTCGTTCTCGGCGGCGAGCAGAGCGCGCTGGATGATGAAGCCAACTCCTACCTGCCGGAACTCGTCCGGCTCACGCGCCGCTTCGGTGATGCCGGCAAGGCGGTGCTCGGCATCTGCCTCGGCAGCCAGATCCTCGCTCGCGCCTATGGCGCCGACAATCATTTAGGAATCGCCCGTGAATTCGGCTGGCACGGGATCGGCGTCACCGCCGAGGGCCGGGCCGATCCGCTGTTGTCGGCGCTTGGCGGTGAATTCACCATCTTCGAATGGCATGCCGATACGTTTTCCCTGCCCGAGGGCGCGGTCCGTCTCGCCTCGAGCCCCGTCGCCGAAAACCAGGCCTTCCGCATCGGCCGCGCCGTCTATGGCACCCAGTTCCATTTCGAGGCCAATGCAGCGGTCATCGAGCAATGGAAGGCCGAATTTGCCGATACGATCGCGCGCATTGCGCCGGGCTGGCTGGAGAACCATGCAGAGCTGGCGGCAAGACATGCCGGAGCCGCCGATGCCGCGGGCCTTGCCATTGCGCGCGCCTGGGTCGGCCTGATCGAACGGAAAGAGGTCGAAATGCTGTCGCAGGCCTCGGCGTAAGGGGTGATGCGATGCCGGCCAGCGAACGCGAAAAGATGGCGGCAGGCGAATGGTATTGCTGCCTCGATGACGAACTAGATCTCCTGCGTCGGCAGGCACGCTTGGCCGTCCACGCGCACAATACGCTGCCGCCGGATGAGCGCGGCGCGATGGCGCCGGCCCTGAAGGCGCTCTTTGCGCAGGCAGCACTTAATGTCTTCATCGAAGCACCGTTTCACTGCTCCTACGGCATCAATATCACTCTCGGCGAACGCGTCTATTTCAATGTCGGCTGCACCATCCTCGATTCCGGCCGGGTGACGATCGGCGATCGCAGCATGTTCGGCCCCGGCGTGCAGATCTATTGCGCCGAGCATCACAAGGATCCGGCACTGCGCAGCACAGGTATCGAGATCGCCAGGCCGGTCACCATTGGCAGCGATGTCTGGATCGGCGGCAGCGCCATCATCCTCGGCGGCGTCACCATCGGCGACGGTGCGATTGTCGGCGCCGGTGCGGTGGTGACCAGGGATGTGCCGGCCGGCGCAACCGTAGTCGGCAATCCAGCCCGCATCCGCTAACGCCGGCAAGACCGCCATTCCGCGATGATCTGCCATCTCGACAGCAGCGATCATTCCGCTAGATGAGAGGACAAACGGGAGGGAATCATGAGCGAACTGAATTTACCGATGGAGGGCGGCTGCCGTTGCGGCCGGGTGCGATTGAAGATCGGCGCCCCGCCGCTGCTCACCATGGCCTGTCATTGCACCGGGTGCCAGAAAATGACCGCGAGCGCCTACTCGCTGAGTGCGGCCATCCCGAGCGAAGGCTTCGAGGTGACACAAGGCGAGCCTGTCATCGGCGGCCTGCATGGCGTCACGAAGCATTATTTCTGCCCGCATTGCATGAGTTGGATGTTCACCCGCCCGGAAGGCATGGACTGGTTCGTCAATCTGCGCGCGACCATGCTCGACGACCCGAGCTGGTTCACGCCCTTCATCGAGACCTGGACGAGCGAGAAGCTGTCCTTTGCCGAGACCGGCGCAGTATACAGCTACACGGCGCTGCCGGAGATGGAGGCCTATGAGGGGCTGGTGAAGGAGTATATGGCGCGAAGTTGATCTCAGAAGCCCTGGAAGAGAAAGTCCATGGCGCCGATGATGGCATCGCTTTTGCCCGATAGATCTGCGACCGCTTTTCCTATTTCCGTGGTCGGGACCGATGCCATGCGCTGGGTGGCCATGACATAGGTTTCACCCTCGATGGTAAAGCGTGGGTTCAGTCGCGAGATCGACCAGCTCAGTTCCTGTACTGGATGCAACGGAACCATGACGCGCGAAGGCAGATCGTCAAGCAGATTGGCCTGAAGATCGATGGCCAGGAGATTTCCGCTTTTAAGGTGATAGACGTGAAAGCGTGCCATTAAAACTGACGGTATTTGGCGAAGGGCAAGCCGTGCTTTTCAACATATTCGTTTTCCAGACGGATAGCCTCGGCGTTCTCGATACGCCAAAGCCGCTCGCGCTCCGCCTTTATGGCCTTTGCGATACCATCTTCCGCCGCCCGGGAAATGTTGATCTGGAGCTCGCGCGCTTGGGAGACGAGACCTTCGTCAAGAGACAGGTTCGCTGCTTTTCTTGGCTGCTGAGCCATAACGATCTCCTCAATTTTATGCGCACATTGTATGCGCATAAAATACCGTTGAGAAGCGTTATTCGTCGCCCATCTTCAGCGCTGCGATGAAGGCTTCCTGGGGGATCTCCACCTTGCCGAACTGGCGCATGCGCTTCTTGCCGGCCTTCTGCTTGTCGAGCAGCTTGCGCTTGCGGGTGGCGTCGCCGCCGTAGCATTTCGCGGTCACGTCCTTGCGCAGCGCCGAGATCGTCTCGCGGGCAATGACGTTGCCGCCGATCGCCGCCTGGATCGGGATCTTGAACATGTGCTTCGGGATCAGCTCCTTGAGCTTCTCGCACATGTCGCGGCCGCGCTTTTCGGCTGCCGTCCGGTGCACCATCATCGACAGCGCGTCGACCGGCTCGCCGTTGACGAGGATCGACATCTTCACGAGGTTGCCCTCGCGGTGGTCGGTCAGCGTATAGTCGAAGGAGGCATAACCCTTCGAGATCGACTTCAGCCGGTCGTAGAAATCGAACACGACTTCGTTGAGCGGCAGGTCGTAGGTCAGCATCGCGCGCGTGCCGACATAGGTGAGTTCGATCTGGATGCCGCGCCGGTCCTGGCAGAGTTTCAGGATGCTGCCGAGATAATCGTCGGGCGTCAGGATCGTCGCGCGGATCCACGGTTCGTGGATTTCCGAGATTTTGACGACATCGGGCATGTCGGCCGGATTGTGCAGCTCGCGCTCCGTGCCGTCGTTCATGTACATCTTGTAGACGACGGAGGGTGCGGTGGCGATCAGATCGAGGTCGAACTCGCGCTCCAGCCGTTCCTGGATGATTTCGAGATGCAGCAGGCCGAGGAAGCCGCAGCGGAAACCGAAACCGAGGGCCGCCGACGATTCCATTTCGAAGGAGAAGGAGGCGTCGTTGAGGCGAAGCTTGCCCATGGCGGCGCGCAGATCCTCGAAATCGGCGGCATCGACCGGGAAGAGGCCGCAGAACACCACCGGCTGGGCCGGCTTGAAGCCCGGCAGCGCCTGGGCCGTCGGCCGCTTGTCCTCTGTGATCGTATCGCCGACGCGGGTGTCGGCCACTTCCTTGATCGAGGCGGTGATGAAGCCGATCTCGCCGGGGCCGAGGCGGTCGATATTGACCATCTTCGGCGTCAGCACGCCGACGCGCTCCACCTGGTATTTCGCATCGGTGCCCATCATCCGCACCGTCTGGCCCTTGGTCAGCACGCCGTCGATGACGCGGACGAGAACCATGACTCCGAGATAGGCGTCGTACCAGCTGTCGACCAGCAGCGCCTTCAGCGGCGCCTTTTCGCCGCCGGGGCTCTTCGGCGCCGGCAGCTTGTGGACGATCGCTTCCAGCACGTCGGGAATGCCAAGGCCGGTCTTTGCCGAAATCAGCACGGCCTCCGAAGCGTCGATGCCGATCACTTCCTCGATCTGTTCCTTGATGCGGTCGGGTTCGGCCGCCGGCAGGTCGATTTTGTTGAGGACGGTGACGATCTCGTGATTATTGTCGATCGCCTGATAGACGTTGGCGAGCGTCTGCGCTTCGACGCCCTGGCTGGCATCGACGACGAGCAGCGAGCCCTCGCAGGCCGACAGCGACCGTGAGACTTCATAGGCGAAGTCGACGTGGCCGGGCGTGTCGATCAGGTTGAGAATGTATTTCTCGCCGTTGTTCGCCTGGTAATGCAGGCGCACGGTCTGGGCCTTGATGGTGATGCCGCGCTCGCGCTCGATATCCATATTGTCGAGCACCTGCTCGGACATTTCGCGCTCGGCAAGGCCGCCCGTCGTCTGGATCAGGCGGTCGGCCAGCGTCGATTTGCCGTGGTCGATATGGGCCACGATCGAAAAGTTGCGGATATGGGACAGCGGAGTGGTGGAATTGGTGCTCATGCGCGCCATATAGCAGCGCCGCCCCCTGCCGCAAAGCGGTAATTATCCCGCTGTTTACGCTATTTCGTCCTATGTCGGGCGCGTATCAGACCGGCCACGTCTCCAGCCGCCAGGCCGAATCCCAGAACATCCATTCATATTGCGAGGCGCGCACGAAGACATCGGTCATCTGCGCCCGCTCCACCGGCGATGCGGCGCGGGCGGCGATGTCGGTCAGCGCGATCACCTCGCGGGCGCCAGCGGCAAATTGCGGATCGCCATAGGTGTTGATCCAGGCCTGGAAGGCATTGCCCTCGATAACAGGCCGGTTCTTGATCGCTTCGCCGACATGCCAGTAGATCCAGAAGCAGGGAAGGATGGAGGACAGCGCCACCGCGTAGGAGCTGTGATAGGCGGTGGCAAGCAGGAAGTTCGTATAGGCAAAGCCGGCGGGCGAGGGCTCGGCTGATGTGACGTCCGCAGACGTGATGCCGAATTGGGTGAGGAAGCCGGCATGCAGGCCCTGCTCGACGGTGATCGCCTTCTGCGCCGAACCGAGGAAGCGCAGGACCTGCGCATTGTCGGGCGCCTTGGCCGCGACGATCGCCAAGCATCGCGCATAATGCTTGAGGTAGAGCGCATCCTGCAGGATATAGTGCCGGAAGATCTCGGGCGGCAGCGTGCCGTCCGAAAGCCGCTGCAGCAGCGGCAAGGCCTCGATTTCAGCCATGATCGGCGCGATCCTGTCCCAGGCGGCAGCCGTGAAGCTTCCCGTCAGTTCCGTGCTCTGTGTACTGGCGTCCATCGTTGTCTCCTCGGATTACGCCGCCATATAGGGACGGCGCAGCGGCGAAAGCAAGGCGCGTTTGGCCGCTTTTGTAGCCACTTGATTCCATCATCAGATACTGTATTTCTCTTATAGTGGAATCATGGGACTGGAAAATGGAACCGGAACTCGAACAGGCGATCGGCATTCGCATCCGCACGCTGCGGCAGGAAAAGGCTCTGACGCTCGAGGATCTGGCTGCGGCCTCCGGCGTCAGCCGGGCGATGATCTCGCGCATCGAACGGGCGGAGGCGAGCCCGACCGCCTCGCTGCTGGCAAGGATCTGCGCCGCGCTCGGCCTGTCGCTGTCGGCCTTCTTTGCGGAAGAGGGGCTGGCCTCGCCGCTCGCCCGTCGGCAGGAACAGCAGGTCTGGCGCGATCCGGAGACCGGTTATCTCAGACGCTCAGTTTCACCCCCGGGCACGGCTTCCGATGTCGATATCGTCGAGGTCGAATTCCCCCCTGGCGCCCGCGTCAGCTTCCCCCCGCATGCGGGCGCCCATGGCATGACGCAGCATATCTGGCTGTTCGACGGCGAGCTGGAGATGACGGCGGGTGAAACCGTCTACCGGCTGCGCCCGGGCGATTGCCTCTTCATGCCGGTCGGCGAGGGCCACGTCTTCCACAATCCCGGCAACGCGCCGGCGCGTTATTGCGTCGTGCTCGATCGCGGCGGCCGATAACAATATTCTCAGGAGAACAGCATGTCCGCTATTCGTACCCTTTCCGCCGAGGAGGCCCGCGCCGCCATTCCGGCTCTTTCGGAGGTACTTGTCGATTGCGTCGCGGGCGGCGCCTCCGTCGGCTTCATGCAGCCCTATGGGCCTGAAGATGCCGGGCCCTATTGGCGCGATGTCGCCGATGCCGTCTCTGCGGGCGGCAATCTGCTGCTGGTCGCTGAACTCGACGGCAGGATCGTCGGCACGGTGCAGGTGGGCGCGGCGCAGATGCCGAACCAGCCGCATCGCGGCGATCTGAAGAAGCTGCTGGTGCATCGCTCGGCCCGCGGCAAGGGGCTCGCCCGGCTGCTGATGGATGCCGCCGAACGCGAGGCGGCAAGCCGCGGCAAGACCCTGCTCGTGCTCGACACGGCAACCGGCAGCGATGCCGAGGCGATCTATCCGCGCCTGGGCTGGCAGCGCGTCGGTGTCATTCCGGATTACGCGCTGTGGCCGGAAGGCGGTTTCTGCGCCACCACCCTGTTCTACAAACGGCTCGCCTGATTGCGCCGGCCCCGCTCAAGCCGTCCTGGCGAAGACAGCAAGCGCGCCGCCAAGCGTCGCGCCCGCCGTCCATTGCGCGGCATTCCAGCCGAATTGCCGCGCCGCTTCGATATTCACCGCCATATCGTCGATGAAGCCGATCTCGCCGGGCGGTACGCCGGCCCGCTCGGTCGCCAGCTGGAAGAAATCGGGCGAAGGCTTGCTGTGCCCGAGTGCTGCGGAATAGATGATGTCGTCGAAATGCGCTTTAAGGCCGATCTGCTCCATCAGGTAGCGTGCCCGCCTATGCTCCTGGTTCGTCGCCAGCAAGAGGGTGATGCCGCTTTGCCTGAGAGCGGCGAGCTCTTCCAGCAGATTGAAATCGAGGCGGGAATCGTTTTCGAACCAGTAGTCGATCAGTATTTCGGCGCTGAGGTGGGGCGCGATCTTTGCGAGAACACCGGCGAGCCTCGGCTCCAGTGCCTCGCGGCCGATGATGATATCCCGCCAGTGGGTCTGAAAGAATTCCTGCTGCAGCAGGTCGACACGCAGGCCGAGATCGCGCTCGAGATGGGTGAAATGAGGCAGACCATCGGTCGGACGACCATGAATGAGCACGCCGTCGACATCGACCATCAGCACTTTCATGCGGAAAATTTCCTTGTTCTCAAAACACCGTCGAAGGTGGCGTTATAAACAGTGCCACATCTCAATCCATATAAGTCCGCGGAGCCGAAAAGCCTGTATTCTTGGCGGCCGAGTTGTCCGCATTTGCAAAGTCGGAAGACGTCTTGAAAATGATCAATAGCAAGGAAACAGACCGCATCAATCCCCATGCCATGAAGATGCCGCAAGGAGTCCTAATCAGCTTCGGCGAGAGAAGGGTATAACGGGCCTTACGAGCTATGGCGCGTACGCAAAGCGATTTTCTGAGACGTTGAATGCCGTTGCTCTGGCCTTCATCCGAGCGGATGGGTCATCCGGAATTGGTTATTGATTTTCAGTATATTGTGTCTTCGCGCTGAACAGTAGGTGTCGAAACTCCGTTGGCTCATCCATTCAAAGTCGATCACAGATCGAGGCGAACTGGATTGGCCAGTATCGGATAGCCCCGTTTAGTGAACTGTCGCACCGCGCCACGCTTAAACTCTTCGCTGAAATTCGATTTGCGCATGATGCTCTCCCTCAATTTTAGGAAAGAAGGCATCTAAAATCTCGGGACTGCGTTTATATCTCAACAACCGTTCTTCGGCAGTCTCGCGATGAAATCCAGGGTTTGAGAGAGCGGCTCAATCGTACCATCACAGAATTGAATCTGCAGGTCTGCCACAGGTTTCACTCCATAGAGCTTGCCAACTGCGCCTTTAGGTTTCTGGTCTGTCATCGCCATGTCGTAGTAAACCGCAAATCCTTTATCGGATCCAAGGTCGACGCTCCGTAGGATAGTGTTGGATGGAACGAATTTACGTGAACCATCAGCAATGACTTCGTAAAAGACGTCCTTTGGGCTCAGCGATTTGACTTTGGCGGAGCGCCATTTGCCATTCAAATCCTTTATCCAGTCCATCGTGGGATCCAGTTGCATGAGAACAGGATCGACGACACCCGCCGCAACAAGCTTGTCAGCGATCGGCCAACTGGTGACCTGAACACGGCGCTTGGCGACGAAAGCGGCAAAATAGTCCTCCGGATATCGCCCAAGCATGTTGGCAATCGCGCCAGCGACAAAAGCTGTCGACGGCGAGGTCCCCTCCGCTTCACCCATACTCTTATCGTCAAGCCAGCCGGGTATGGCCTCGGCACCGGGGGCTGCTACATGAACCATTGGTGGCGCCGTATCATCGGAAAAATTCGCCGATCCAAGAGGCGCCGGATCCGCATCATTGCATTTTTCGCAAGCAGTCGCGACGAGAACGTTTTTCAATGATCCAAGGTTCTGCGGCGACAGCGACGATCCTTTTGAGATCGCACTTGGCGAGGCCCCTTCGTCCGGCTCACCGGCCGATACCACAAGAAGCGGCGACGTTTCTTCGATCGTCAGGCTTAGCAAGCTTCTATGCCCTGATTCCTTGGCGGCGAACTGTGTTGCCGCAACGAACACGTCGATCGGAAGGCCATGTTCAGCCTCCTCGTTTAGGAGGTTGCTGAGTTTTATATCTCGTTCCGGGAAAGCTACGAGCTCTCCTTGAGAATGTTGCACCCAGTCGAACGGTTTGAGGACGGCATTTGGAGCAAGCCCGATGAAGCCGGTGTTCGCCATCGTCGGGCTCGCAATGATGCTCGCAAGATGAGTAGAGTGATGCAGATTGCGATCGAACTGTGCCCAACGGCATCTTACGCCTGTTGTGAAAGGCACGGTCGGGAACGGGTTTAACGGCTCGTCGAGAAGATGCACCTGGACTTGTGCAGAGGCGCTACCGGTTACTGACGACATTGCCGACTTGTCGTAGCGCATCATCTCAAGGTAGTTGAGTTGCGGGGGCACGGTTCCCGCGCCACACGCGATTTTGATAGCGTCTGTTGACGAGTTGACCTTTCCACGCTCAGGCTCAGAACGTTGGGGATCAAGCGAGAAATTCGTGATCGACAGAGATTCCAGTGAGTTTTTGATCCGCTCCATGTCGTCGTCAGATGACGCTGGTAAAAAGACCCGGAATGCGTCGTAGCGAATTACTGTCGTCTTGCGATTAATATGGTTTTGAATCGGGTTCAGGTGCGTCCAGGTTTTCTGCAGGTTACCGGCTTTCTGCAGTTCAAGCTCGTCCCCGTCGAAGCGGCGAACTCCAGTGTACTTAATAAATCGGAAGTCTGGCACCTGAATCTGCTGGTTCTGCTCTAGCTTCACTGGGTCCAGGCCGGGATTCAAGGCCTCCGCGATGCCTGTAAATGCAGTGCATGGCGGGGGATAATTCAGCTTATCGAAGATACTGCAAAGACTTTCGCCCTGCATGACGGTGTATGCCCTCTTGGGCAAGGCATCGATTGATTGGAGGCTTTGCATGACGGTCGATGCATTGTCTCCTGGCGTGCCTCCTTGAAACGAAAGGAACAGGCCGGGCGTGGTCTGCGAATTGACAATAGTCTGGCTCGGCTGATTATCTGCTGGAGTCTGGTTGGACTGGCCCGGCTCCTGTCCCCGCACCATCGATGCGAATGATGATATAGCGGCTAGAGTGACTACTGGAATGAGAACAGATTTGGTCATTGCGTCCATCCCAATCGTTGAAGGAGTTCGGAATGATCAGTGCTTAGAGAATTCAGGATCGCGTCAATCCGGATCGCCTTGTTCAGGCGGTCGTCTGGGCAAGAGGGATCGACGTTGAACCCGGCATGATGCAGGCCCACCAGCCTGCCGGTGTCGTCAAACACGGGTGCGCCGGACGAGCCAGCCTCAGTTGGGCAGAAGTGAGTAAATTCGGTGAAGTTCTTCTGCGTGAGGCTGGGCGACCCAAGAGGCAGGGGTGTTGTCCAGCCGGGATACTGTGCGCCATCGACAGAGCAATTGCTTATCCGCTTAAAATTGCACATTGCGTGATGTATCACAAAAATTTTGCTCGTTGCTGCCGGCGGTTTGCCACGCTTGACGAAGGCCGGTTGTCCTACCACAGCGCCAGAGCCTATTACCGGTTTGATGGCCAGAAACGCGAAGTCGAGCTGCTCGTTTGCTGCAAGAATCTCGCTGCAACTATATTGGCGGCGGATCCGCTCAGCGCTTTTCAGCCATCCAAAATCAATCAGAATCGCCGAACAATCCGAGTTTTCCCAGCGGCGCCCTTCGTCCGAAACCGGCCCACAGTGCCAATTTGTCAGTGCGACGTCGGGGGCAACAAGGACGGCCGTGCAGCACCAGTTCTTTGCGTCTGCGCCCTCTATCGACGTGCCGACGAGAAAGCCAACCTTGTCGCTCAACATCTTGGCAGGAACGTCATCGCTATCCTCGACGAAAGGCCAGGTTGGTGTGGACGTTCGCGAGGAAAACACTCGTGCTGTTTCGGTCTGCTCAGGCGACGCAATCAAGGTATCGACGGTGAGTGTGGAAGATGGGTTGTCGGAAACATACTCAACCAACACGGATTTTGCGACCATGCTTCCGGTCCAAAGCGACGCCCCATCTTGATCGGTCGTAAAATCAAGAGGTCCCGCACTGGCAAGAAAGGAATAGTTCTCATCCCGGAACACCACTTGCGTTCCCCTGGATACCGTCCCGTCGACGTGCAAATGCAATCTGAGCGAATAGGCCGGCGCTCCGTTGGGCGGAGCAACTCGCTTCACTGACCCAGCCTGCACCTTGAGATCTTGCGAGAACGTCTTGCCGAAATCGGTGCGAGCTTCAGCCGTGCTACATTGCCGCACGGTCGGGCTTGATGCGATCGCGCGCTGGGGTGGCGAAACCACAGAACATGCGATGAGCGCCAATGCGATCAGCATTCTGAAGGTGATTGTGCTCGCTCTCTTTGTCATTTGACGATCCCGCAGTCGGTTCCCTTTTTACCATCGGTTACCTGCTCAATCCATCGCTTCACATCCAGCCGGCCTAGATGAGTATAGATGCCAACGCTTCCGCACGATGTTCGCAAGTACGAGTGAGAGGGAAAAAAGGCGCTTCTCGAAACGACACCAATCGGGAGGAGATGACCGTTCTCGATCCGAAACACCGGCCCACCGCTGTCCCCGCCACAGGCCATGACTTTCTTCGATTCAAGGTTCCCGAGCATAAACTCCTTGAAGGGCCTGCATCCTAAACTGCGGAAGAGGTTCGCCGTGCAAAACGCCGAGCGCATAGGAATTGATGCTGATCGCCGCTGTCCAGTTGAGCCCGGAATCCGTCCATCGAGTCCGAACCCGGCTACCGTCAAGTGTGTTTCCTGGTCGAAAGTTTCGCTTGCCAGCCTTATGTTGTTCGTCAGGCTAAATCCGCTGCAACTATCTGCTTCCTCCAGCACAAAGGCCTGCCTGAGTTCCAGGATCGCGAGGTCGTCGCCCGCCGCTTTGCCGGTCTGGCAGACATTCGGCGTAAACTGGGCGCGAAGGTCTGCCGTATGCCAGGAGGCATTGCCGTCGAGAACATTGTCATTGATCGATACAAGATAAGTGTGTCGATGACAGGTGCAGTGGGCGGCCGTCAGGACGAAGTTCCCGGCAATAATGAGACCGCTGCAGATGCGTGGGACGTTTTGTGCGTCGACATACTCAATGGCGGCCACCAGCCGGTTCGAGCTGTTCGTCCCATTCCAAATCTCGGTTGATGGTCTAGGGACAGGGAGAGGCTGATCGACGGGCCACTCGCCGCCTTCAAGAGTTTGCGCGCCCACCGCTGCCGGCAGGAGGTACAGCAGGCTAAGAACAATGATCATAGCCAGCCGTGCGGTCATGTCTCATTTCCCGGATTGAATGATTGCGCGGCAGACAGCTGGGTCGGAGTATCCAGCTTGCCGGCAGTCTGCCAGATCGCCAATACCGACACTCAGATTGCTTCCTTCGGCGCTGGCGCCTGGGCCTTCAGCTTCAAGCCTCGCCTTCTCAAGTGCCACGCGTTCTTTCAGCGTATTGGCTTGCGCTGTGTAAAGGGCGGCCCGGGCCTCCTGGACCGCCTTCCTTTGTGTCAGCGCGTCGACCGGCCCTTCTATCACGGCACTAACGATGGAAATCGGCAGCGACGCGATTGCAACGCCTTCGGACGGCTTGGTGACTTCCACATTCGTCAACTCCCCGTCTGTGAATTTAACAAGAGTTTCGCGCTTCACGAAGGCGGTGCGCTTGATATCCACGCGATAGATCGGCGAGGCGTTCGCCATCATCACGGTTTCCATCTGATAGGGTCGGCCGCCTTTCATCAAGCGGACAAGATGCGGCACAGCGCGCCGGTAATAGATGCCGGGTAGTCGAGGCAGCGACGATGCAACGTATCCTGCACGTATCCCTGCAGGCTCCTGGCAGCCACTCCAGACGCCGGGCGACAACTCCGCCTCGATGCAGAATCCCGGATAGGTTTTGCGAATGATTTCATTGGCCATGCGAGTTTGCGATAGATCATACGGATCAAACTCAACCGAATGCGTCCCTAGCTGTTCGTCAAGGAAGGCGCCAGCCGTCTTGGCGATTTTGATGAGTATGTCAGCCGTCTTGTCGTCATTGACGGAAGAGACTTCAGTAAGCATTCCGTTGGCGTAGCTAATTTTAATTGTGTCATCGGAGAAGCCTGAGAGGTTCATGCCGGTACGCATTTCTGCGCGACTGTCGGCGACCGCCCTCGTTGCGAATGTAACAGTTGGCCGAGACGTAGTGCCGGTAAAGGTTGCCTTCACCAGGTGTTTGGGAAGATAATAGGAGCCGGAAGCTTGACCGGTATTGTACTGGTCGGGACCGGCGCCCCGGTTGGTCGGGTAGCTATCGACGGTCGAGCAACTTCCAAGTATACTAACTAAGATTAGAGAAATTAGACGTAGTGAATCCATCAGCGCAGCCCTCAACGCCGTTAAATAAACGTCATTTTCCGATGTAAAGCGCCATCTCGCAAAGAATGCTTTTTGCGCCTTATAATTATACCCATGATTGCATAGCATGGCATTCTATCTAACGCAATAGGATGTAAAGCAGACTCAAGATTTGATGAATAATTGCAATACCGAGCATTCGATGAGCAGCCAATCATCCCACAGTCTATCGACAAAAACTTACTTACTTTATGATTGGTGGTGGAGTTGTTCGCGCAGAATAAGTCTTCAATCGAACCGAAGTCATTCTTCCCTAACGTTGACCCCGCGGTCTCCAGCTCGAACGCTGCCGCGACTAGTTAGGACGTCAGGCCAGGCCGGCGGAATCCCCGCGGCGATGTGGCGTTTGCCATACTTGCATGGCGTACTTTGGGTGCTCGAGCAATTTGCCGATCGTGGCGATGTCGAGTTCCGCATTTGCATGCGGGCTTGAGTCGTTTGGCAAATTATCGATGTTGTCGGTTGCCAGAAGAAATCCGGCGCCGTCTGGAAAAATCCTTAGCGAAAAATCGCCTTGTCCTCGTTGGCTAAACCTAGCAGCAGCATGCAAATTCCGAAATTGAAATGCCAAACTAAAATCCACACTATCTGATCGATTTTCCGTAAAGGACAGGATCTGAAATGCGCGTCATCTATTCCGAAGACCACAAGCTGCGCGATGCCAGGACCGAGCTGCACGCCGGTCAGCTGGTGACGCCCTTCGAGGCGCCGTTTCGAGCCGAATGGATCCTCGCGGCGGTCAGGGAGGCGGGCTTTACCGACGTGGTGGCGCCTGATGCGTACGGGTTGGAAACGGCTCGAAAAGTGCACGATCCCGCCTATCTGGATTTCCTCGCCACCGTCTGGGACCGCTGGGTGGCGGCTGGTTTCACCGGCGAGGCGATCGCCAATTCCTTCGCCGTTCGCCGCACCAGCCAGCGCGTGCCCGACAATATCGTCGGTGCGATCGGCCATTATGCCAATGCCGCCGATACCTCGATCACCAAGGGTTCCTACGAGGCGGCGATCGCTTCCATGCGCTGCGCGATATCAGGCGCCAACTGGCTGGCGCAGGGCAATCGCTTCGCCTTTTCGCTCTGCCGCCCGCCCGGCCACCATGCCGGCATCGATCTCTTCGGCGGCTATTGCTTCATCAACAATTCGGGCGTCGCCGCGCAGCGGCTTATCGATCGCGGTGCGAGAAAAGTCGCGGTGCTGGATGTCGATTTCCATCATGGCAACGGCACGCAGGATCTCTTCTATCGTCGCGGCGACGTCTTCACCGCCTCGCTGCATGGCGATCCCATGCACGCCTTTCCCTATTTCCTCGGCCATGCCGACGAGGAAGGCGAGGGAGAAGGCACCGGCGCCAACCGCAACTATCCGATGCCGCCTGGCACATCTTGGGATGTCTGGTCTTCGGCTCTTGCCGATGCGCTGGCCCGGATCGAGGCCTTCGGCGCCGAGGCGATCGTCGTGGCGCTCGGCGTCGATACCTTCGAGCGCGATCCGATCTCCTTCTTCAGCCTCACCTCCGACGATTTCACCCGCATGGGCGCGATGATATCAGCCGCCGGCCTGCCGGTGCTCGCCTGCATGGAGGGCGGCTACGGTGTGCCGGAGATCGGCCTCAACGTTGCCAATGTCCTCAAGGGTCTGGAAGCCTGATCACCACCGATGAACGACGAGACCGTTCCATCCGATATCCCGACATCACGCATGCTGAGCTGGGCGCGCAATTCCGCTATCTATCGCCTGGAGCGGCGGATGATGACGGAAAAGCAGCTCTTTGACGCCATCACCCGCAAGGCGAAGGAGAAATTCGAGGATATCAGCGCGGCGCAACTCAAGGCCATCGCCGATTTCGCGGTCAAATTTGCCTATGACAACAAGGTGCTCGACGACAGCGCCTATGCGGAGATCAGCACGCGCTCGGCCGTGCGCGGCGGTAAATCGAAGCGCGCGATCGCCCAGAAGCTTGCTGCCAAGGGCGTCTCCAGCGACAGGGTCGAGGCAGCACTTGAAGAGGCTGACGATCTCTATGCCGCAGCGATTTTTGCCCGCAAGCGTGCTTTCGGTCCCTTCCGCCGGGTCGAGCTCGACGAAAAGCGAAAGGCCAAAGAGCTTTCGGCTTTTGCCCGCAACGGCTTCAGCTTCGACATCGGCAGGAAGGTCTTCGACATGAGCGCCGAAGACGCCGAAGAAATCATCCTTACCGGCCGTCGCTGATTTCCCATAAGAGCTTTTGCTGGCCGGTTCGCGCCGATGGCTGCCCCTCATCCGGCTGCCGCCACCTTCTCCCCGCTCGCGGGGCGAAGGGGATATGCCGCGACCTCTCCGTTCCCACTTCGCTCTCGCAGGGCACGTCCCCTCGCCCCGTTTACGGGGAGAGGGTTAGGGTGAGGGGCACTTATCGGCGATCTCCTGGGCCAAGGCGCGGGATCGATCCCACACCGCCGGCCGTTCCCTAGCGCCCCAGCATCAGCGCTCTTGATCCCGGCATGAAAAGTTTGAATTTGGTTCTCCCCCGTCTTCGGCTTAGAACGGCGCCAGGATCGGGGGCCACATGGACATCAAGAATATCGAGACGAGGACGGACGGCGCAGCCTTGATCGCGCAGCCGGGCGTATCGCCGACTTCGGGCGGCTTGGCGGCGGGCGTCGTGATGTGCCTGATGTCGATGTCGTCGATCCAGTTCGGCGCGGCACTGTCTTCGTCAGCCATTGCGACTTATGGCGTTGCCGGTGCCACCTGGCTGCGGCTTGCTTTCGCGGCGATCATCCTTGCCGCCGTTGTCAGGCCTTCGGTGCTGCGTTATAGCGGCGCCCAATGGCGGGCGACGTTGCTGCTCGGCACGACGACGGCTGCCATGACACTGTGCTTCTTCGCGGCGATCCAGCGGCTGCCGCTCGGACTGGCGATCGCCATCGATTTCCTCGGGCCGCTCTCGGTCGCCGTCTTCGGTTATGGCCTGAGCTGGCGGCTCACCTGGCCGTTGATCGCTGCGGCCGGCATTCTCTTCCTCGCCCATGACGGCGAAGGCTGGGTCGGCAATCTCCCGGGTGTCCTCTTCGCCCTCGGCTCGGCTGTGGGATGGGCGGTGTATATCCTGCTGACGAAGAAGGTCGGCGCTGCCTTCAAGGGGCTGGAAGGTCTCTCCATGTCGCTGATCGTTGCCGGCCTCGTCGCGACACCCTTCGGTCTGGCCGAGACCGGGGGCGCCTTCACGGTGAAGGGACTGGTTGAGGTTCTCGGCCTTGCCATCCTCGTGCCGCTCCTGCCCTATGCGCTGGAGATGGTGGCGCTGCGGCGCATGCCGTCGGCATCCTTCGGCATCCTGATGAGCCTCGAACCGGCGCTCGGCGCGCTCGCCGGCTTTCTGATCCTCGCCCAGCCGATGACCGCGCTGCAGATGCTCGGTACGGCGCTCGTCGTGGCAGCCAGCGCCGGCGCCACCGCCTCGGCGGAAAAGGCCTGAGATTTCTTAGGTGGGTTTGCGCGCGGGATCGTCGAGCGCCGGATTGTAGAACAGCGACAATGTCAGGCTCTTGGCGATCCGCTCCGCCGTCGCCATGAACCAAGCCTTGGCCTCCGGCGTTGGCGCGATATCGTCGAGCGTTGCGGCAAACAGCGACAGCCACTTCGGAAAGAGATCGTGTGTCAGGTTCTGGACACCGGTGTGCGCTTGCACCGGCTTGCCGCCATAGGCGCCGCTGCGGAAGGCGACGGCCGACCAGAAACTCTTCATCTTCGCCATATGCTCCGGCCATCGCCCGGATAGCCTGGCGTCGAACACCGGGCCGAGATCGGGATGCGTCAGCACGCGCCCGTAAAAGGTCTCGACCAGCCTGTCGATGAAGGCCGCGTCGACGCCCATGTCCCGCATCTCAGCCTCCGCCCTTTCGCGGATCGCCGCGACATGGGCAGGGCGGCCCTGAATCTCATTATCCATTGCAAAACCCCGGCGCCGCGTGGTGCGGCGCCCTCCCATATAGGTGTTTATCGCAGCGTGCCAAAGTCCTCCGTGCCGCTTGCGGCATTCTGTCAGTTGGCTTGTTCGCGCACTTGACCGCTATCACCACGTTCTTTAGATTTAGAATAATTCTAAATTCTGGAGAAAATTATGCTGGCGCGATTTTTCAGATCCTCGAAACGATCTTTCGAGTCGCTGTCCGAGCAGGAGATCCTCGCCCTGGCGATCGCTTCCGAGGAAGACGATGCCCGCATCTATCTCGCCTATGCCGACAGGCTGCGCCGCGAATTTCCGGCCTCGGCCAAGGTCTTCGAGGATATGGCCGAGGTCGAGGACACGCATCGCAAGTCGCTGATCGAGATCCATCGCCAGCGTTTCGGCGAGCGCATCCCGCTGATCCGGCGCGAGCATGTGCAGGGTTTTTACGAGCGCAAGCCGGACTGGCTGAGAGCAAACCTTTCGCTGGATGCGATGCGGCAGGAATCCGAGGCGATGGAGGAGCAGGCCTATCGTTTCTATGTCGAGGCGGCCAAGCGCACCTCGGACGCCTCGACGCGTGAGCTTCTCGGCGATCTCGCCCTTGCCGAACAGGGGCATGAGGATATCGCCCGCATGCTGGGCGACAAACATACGCCCGAAGACATCAAGCACGACGAGGACGCGACGGTGCATCGGCAATTCGTGCTGACCTATGTGCAGCCCGGTCTTGCCGGACTGATGGACGGCTCGGTCTCGACGCTGGCGCCGATCTTCGCCGCCGCCTTCGCCACGCAGGATACCTGGCAGACCTTTCTCGTCGGTCTTTCGGCCTCCGTCGGCGCCGGCATCTCGATGGGCTTCACCGAGGCCGCCCATGACGACGGCAAGATCTCCGGCAGAGGTTCGCCGGTCAAGCGCGGCCTTGCCTGCGGCATCATGACGGCGCTCGGCGGCCTCGGCCACGCACTGCCCTATCTGATCCCGCACTTCTGGACGGCGACGATCACCGCTGCCGTCGTCGTCTTCTTCGAACTCTGGGCTATCGCCTTCATCCAGAACCGCTACATGGAAACCCCCTTCCTGCGCGCCGCCTTCCAGGTGGTGCTCGGCGGCGGCCTGGTGCTCGGGGCGGGTATCCTGATCGGGAATGGGTGAGGAGCGGTGGGGCGCAGCCCGAGCAATCGATCCAGTGAATCGATTGCAGCGACGAACGCCCTGAGCTTGAAGCGAAGGGCGGGGAGACGGTGCGTCATACTCGGCATCAAGCCGGCCCTTGCCCTTCGCTTACGCTCAGTGCACTCGCGGCTTCGCCGCTCACCCCCTCATCTGCCTGCCGGCATCGACCGGGGTCGAGCCACGGGTCTCGACCCGTCCTTCGGACCCCCGCTGGGGAGAAGCGGAGTCGTGGCGGCGCCTCGTTCCCCTTGCGGCATTGGTTTGGGAATGACACCCGTGTGGGATTGCTCCCCCTTCTCCCCAGCGGGGAGAAGATGCCCGTCAGGGCAGATGAGGGGGGTGAGGAGCGGTAGTGACGAACGCCTTGAGCGCAGCGAAAGGCAGCCCTCCCTATATTAAGAACCACCCGGCAAAACAAAAAGGCCGGCAAAACAGCCGGCCCTTTCCACATTCTCTATTGCAGCCCTTACCGCAGCGCGCCGACCAGGACGTCGCGGCCGTTTTCGATGGTGACCCAGCGGCCGGCATTGTAGCTCGACTGGCGCTTGACGAAGGAATAGGGCGTGCCGAACCACGGCTTGACGTCGGCGGCGAGGTTGTCGAGCACGAAATCGCCCTCGGCGGTGCGCAGCGTCAGCACCGCATGGCCTTCACCATCCGGCTTGCGCACGACGGTCATCAGCAGATCGGCAGCCGGAAAGCCGCGCTGGATCAGCATGCGGCGCTTCAACAGCGCGAAATCCTCGCAGTCGCCGGCGGTGGTCGGATAGGCCCAGACCTCATCCTTGCCGTAGATTTCCTTGTCGGTCATCGGTGTGATCGTGCGGTTGACCGTGGCGTTGAGCGAACGCACGAGCGACCACTTCCCCGGGGTCATGGCAACGGGGCCGGCGTTGCGGTTTGCGCCGCATTCAATACGGTGAATCTGACAGAAATCATAGTGCCCGATCGGCTGTGAGGTGGCATTGCCTGTCACCATGGAAGCATTTCTGCTGGGGGCTGGTATGGCGGCCGTCGCCATCGCAAACATGGCCATCATGGCCACAAAGATACCCTTGATCCGCACGCCCGCTCTTTCCTTGCATCGCCCTTATTTATTAACAAAGTGTTAATGGAGAGGGCCCAAAAGAGTCAATCGTTACTTCTTGGGAGGACCTTACGACCCGCCGATATGGTTAAAATGCAACGGGTTGCGGGACCTGCATCAGGCGAATTCATCCGCCTCTGCCGTTCAAGCGGGCATCTGCCTATTTGTTGATGAACGGATGATGCCTTTGACGGCACTCAGGAGAAGCGCGATATCGCCGGGGCGGGAAAGGCGGTGGTCGCCGTCGCGGACGAAGGTCAGCACCACGTCGTCGGCGGGAAGATGTTCGACCAGTTTCATCGCATGCGCATGCGGCACGTCGGTGTCTTTCATGCCTTGGAGGATGTGCACCGGACAGCCGGTTTCGATGATGCCGTCGAGCACCCGGTTCTTTCGGCCGTCCTCGATCAGCGCCCGCGTATAAATGTTCGGTTCCGGGCTATATTGCGAACGCTCTTCGAAATAGCCACGCTCGGCAAGCGACTTGCGCTCTTTCGCCTTGAGGTTCGGCTCGATCAGCTCCGAGGTGAAATCGGGGGCGGGTGCGATCAGCACCATCCCTTCGAGCTTTGGGCCTGCGAGCGTCACGCCGCCCTGCCGCGCAAGCTCCTGCGCCAGCCTGAGCGCGATCCAGCCGCCCATCGACGAGCCGACGAGGATCACCCGTTCGGGCGCGACATGGCGGATGACGGCCAGCGCCTCCTCCAGCCAGCGCGAGATCGTGCCGTCGCCGAAGCTGCCGCCGGAAAGTCCGTGACCGGAATAGTCGAGGCGAATGCAGGCGAGCCCAAGTTCTGCCGCCAGCCCATCGAGTTCCACCGCCTTGGTGCCGCTCATGTCGGAGCGGTAGCCGGACAGCCAGACGAGCGCCGGCGCGCCATTGCCGGCTTGCGCCGGGCGGACGAGCATGGCGATCTCACGCGCCGCTTCGCCCTCGCCGACCGTCAGGAACTGCGGCGCGGAATCGGGCATCTGATCGGACATCGGCGAAACTCCTGTTGTTTTGGCCTATAAAACAGATTCTTGGCAGGCTGACAGCGGGTGATTTTTCCGCTAAAGGATGATATTGACTCCGTTGCAGCGATGACGCGACACGTTTGTGCCCCTGATCGGGAGCGCGAGGCTGCAACGTTCCGAAAACAACGCGAGGAGAATACGACCATTCGCAGACCTTTTAAAACCGATGCGCCCGTGAAGGACGGACCGCGCTCGAACCGTGAAATCCGCATTCCCAAAGTTCAGCTGATCGGGGCTGATGGACAGAATGTCGGCATCGTGCCCACCGACCAGGCTTTGAAAATGGCGGAAGAAGCCGGCCTCGATCTCGTCGAAATTTCCCCCAATGTCGAACCGCCGGTGTGCAAGATCCTCGATCTGGGCAAGCTGAAATATGCCAACCAGAAGAAGGCTGCCGAGGCGCGCAAGAAGCAGAAGATCGTCGAAGTCAAAGAAATCAAGATGCGCCCGAACATCGACACCCATGATTATGAGGTGAAGATGAAGGCGATGGGCCGCTTCTTCGACGAAGGCGACAAGGTCAAGGTGACGCTGAAGTTCCGCGGCCGTGAAATGGCTCACCAGGAACTCGGCATGAAGCTTCTGCAGCAGGTCAAGGCCGATACGATCGAGTTCGCCAAGGTCGAAGCCGAACCCAAGCTCGAAGGCCGCCAGATGATGATGGTGCTGGCGCCGAAATAAGCGCCAGGCAGTTTTTCGCCCAAGGCCGTCCGCAAGGGCGGCTTTTGTGCTTTCTGCCATTCTGCTTTGGGCCGGTGTATTTTGGGAGCAGCGAAGATTCCTCCGCCGCCCCGTTGCACTTTCATGACGCTGCGGTTATAAGCGCGCGTCCGAACTGACCGGCAGGGCATGCCGTGGCAGTTTCGAATGCTTGCGGAACGGTTCGTCGCCGATGCCGCAGATCAACAACAAACGCTCCCGCACCTTGTTGCGACGGCCGGAGAACCGGACTTCGCGAGAAGGGCTTTTTTGATAAAGCGCGCAGGGAGGACAAAAGGAGTAGCAAAATGCCCAAGATGAAGACGAAGTCCTCTGCCAAGAAGCGGTTCAAGATCACCGCAACCGGCAAGGTCAAGGCTGCCGCTGCTGGCAAGCGCCATGGCATGATCAAGCGTTCCAACAAGTTCATTCGTGATGCACGTGGCACCATGGTTCTCGCAGAACCGGATGGCCGCAAGGTTATCAAGAATTACCTGCCGAACGGTCTCTGAGACTCGTCCGCGAACGCTAGATTTAAGGAGATCATGATATGGCACGTGTAAAAAGAGGCGTCACCTCTCACGCCAAGCACAAGAAGGTTCTGAAGGCCGCAAAGGGCTTTTACGGCCGCCGCAAGAACACCATCCGTACCGCCAAGGCTGCTGTCGATCGTTCGAAGCAGTACGCCTACCGCGACCGCAAGGTCAACAAGCGCAACTTCCGTGCGCTTTGGATCCAGCGCATCAACGCCGCTGTGCGTGAATCCGGGCTGACCTATGGCCGCTTCATCGACGGCCTGAACAAGGCTGGCATCGAAGTCGACCGCAAGGTTCTCTCCGACATGGCGATCCACGAGCCGGAAGCATTCGGCGCGCTGGTCAGCGCTGCCAAGAAGGCTCTTGAATACCTCAAGGAAGCCGGCACGGCGAACGAGTTTGAAGGCGCGGTCAAGTAACCAGCGCTTCCCAAGCTTTTGAATTTATGATTTTGGGAAACCCGCGCTGGTTTGGGCTAGCGCGGGTTTTTCTTTCTTTATATTCCTGGCGCCGGCCGGCGCCGCCTGCCTCCCGATCGCCCGCCTGATACTGGACGGAAAGAAGTGACAATGTCAGATATCGACCAGCTCAACGCATCGCTGCTCGCCGAAATCGCCGCCGCCGATGACGAGGCGGCGCTCGAAGCCGTGCGCGTTTCCGCCCTTGGCAAGAAGGGCTCCGTCTCCGGACTGTTGAAGACGCTCGGCGCCATGACGCCGGAAGAGCGCCAAAGCAAGGGCGCGGCGATCAACGTCCTGAAAAACGCGGTGACCGAGGCGCTTGCCGCCCGCAAGACGACGCTCCGGCAAGCCGCGATCGATGCGCGGCTGAAGGCCGAGACGGTCGATGTCAGCCTGCCGGTGCGCTCTTCGCCGGCCGAGCGCGGCCGTATCCATCCGATCAGCCAGATCGTTGACGAGATCACCGCGATCTTCGCCGACATGGGCTTCTCGATCGCCGAAGGTCCCGACATCGAGACCGATTATTACAATTTCACCGCGCTGAATTTCCCGGAAGGCCATCCGGCCCGCGAGATGCACGACACCTTCTTCTTCAACCCGGATGAGAATGGTGAGCGCAAGGTGCTGCGCACCCACACCTCGCCGGTGCAGGTGCGCACCATGGAGGCGCAGACACCGCCGATCCGCATCATCATTCCCGGCAAGACCTACCGCCAGGACTCGGACGCTACCCATTCGCCGATGTTCCATCAGGTCGAGGGCCTGGTCGTCGACAAGAAGGCCAATGTCGCCAACCTCCGCTGGGTGCTGGAAGAATTCTGCAAGACCTTCTTCGAGGTCGACAGCGTGACGATGCGTTTTCGCCCGTCCTTCTTCCCCTTCACCGAGCCCTCTTTCGAGGTCGATATCCAGTGCGACCGCTCCGGTCCGATCGTCAAGTTCGGCGAGGGTACCGACTGGATGGAGATCCTCGGCTGCGGCATGGTCCACCCGAACGTGCTGCGTTACGGCGGGCTCGATCCGGACGAATATCAGGGCTTTGCCTGGGGCATGGGCCTCGACCGCATCGCCATGCTGAAATACGGCATGCCTGACCTGCGCGACTTCTTCAACGCCGACGTCCGCTGGATGACGCATTACGGCTTCCGCCCGCTCGACATGCCGACGCTGTTCGGCGGCCTCAGCGCTTGAACGGAGAATTGGGACGATGAAATTCACGCTCTCCTGGCTGAAAGAGCATCTGGAAACGGATGCCGGCCTCGATGAAATCTGCACGCGCCTCACCGAGATCGGGCTGGAGGTCGAGGATGTCGACGACAAGGCGGCCTTCAAGCCCTTCGTTATCGCCAGAGTCGTCTCGGCCGAAAAACATCCGCAGGCCGATCGCCTGAAGGTGCTGATGGTCGACACCGGTTCCGGCACGCCGGTCCAGGTCGTCTGCGGCGCCCCGAATGCGCGCGCCGGCCTCGTCGGCGCCTTCGCAGCGCCCGGAACCTATGTTCCCGGCATCGATGTGACGCTCGCCGTCGGCAATATCCGCGGTGTCGAAAGCCATGGCATGATGTGCTCCGAAAAGGAGCTGCAGATCTCCGACAGTCACGACGGCATTATCGATCTGCCCGAGGATGCGCCGGTCGGCCAGAGTTATGCCGCCTATGCTCATCTCGACGATCCCCTCATCGAGATCAACCTGACGCCCAACCGGCCGGACTGCACCTCGATCCACGGCATCGCCCGCGATCTCGCCGCCTCCGGCCTCGGCACGCTGAAGACTCAGGCTGCCCCGTCCTTCTCCGTCGAAGGCGAGACGCCGGTGAAGCTGACGCTCGATCTCGACGATCAAAAACTCTGCCCGGGCTTTGCGTTGCGCCTCGTGCGCGGCGTCAGGAACGGCCCGAGTCCGCGCTGGATGCAGCAGCGGCTGATCGCCATCGGCCTGCGCCCCATCAACGCTCTGGTCGATGTCACTAACTACATGACCTTCGATCAAGGGCGGCCGATCCACGTCTTCGATGCCGCCAAGATCAACGGCCACCTGACCGTCCGCCGTGCCGCCGAAGGCGAGACGGTGCTGGCGCTCGACCAGCGCGAATACAAGCTGTCGCCGAACAACGTCGTCATCGCCGACGAGAATGGTATCGAATCGATCGGCGGCATCATGGGCGGCCAACATTCCGGCTGTGATGAAAACACCATCGACGTGCTGATCGAATCCGCCCTCTGGGACCCGATGAACATCGCCAAATCAGGTCGCAGCCTCGGCATCATCACTGATGCCCGCTACCGCTTCGAACGCGGTGTCGATCCGGACTATATGGTTCCGGGTCTTGAGCGCACGACAGAGCTGGTGCTGGAGCTTTGCGGTGGCAAGGCCGCCAAGGCCGAGATCGTCGGCTACCAAGGTTACGAACCAAAGATCGTCGATTTCCCCTATTCGGAGGTCAAGCGCCTGACGGGCCTCGACGTCTCGAATGAGGAAAGCAACACGATTCTGACGCGCCTCGGTTTCACCGTCTCCGGTTCCGGCGAGCGCGTCTCCGTCGCCGTTCCCTCCTGGCGCCCCGATGTCGACGGCAAGGCCGATCTCGTCGAAGAGGTTATGCGCATTCACGGCGTCGACAATATCAAGCCGGCGCCGCTCGAAAGCCATGCGGCCGTCAACAGCAAGATCCTGACGACGCTGCAGATCCGCAGCCGCCTCGCCAAGCGGGCGCTCGCCGCGCGCGGCATGCTCGAAGCCGTCACCTGGTCCTTCATTCCGGAAGACCAGGCCAAGCTCTTCGGCGGCGGCTCGCCCGCCCTCAAGCTTGCCAACCCGATTGCCGCCGAAATGTCGGATATGCGCCCGTCGCTGCTGCCGGGCCTGCTGACCGCAGCGCAGCGCAATGCCGACAAGGGTTACGGCGACGTCGCGCTGTTCGAGGTTTCCGGCACTTATGAGAACGACAGGCCCGAAGGTCAGCGCCGCGTGGCCGGCGGTATCCGCCGCGGCACGGCCTCGCTTGCCGGCGCCGGTCGCGCCTGGTCGAACGCCGCCAAGGGCGGCGGCAAGCCGGTCGATGTCTTCGACGCCAAGGCCGATGCGCTCGCCGTCATCGAAGCCTGCGGTCTGCCGATGGGCAATATCCAGATCGAGCAGGGCGGACCGGAATGGTATCACCCCGGCCGCTCCGGCACGATTAAGATGGGGCCGAAGGTCGTGCTCGGCTATTTCGGCGAATTTCATCCGCTGACGCTGGAAGCGCTCGATGTCTCCGGCGCTCTCTGCGGCTTCGAGGTCTATGTCGACGCCATGCCGGAGGCCAAGCGCAAGGCAACGCGCACCAAGCCGGCGCTCGAGCTGTCGCCCTTCCAGCTGGTCCGGCGCGACTTCGCCTTCGTCGTCGACAAGACGGTGGAAGCCGGCGCCATCGTCAAGGCCGCCACCGGCGCCGACCGCAAGCTGGTGACCGGCGTCAATGTCTTCGATATCTTCGAGGGTGCATCGGTTGGCGACGGCAAGAAGTCGGTGGCGATCGAGGTTCAGATCCAGCCGGTCGAGCGCACGCTGACGGACGAGGATTTCGAGGCGCTGACGCAGAAGATCGTCGCCAGCGTGATGAAATTCACCGGCGGGGTGCTCAGAAGCTGAGCTTCATCCACCGTCGCCAAATAATGGACCGGTCGCGAAAAGCGGCCGGTCTTTCACCGATGCAGATGGAAGAGTTTGCTGACGATCGTCCAGCGGCCGTCGATCTTCAGCAGCGAGAGATAATCGGTAAAACGCATGCCGGCGAAATCGTCGGTGACCTTGACGCTTGCCGCTTCGCCCTCGACATCGACACTCTGGATGTCCATGTAGGGCTGCGTGCCGGGCGGCGCCGGCTCCTCCTGCAGGATAGCCGCGATGAATTCGTCCCGCGTCAGCCATTCGACCGCATTTTCGTAATGGCCGATGATCGAGCTTTTCGGATGAAAGGCCTTTTTCAAGGCTGCCTCATTGGCGAAGGCCATGCCTTCGACATAGAGATGAACCGTCTGTTCGACTGCCTGCCTGTCCGACATATTGTCATCCCGTTCTCAGAGATGGCGTTAGATAGTTTCGCCAGCCCCGAAGGCAAGCCCGGCCGGTTGTGATCGACCGGGCTTTTCCAGGTTCAGATGTTCGTCATGGCAAGCGAGGCGTCCGAATAGCGCTTGCCGGCCACCTGTCCGGCGGGGATCGCTTCGCTGAGTTGCTCGAGTTCCGCCGGGCTCAGCACGATATCGGCAGCGGCCGCATTCTGTTCGAGATGGTGAAGCTTGCGGGCGCCGGGGATCGGCACGATGTCGTCGCCCTGGTTCAATACCCAGGCGAGCGCGAGCTGCGCCGCCGTTACGCCCTTCTCGGCGGCAAGCCGCTCGAGCGTCGCGACGAGGGCGGCATTGGCGTCGAAATTTTCCGCCTGGAAACGCGGCACCTGCCGGCGGAAATCGTCGGCAGCGAGATCCTCCACTTTGCGGATCGCTCCGGTCAGGAAGCCGCGGCCGAGTGGGCTGTAGGGCACGAAGCCGATGCCGAGTTCGCGGCAGGTGGCAAGCACCTCCTCTTCCGGGTCGCGCGTCCAGAGCGAATATTCGCTCTGCAGGGCTGCGATGGGATGGACCGCATGGGCGCGGCGAATGGTGGCGCTGCCGGCTTCCGAAAGCCCGAGCGCCCGGACCTTGCCTTCCTTTACCAGTTCCGCCATGGCGCCGACGGTCTCCTCGATCGGCACGTTGGGATCGACCCGGTGCTGGTAGAAGAGGTCGATGGTCTCGATGCCGAGGCGTTTCAGCGAGGCTTCGGCGACCGCGCGCACATGCTCGGGACGGCTGTCGACGCCGGCGATGGCGGCAGCACCCGGTTTGCTGGCATCGATCTTGAAGCCGAACTTGGTGGCGATCACCACGCGATCGCGGAACGGCTTCAGCGCTTTGCCGAGAAGAACCTCGTTGGTAAAGGGGCCGTAGACTTCGGCGGTGTCGAAGAATGTGACGCCGAGATCGATGGCACGATGCAGCGTCTTAATCGATTCCGCATCGTCGCTGGCGCCATAGGCAAAGCTCATGCCCATGCAGCCAAGACCGACGGCAGAGACGGTCAATTCGTTTCCGAGTTTCCGGGTTTTCATGGTGTGCTCCTCTTGTGCTCCTCTGAGCTGATTTTGAGCCGCTCGATCGGTTGCGGTACGGGCAGATCATATTGCCGCTACATCAATCAGAAAATACATGCAGTTTCTAACAGGTTGTTCTATCATTTAGATCAATGAACAGAACCCAGCTCTCGCAACTCGCCGTTCTGGTCGCCGTCTCGGAACATCGCAGCTTCCGGGCGGCGGCGAAGGAACTGCTCGTCGCGCCGTCGGCCGTCAGTCATGCGATCTCGAGCCTCGAGGAAAGTCTGGGGGTGCGGCTTCTGGCGCGCACCACCCGCAGCGTCGCGCCGACGGAGGAGGGGCTGCTGCTGCTCGACAGGCTCCGCCCGGCACTTGAGGAGATCGGTATTGCCTTGGAGGCCGTCCGCGATACGCGCAGCAAGCCGGCCGGGAACCTTCGCATCACCGCGCCGCGCTTCGCCTCCGATCTCCTGCTCGCCCCGCGCCTCGGCGACTTTCTCAACCTCTATCCCGATATCACCCTGGAGATCGCCAATGAGGACGGCTTCACCGATATCGTCAAGGAGGGCTTCGATGCCGGCATCCGGCTGGAGGAGAGCCTGGAGGCCGACATGATCGCGGTCAGGGTCTCGCCCGATCTGACGACGGTGATCGCCGCTTCGCCCGAATATTTCGAGCACCATCCAAAGCCGGAGCATCCGCGCGATCTCGTCCGTCATCGCTGCATCAAGCGGCGCTTCACCAACGGCTCGATCTATCGCTGGGAATTCGAAAAGGACGGGCAGGAACTCGTCGTCTCGGTCGACGGGCCGCTGATCGTCAGCGAGGATCGCCTCGCCCTGCTGGCAGCGCTGAACGGCGCCGGTCTTGCCTATCTCTTCGATATGCGGGTCTATGCGGAACTCGCGAGCGGCAGGCTGGTGCGGGTGCTGGAGGATTGGTGCGCGCCCTATCCTGGGGCGTTTCTCTATTATCCCACCCGGCGGCAGATGCGGCCGGCGCTACGCGCCTTCATCGATTTCTTCAGATACAGTGAACAGGATACGGGCGGCCGGTAAGGAATGGAAACCGGGCCGCCCGTTCTCATTAGGGCGCCTTATGTATCAGGCAGCCTTTGCCTTCTGGTTCGCCGCCGTGGTGGCGAGCTGGGAGAGGGTCTTGTCGGTGGCAGTTTCCTCCTGCAGCGTCTGGTCCAGCAGACCGACGGCATCCTTCAGCCCGAGCGTGGCGGCCCAGGTCTTCAGCGTGCCGTAACGGGCGATTTCATAATGCTCGACGGCCTGGGCAGCCGAAATCAGGCCGGCATCGAGAGCCGCCGTGCCCTTGAATTCCTCCATGATTTCCTCGCCCTCGGCGATAATGCCCTGGATCGCCTCGCAAGTTTTGCCCTGGGCGCGTTTGCCGATCAGCTCGAAAACCTGCTGCAGGCGCTCGACATGTCCTTCGGTCTGCTCGCGGTGCTTTTCAAGGCCCGCCTTCAAATCGGGGGATTGGGCAGCGCGCGCCATCTTCGGCAGGGCGCGCAAAATCTGCCGTTCGGCGAAGTAGATGTCCTTCAGCGTGTCGTAGAAGAGATCTTCCAACGTCTTTTCCTTGGCCATTTTCTCAATCCTTGTTCTGGGGAAAACCGCGAATGCGGCGACACATTAAGAAGAGAAGATCGCGCTAATTGTTCCCGATCGATTTCGGGTGGACTGGAAATCGGCGCCAGGCAATGATTCCTGCCGTCGATGCGCAGGAGAATGACGTCATGCGAAAGCCGAATTCGATGAAGGGTCTGGAGGATCTCGGCCGTGTGCGGCTGTCGCAAAACTTCTTCCTTCGCGATTTCCTGCATTCGGAAATCGCCGATTTCTACCGCATCTCCAATATCCCCGAGGATCCCGATCTGGCGATCGAGGCGGGCAAGAGGCTCTGCGAGGAATTGCTGGAGCCGCTGGAGGCAACGTTCGGGCGCCTGCATATCCGATCCGGCTATCGCTCGCCCGCGGTCAACAGGTTCGGCAACGATAACAAACTGAACTGTTCGACCAATGCGTCCACCGCCGCGCATCACATCTGGGATATGAGGGACTTCGACGGCTGCATGGGTGCTGCCGTCTGCATTGCCGTGCCGTGGATGGTCGACCATTACCACGATGAAAGCGACTGGCAGCGGCTCGCCTGGTGGATTCACGACCACCTGCCTTATGCCTCGCTCTGCTTCTTCCCGAAGCTCTGGGCTTTCAATATCCAGTGGCACGAACGGCCGAAGCGAGTGATCCAGAGCTATATCAGTCCGCGCGGCATCCTCACCAAACCGGGCATGGCCAATTGGCAAGGCGATCATTCCGAATGGTATGAAGGCTTTCCTCCCCTTAGAAATTGATGCGATAGCGGATATGGCCGTCGCTTTCGACATAGCTGTCATAGAGCGCCCGCGCGGTTCTGTTCTGCTCGCTCGTATGCCAATAGAGCCGCGACCAACCCTTGGCTTTGCAGGTCGAAACGAGATCGTCCATCAGCGCCCGCCCGACGCCTTTGCCACGCGCATCGGCATCGACGAACAGGTCTTCGAGATAGCAGTCCCTGCCGTGGATCCACGTGCCCTCATGGGTGAGATAGAGCGCAAATCCCATGATCCTGCCGTCGACGTCGGCGACACGCATCGCGATTGCCGACTCCGGATCGAAGACCCGGCGCCATGTGGAATCCGTGATATCGGCATCGACCGTGACGTCATAAAAGGCGAGATAGGCCGCCCACAGTTCGCGCCAGCGGGCTTCGTCCTCGGGGCGGGCATCACGTATCGTCACGGTCATGGCGTCTCTTTCTTTCAGGCGCCGGCTTCGTCGAGCAGCGCCATCGCCTCATCGGAAAGCGCCAGTGTCGCCGATTTCGCCAGGCTTTCAAGCTGCGAAAGACTGGTCGCGCTGGCGATCGGCGCCGTCACGCCCTTCTTGCGCAGCAGCCAGGCGAGCGAAATTTCTGCCGGCGCTGCACCGGTCTCGCTTGAAACCGTGTCGAGCGCGGCCAGGATGCGCAGGCCTTTGTCGTCGAGATATTGCGAAACTCGGCCCTCGCGTGCGCGGCCCTGCGTATCGGACTTGCTGCGGTATTTGCCGGTGAGGAAGCCGGCGGCGAGGCTGAAATAGGTGATGACGCCGATGTCTTCTTTGACGCAGAGATCGGCAAGCGGACCCTCGAAGCTCGCGCGCTCATAGAGATTATATTCCGGCTGCAGCACATCGTAACGCGGCAATCCGGCTTTTTCGGCAGCGTCGAAGGAAGCCTGGAGGAGTTTCGCATCATAATTCGAGCAGCCGATGGCGCGGATCTTGCCCTGCTGCTTCAGCTTGGCATAGGCGCCGAGCGTTTCCTCGTGCGGCGTATCTTCATCCGGCCAGTGCGAGAGATAGAGGTCGATATAGTCAGTCTGCAACCGGCGCAGCGAATCCTCGACCACCTTCAGGATATAGGTCTCCTTCAGCGTCTTTCCCTGTCCCATGTCGGAACCGACCTTGGTGACGATGACGGCCTTGTCGCGGGAGACCTTGGCTTGGCTTAGCCACCGCCCGATGATCTCCTCGGAATCGCCGCCCTTGTTGCCCGGAACCCACGAGGAATAGACATCGGCCGTATCGATCGTATTCAGGCCCGCGTCGAAGAAGGCGTCGAGAATGGCGAAGGATGTTTTTTCGTCGGCCGTCCAACCGAAGACATTGCCGCCGATGACGATCGGTGCGACCGAAAGACCTGTTTTTCCAAGCCGGCGCATTTCCATGACGCTCTCCAGAAGTGTGAAGGAATTGAAATCGCGGATACGGCAGAACGCCGCCCTGACCAACTTAGTGCGATCCGCGCATCCGGGAAGGCAAACTTCCGTGATTTCGGGCCGCGCCATTGCGCCGCAGCTAAGGCCTGAATATGGTTCGCGGAAATCATTTCGGGAGACTTGGATCATGCTGCGTTTCGGTATCATTTCAACGGCGAAGATCGGCCGCGACAATGTCGTTCCGGCGATCCAGGATGCGGAGAATTGCGTCGTCACGGCGGTTGCCAGCCGCGATCTGGCGCGCGCAAGGGAGATGGCCGACCGCTTCTCGGTGCCGCATGCCTTCGGCTCCTACGAGGAAATGCTGGCCTCCGACCTCATCGACGCCGTCTACATCCCGCTGCCGACCTCGCAGCATATCGAATGGTCGATCAAATCAGCCGATGCCGGCAAACACGTGCTCTGTGAAAAGCCGCTGGCGTTGAAATCAGGCGATATCGACGATCTGATCGCCGCCCGCGACCGCAACCGGGTGGTGGTCACCGAAGCCTATATGATCACCTACTCCCCGGTCTGGCAGAAGGTACGCTCGCTGATCGATGAGGGCGCGATCGGGTCGCTCCGGCATGTGCAGGGCGCCTTCACCTATTTCAACCGCGACCCCGCCAACATGCGCAACGTCCCCGAGCTCGGCGGCGGCGGCCTTCCCGATATCGGCGTCTATCCCGTCATGGGCACGCGTTTTTCCACTGGCAAGGAGCCGCTCTGGATCCAGGCGATCACCGAGCGCGATGCGGATTTCGGCACGGATATCTATTCGAGCGTCAAGGCCGATTTCGGCGATTTCGAGCTGAGCTTCTATATCTCGACGCAGATGGCCAACCGCCAGGTCATGGTCTTCCACGGCACCGAAGGGTACATCGATGTCAAGTCGCCGTTCAACGCCAATCGCTGGGGGCCTGAGGAGATCGAGCTTGCCGACCGCAGTCACGCTGAATCGCGCATCTTCCGCTTCCAGGACAGCCGCCAGTACAAGCGGCAGGTCGAGGCCTTCGCCCGGGCGGTGACGAACGGCAAGAACGGCAAGGAAGAGATCGTCACGCTCGAAAATTCGAAGCTGAACCAGAAGGTGATCGACGCGATCTACCGGGCCAGCGAGAAGGACGGCTGGGAAGCGGTTTGATTATTCCGCGCGGAAGACGAAGCGCGAATAGCCGAAGAAGCTGAAGATCATCGAGGCGATGCTGGCGATCACCATGGCCGCCAGCGGCTGAAGCGCCGGCAGCGACAGCAGAAGCGCGGAATAGAGCCCGTAATTAACGAGCGCTGCCGTCACACCGACCGAGCCGTAACGGAAGCCTTCGGCGGCAAGCGAACGGCCGGAGCGATCGAAAGTGAAGCTCCGGTTGAAAGCCCAAGTCGCGACCATGGCGAAGGCAATCGCCACGAGCCGCGTCAGAAACGGCCCGAGCGGCGTCAGATGGAGCAGCGCCGACAGGATGCCGGCATCGACGAGGAAGCCGATGCCGCCGGCGATGGTGAAGCGGACGAGCTTCCTCATGCCGCATCCGCCTTGCCGGGTGGCGCGCGCGAGACCGGCCCTGCGTCGCCGAGCGGCGCCTTCATCGCGCTCGGCCTTTCCAGGCCGATATAATGGATACGAAGCTGTTCGGCGCGGGCACGCGCAACGGAATCCAGGATGACGCCGACGGTGAACAGCATGAAGGAAATCATCATCAGCGCCGTCGACAGCACCCAGGTCGGCATGCGGCTGACGAGGCCTGTTTCGAAATATTCCGCCAGCACCGGCGCCATGAAGCCGAGGCTCGCCAGCATGAAGGTGGCGCTGATCGCGCTGAAAAAGGCGAAGGGCCGGGTTTCTTTCATCAGCATCGCGAACATCCAGAGGATCTTGGCGCCGTCGCGGAATGTCGAAAGCTTGGAGTGCGAGCCTTCCGGCCGGCGGCCGTAATCGAGCTCCAGCTCGCTGACCGGCAGCTTCAGCCGCGAGGCATGCACGGACATCTCGGTTTCGATCTCGAAGCCGCCTGATACCGCCGGGAAGCTTTTGACGAAGCGGCGCGAAAACGCGCGGTAGCCGGAAAAGATATCGGTGAAGTCGGGGCCGAAGATCATCCGGTAGAGCAGGTTGAAAAGCCGGTTGCCGAGCGCATGGCCCTGACGGCCGGCATCGGCGTGCACGCCTCGCCTTGTGCCGACCACCATGTCGGCGCGCTCGGTCAGAAGCGTGCGCACCAGTTCCTCGGCATCTTCAGGCGCATAGGTGCCGTCGCCGTCGGCGATGATGTAGATGTCGGCGTCGATATCGGCGAACATGCGGCGCACGACATGGCCCTTGCCCTGACGCCGCTCGCGCACGACATGCGCGCCGGCAAGCATCGCCTGCAGCGCGGTGCCGTCGGTGGAATTGTTGTCGTAGACGTGGATCGCAGCATCGGGCAGCGTCGCCCGGAAACCCCGCACGACAGGACCGATCGTCGCCGCTTCATTATAGCAGGGGAGCAGGACGGCAATATTCAGATTATCGGTACGCGATCGGGCCATGACTCTACTCGTTACACTGAAAGCCGCGCTCAGCCTAAATCATGCGCCGTTAATAAGACCCTATGACGCAGGCAAAATCGGCAGCTGCCACAAACGGCTTTACACTTTCTTGATCGGCGGCGGCTAAAGTTCGGGTATCGAAACGAACCGCTAACCACAATGAACGCTGTGCAGCCGATCCCCCATGCATCCTCCGCGATCGACGCTCCCAGGGGCGGGCTGCCCGCTCCCAGGAGCTGGCTGCGCGACCTGCTGACGCGTCTCTGGCCAACCGTCATCGCCTATAGCGTCATCCTTGCTGTCGCCATCCTCGTCACCAAGCTTTCCGGCGCCACCGATTACGTCGGCCCCGACAATGATGACGGAATGCGTCTCGTCGAGGTTCGGGATTTTCTGGCCGGTCAGGGCTGGTTCGATCTGATGCAATACCGTCTCGGCCTCGACGGCGGCACACTGATGCATTGGTCGCGGCTGATCGATCTGCCGATCGCATCGCTTATATGGTTCTTTGATCTGTTTGCGCCCCGCGAGACGGCCGAAGCGTTGGCGCTCGGCGTCTGGCCGGTATCGCTTATCCTGCCCGCCATGCTCGCCATGGCGGTTGCCGGCCGGCGCATCGGCGGCGTTGCCGCCATGCATATCAGTCTCGGTTTGACCAGCCTTGCGATCTACAGCGGAAACCGCTTCGCGCCGGGCGCCATCGATCATCACAATGCCCAGCTGGCGCTGGTCGCGACGATGATCGCCATGCTGCTGGATCCACAGCGTCGCGCCTGGAGCTATGCGGTCGCCGGCATCGCGGCAGCCGTTGCCATCGCCATCGGCGCCGAGACGACCCCCTTCGTCGCCGCCGTCTGCCTGACCATCGCCCTGCTCTGGGCATGGGAGGGCGAAAATTTCGCCGTCGCCGCCAAGGCCTTCGGGCTGGCGCTGGCGATTGCGATCAGTATCCTCTTCTTCGCAACGGTGCCGCCCCGGCTTTATTCGACGGTCACCTGCGATAATCTCTCGCTCGGCTATTACAGCCTGGCGGCGATCGGCGGCGGGCTGCTGTTGTTTGCGGCGGTTTTTGCCAGCCGCTTGCGCCGGCCCTTGCGCTTTGCCGCACTCGCCGTCGTCGGCGCCGGCGTTCTCGGCTCGGCGATCGTGATCGCACCGCAATGCCTGAGCGATCCGCTGGCCGGTCTCGACCCGATGCTGGTCGAACTCTGGCTCAGAAATGTTTCGGAAGCGCAGTCGGTTTTCGCTCTCGGACGCACGGATCCCTTCTCGATCGGTGGCTTCTATGCGGCCGGCCTGTTCGGCATCGCCGTCTGCATCTTCCGCGTCGTTCAGCGTGACCGTGTGCAAATCCACCTGGTCCTGCTCTTCCTGCTGATGACGAGCTGGGCAATCGCGCTGGTCCAGGTGCGCGGTTCCACCTTCTCGAACCTGATCTCCATCCTGCCGCTTGCCCTGTTGATTATCGATGTCCGCCGCATCTCCAACGGCGACAGCGAGAATGTCGCAGCCGCCTTCGTCTATATCGTCACCGTGCTCGCCAGTGCTCCGGTCGCCTGGGTCGTCGGCGGCGGATTTGTCTCGCTGCAGATGGAGAATGCTGCGCAGAACAAGGCGACGGAGCCGGCAAAGAAGGTTTCCTGCACATCGCAAGCGGCGCTGGCGCCGCTCACCGGGCTACCGGCCGGACTGGTCTCGGCGCCGTCGGAAATGGGCGTGCCCATCCTCCGCTTCACCGCGAACCGGGTTCTCTCCGCGCCCTATCATCGCAATCAGGGCGGCATGCTGACGGAGCTGCATATCGGCATGGCGGAGCCGCAGGAGGCGGAAGCCTTCCTGAAGGGGACCGGCGTGACGGTGCTTGCCTTCTGCCCCGGCGACCTGCAAACCCGCGAGATCACCAAACTGAAGCCGGATGGGCTCTATGCTGAGCTCGGTAAGGGCAATATCCCGCCCTATCTGGAACCGCTTCCGAAGACGGCGGATGTGGGGGTTCAGTTCTTTCGCTATCGGCCGGCGACGAATTGATGCCGGCGATCTTCAGAACGGAATAAGCAAGCGCGGGAAGCCGATCTGAAAGATCGCGACGCGCTCATCAGTTTGAAATGCGCATGGCGCGACGAAGGCGCTGGCTGGCATAGAGCCCGAGCACGAAGAGCATAAGACCGCCATTATAGCCGAGCACGGCATAGATGAATGCGAGAATAGCCACCGGCCCGGGCGAGGTGATCGCCGCCAACACGAATGTCATTCCGATCAGCGCGGCAACCAGCGCGATCACGCCAGCCGAACGCGTCTGCCCGGCGCTGACGCCCAATGCTGCTGCTGTGAGAATAATCATTTCAGCACCTTCCCAGAGAGAACGAGGGGAAGCATAGGAAGCGCCAGCTAACAAAGATTTACCGCCGATCCTCGCCGAAACGCCTTTGTATTGCGGTGGTTAGCAATCCCTTTCGGATAAAACGCATATTCTAACTATGCGTTCCGCCACAAAACATATTTACTCGATTTTGTTGTTTGTTGGCCCGGCTGCAACGATTGCATGTGCAGCATGCCAGGAGATGAGCGCGCTCGACGCAAGGGCGACGAACCCATCGCGCGACCTATCTCAATGGTCGGGAAAACCGATCCCAATGCCAGTGCCGATCTTTCCGTTTGCCGCCGTTGGACATAGAAAGAGGGGATGAGCAACGTCTTCGACGGCGATTCGCCGACCAACCTTGCCGAATATTCGGTTTCGGAGCTTTCCGGCTCGATCAAGCGCACCGTCGAAACCGCCTTCGACCAGGTTCGCGTGCGTGGCGAAATCTCCGGCTATCGCGGGCCGCACTCCTCGGGCCATGCCTATTTCGCGCTGAAGGATGATCGCGCCCGCATCGACGCCGTCATCTGGAAGGGAACTTTCTCACGGCTGAAGTTCCGCCCGGAAGAGGGCATGGAAGTCATCGCCACCGGCAAGGTCACCACCTTTCCGGGCTCCTCGAAATATCAGATCGTCATCGAGACGCTGGAGCCGGCCGGCGCCGGCGCGCTGATGGCGCTGATCGAGGAGCGCAAGCGCAAGCTCGGCGCCGAGGGCCTGTTCGATGCCGCCCGCAAGAAGCGGCTGCCCTTCATGCCCAGCGTAATTGGCGTCGTCACCTCGCCGACCGGCGCCGTGATCCGCGATATCCTTCACCGCATCTCCGATCGTTTTCCCGTGCATGTCCTCGTCTGGCCGGTGAAGGTCCAGGGCGAGGGCTCCGGCGATGAGGTGGCGAACGCCATCCGCGGCTTCAACGCGCTGGAGCCGGCAGGCGCCATTCCGCGTCCGGACGTGCTGATCGTCGCGCGCGGCGGCGGCAGCCTGGAAGATCTCTGGAGCTTCAACGACGAAATCGTCGTGCGTGCTGCGGCCGAAAGCGCAATACCGCTGATTTCGGCCGTCGGCCATGAGACCGACTGGACGCTGATCGACTACGCCGCCGATGTTCGTGCGCCGACGCCGACGGGGGCAGCGGAAATGGCAGTGCCCGTCAAGGCGGAACTTGAGGCGCAGGCCGCCGCTCTTGCTGCGCGCCTGCAGGGCTGCATGAACCGGCAGATGGATCAGCGCCGCCAGTCCGTGCGCGCTCTGATGCGGGCATTGCCGTCGATCGACCAGCTTCTCGCTTTGCCGCGCCGCCGTTTCGACGAGGCCGCAGTCGCCCTCGGCCGCGGGCTGGAGCTCAACACCATCAACAAGCGCCGCGGCTTCGAGCGTGTCGCCGCGCATCTGCGTCCTGATGTGCTGTCCAATCGCATCGCCGAGCGCCGCCAGACGCTGAACGAGCGGATAGTGCGGGCCGAACGTATGGTCGAGCGGCTGATCGACCGCTCGAAATCGCGCGTCGATCGCGCCGAAGCCATCCTCGCCTCGCTGCCGGCCCGGCTGAAGACCCAGACCGACCGCGGTCGCGACCGCCTTGGCAATCTTTCGCGCCATGCCGATACGGCGATCCGCCACCAGCTGACCCGTGCGCGCGCCGAGCTTTCCGCACAGGACCGCGTGCTGCAGTCGCTCTCCTATAAGAATGTGCTGAAGCGCGGTTACGCCGTCATTCGCGATGAGGATAACAGGCCTGTCTCGCAGGCTGCTCACCTCTCCGCCGGCATGGGCATCGCCATCGAATTCGCCGACGGTCGCGTCGGTGCCTTGACCACGGAAGGCGGCACACCGCCGGCCGGTGCCAAGAAGCGCAGCGCAAAACCCGCCGAACCGCCGAAGCAGGGAAGCCTGTTCTGACGATGCGGATCCCCATCCGCTGGAAGACCGCCGCGAACGATCACCCGAGGCACGCCTCTCTCTCCAGCCTCATCCTGAGGTGCCCCGCAGGGGCCTCGAAGGACGGGGCTGGCCACCGCGTCTCCTTCAGCAATGCGGATGTTGCCGAAAGTGCTCAGCCACCCGCCCCCGTCCTTCGAGGCTACGGCCTTCGGCCTCCGCGCCTCAGGATGAGGGCTGATTGTGTTGCCGTGCGGTTGGTGATCAAGGTTCCAGGCATATGAGGCTGATGAGCTTGCCGCTGTCCTTCTGCACGCCCTCCCTCCAGCCTCATCCTGAGGTGCGATCCGCAGGATCGCCTCGAAGGATCATCCGGCTTTGACAGGCCCGCGCTTCGACAAATCAGGCAGGGCCTCGTAGTCCATTGCCATCAACGCTTCCTTCTTTCGGCGCGACCAGCCCTTGATCTGGCGCTCGCGGGCGATGGCGTCGATGATGCGGTCATAAGTTTCGGTGAAGACGAGTTCGACCGGGCGGCGCTTGGCGGTATAACCGTCATAGGTCCCGGCATTATGCTCCCAGACACGCGCCTCGATCTCCTGCTTGGTGAGGCCGGTATAATATGAGCCGTCGCTGCAGCGGAGAATATAGACGGTGACTTCCATAGAGGGAGGCTAGCATGGTGGGTCGGCGGACGGCAACAATGAGGCCTTGTGGCGGGCGACCACCCGCCCCCGTCCTTCGAGGCTTCGGCCTGCGGCCTCCGCACCTCAGGATGAGGGCTGGTCGTGGTGCCGTGTGGTTGGTGGGCTGATCAAGGCTCAAGGCATCCCAGGCTGATGAGCTTGCCGCTATCCTTCTAGCTAGCACGCCCTCTCTCCAGCCTCATCCTGAGGTGCCCCGCAGGGGCCTCGAAGGACGGGGCTGGCCACCGGCGTATCATCCAACAATGCAGGCGTTGCGGTGAGCGCGGGGCCACCCGCCCCCGTCCTTCGAGGCTCCGGCCTGCGGCCTCCGCACCTCAGGATGAGGGCTGGTCGTGGTGCGTGTGGTTGGTGGGTTGATCAAGGCTCCAGGCATCCGAGGCTGATGAGCTTGCCGCTGTCCTTCTGGCACGCCCTCTCTCCAGCCTCATCCTGAGGTGCCCCGCAGGGGCCTCGAAGGACGGGGGCTGGCCACCGGCGTATCATCCAACAATGCAGGCGTTGCGGTGAGCGCGGGGCCACCCGCCCCCGTCCTTCGAGGCTCCGGCCTGCGGCCTCCGCACCTCAGGATGAGGGCTGATTGTGGTGCCGTGTGGTTGGTGGGCTGATCAAGGCTCAAAGCATCCGAGGCTGATGAGCTTGCCGCTATCCTTCTAGCACGCCCTCTCTCCAGCCTCATCCTGAGGTGCCCCGCAGGGGCCTCGAAGGACGGGGCTGGCCGCACCAGCGCGCTTTATCCAGTCAGCGCACGATGATGCCGCTTAGGCCCATTCGCCCTGCCGCATCACCGGAACCCGTGAACCATCCGGCTTGATGCCGTCGATATCGACCTTGTCGGAGCCGATCATCCAGTCGATATGGATCAGGCTGGAATTGCCGCCCTGCGCCTTGATCTGCTCCTGGCTCAGTATCGCGCCATCGAGGAAGCATTTGGAATAGCACTGGCCGAGCGCGATGTGGCATGAGGCGTTTTCGTCGAACAGCGTGTTGTAGAACAGGATGCCGCTCGCCGAGATCGGCGAGGAATGCGGCACGAGCGCCACTTCGCCGAGCCGGCGCGCGCCCTCGTCGGTATCGAGCACCTTGTTCAACACCTCTTCGCCGCGCGAGGCCTTGGCTTCGACAATGCGCCCGCCCTCGAAGCGCACCTGGATATTGTCGATCAGCGTGCCCTGGTGCGAAAGCGGCTTGGTGCTCGAAACATGGCCTTCGACGCGCAGCGCATGCGGCGTGGTGAACACTTCCTCGGTCGGGATGTTCGGATTGCAGGTGATGCCGTTCTTGGCAGTGGAAGCGCCGCCATGCCATTCATGTCCGTCGGCAAGGCCGACCGTCAGGTCGGTGCCCGGTCCCTGGAAATGCAGCGAGGCGAAGCGCTCGCCGTTCAGCCAGGCGGAGCGCTTGCCAAGATTGGCATTGTGCTCGGCCCAGGCGGCGACCGGATCGCTGACATCGACACGCGAGGCGGCAAAGATCGCCTTGGCGAGCTTGGCGATCGCAATCGGTTCCGGATCGTCGGGGAAGACCACCTTGGCCCAGGACGGGTTCGGGTAGGAGACGATGTTCCAGTTGATGTCGAAATTCGAGATCTTCTCCAGTGCCGGCTTGTAGGCGGTGGAGTTGGCGCGATTGGCGCGGCCGACCTTGCCGGCATCCTGCTCGGACAGCAGCATCGGATTATCGCCGGCGATCGCAAGACGGGCCGCCCCGTTGGTATAGGCCTTGGCCATGCCCTCGTAGAGCCAATCGCAGGCGCGGTCGAAACTCTCGTCGCTGCCATATTGATAACGCGCCAGCGTCGTTTCCTCGTCGGAATAGAAGGCGGAGACCAGTCCGGCACCGGCCTGGTAAGCGTGTTTGGTGATCAGGCGAACCAGCGGCAGCGCCACGACAGGCGCGGTGATCACCAGGTCCTGACCTTTTTGCAGTTGCAGTCCGACCTTGACGGCGACTTCCGCAAGCTTTTCCAGCTTGACGGGATCAACGGCGTTCTGGCTCTGGGGCATGAAAATCATGGTTCAACCTGCCTTCTGTCATCGACGGTGAGAGGCTGGAAGACTTAGACCCGTTTGCGGCGAAAATGAAGCGTATTGCCGCCGAATTGCAAGGGCCGGATATATGTCCGGCCGCCGGGCGCGCTTCAGGCGGTCGCAGGCAGCCTGAGCAGAATCGAGTTATGTTTTTCGAGGAATTCCATCAGCCGCTGCGGGTAATCCTCACCAACGGCGGCCTTGACGCTCGCCCGTTCGGAGAGCGCCTTGCGCCAACGCTTTACACGCTCAAGCCCTTCGAAGATGTCGCCGTCGCCGAACGTCTCGAAGAGATCGAAATACCGAAAGACCGGCGCGAAGACGGCGTCGACGAGGCTGAAGTCGTTGCCGGCGAAATAGGGGCCGTCCGTCAACACCTTCTCGAGCGTTGCGAATTTGGAGATGAGCGCCTTGCGCTTGGCCTCCAACTGCGCGGCATCCTCAGCCGTCTCGTAACCCCAGAGATCGGAAAGCACGGAGGAACCGAATTCCATCCAGCCGCGATGGCGGGCACGCGTCAGCGCGTCTTTCGGATGCAGCGCCACACCCGGCTGTGTTTCCTCCAGATATTCGCAGATGACGCTGCTTTCGAAGAGTACCGCCTGGCTGCCGTCTTCCTCCTCGATCCGCAGCAGCGGCACCTTGCCGAGCGGCGAGATCTGCAGGAACCAGTCCGGCTTGTCGGCAAGATCGATGTTGATGCGCTCGAAGGGCACGCCCTTTTCGAGCAGCGCGATCGCGGCGCGCTGCACATAGGGGCAGAGATGATGGCTGACGAGGGTAAGCTTGCTCATGGGGGCCTCCTTAGCAATGATGGTAGATGTAAATGCATCTAATATCGCTTGCGGCGGAATTCAAGATAGATGTAACTGCATTTATGTCTGAAAAACCGTCGAATCCGAGCGAAGCAGTCACCTCTGCCTGGACGAGCATCATGCGCGCCCGCGAGCGGCTGCTCGCTGCCATCGAAGCCGACCTGAAGGCGGCCGGCATGCCGCCGCTTGCCTGGTACGACGTGCTGTGGGAATTGGCGCGCTCGCACGACTGCAAGCTGCGCCCTTACGAGATCGAGGAGCGGACGCTGCTGGCCCAGTATAATCTTTCCCGGTTGATCGACCGGCTGGAACGGGAGGGCCTGGTCAGGCGGGAGGTCTTCGCCAAGGATGGACGCGGCCGCTGGGTGGTGATCACAGATGCCGGCCGGAGGCTTCGCGAGCGCATGTGGACCGTCTATGTCAGATCGATCGAGACCCATATCGGCTGCAAGCTTGCCGAAACCGAGGCGAAGACGATCGCCCGGCTGCTCGAACGCTTCCTCTAGATTCAACAGCATGATGTTGTCCGAAAACCGCCTACACTTTTCGGCATCATGCTCCGATCAGGCAATCAACGGCGCTGCGACTGCCTTCAGCGCCTTCAACGCAGCCTTCGGATCGAGCCGCACCTGCAGCCCGCGCTGCCCGCCATTGATATAGACCAACGGTTCGCCAAGCGCGGCTTCCTCGATCGCCGTCGGCACGGTCTTCTTCTGGCCGAAAGGGCTGATGCCGCCGACATGATAACCCGTCAGCCGCTCGGCATCGGCAGGCTTCATCATATTGGCCGATTTACCGTGAAAGGCGCTGGCAAGCTTCTTCATGCTGACTTCACGATCCGACGGCACGACGACGCAGACCGGTTTGCCGTCCACCTCCGCCATCAGCGTCTTCAGCACCCGATGCGGCGCCTCGCCGAGCGCTTCGGCCGCCTGCAGCCCGACGCGCTCGGCGTTGGGGTCGTAGTCATAGGCATGAACGGTGAAGGCGACGCCTGCTTGCGAAAGAAGCTGTGTCGCGCGCGTGGTCTTGGACATCTCTTTCCTCGTGAGCGCAGCGGGCCGCCTGTCAGCCGCCGAATGCACCAGCGTAAATCTCCGGCTTGAAGCCGATCAGCAATTTCCCCTTCGCCTCCAGGACTGGCCGCTTGATCATCGACGGCTGCTCGAGCATCAGCTGGATCGCCTTCTCCCGGTTGAGGTTCTCGCGCTCGGCATCGGGCAGTTTGCGGAAGGTGGTGCCGGCGCGGTTGAGCACGGTATCGAGGCCGGCCTGGTCGATCCAGGCTTCGAGATGGGCGCGGTCGATACCGAGCGCCTTGTAATCGTGAAACTCATAGGCGACGCTATGTTCTTCCAGCCAGCTGCGGGCCTTCTTCATCGTGTCGCAATTCTTGATGCCATAGATGGTGACGGCCATGCCCGATCGATCTCCCTGTGATGGCGCGAGATAACATGCGCGAAGGCCGGCGCAAACGCCGTGCGACCTTTTATCTACGAGCGCATCGACGTGCACTGTGACAGCTCCGGATTGATTGGCATTTCAGCCGCGATCGCCGCCGGCAAAGCCGTCCCGGCTCAATTCTCCAACGTGCCGGCCTTGCGCGAAGCCTTACTGGGTTCGTCGCAGGCGATCTTCATCAGGTCGCCGCGCCGCCGCACCAGCCGGTCGGAGGTTCGGGTGAGGATCAGCCCGTCCTGCGGCGCGGTGAGCTCGATGCTGCCGCCCGGCTGCCCGGGCAGGGTGACGATCGTCACTAGGCGGGCGCCCTCGGCAACCCACTCGCCGATGTCGCGATGAAAGAGCACGGCTCCGCCTTCTGGCGTGCGGATGATCTCGACATTGTCGAGCGGCACGGCCGGACCGGAAAATACCGTTGCCGCGGGCTTCCCATCGCCAACGATCCCGCGTGCCGCGAGGAAGTACCAGAGCCCGTCCGCATCCTTTTTCGCCAGCACCGGATCGACGTCGCGTTTGCCGCGCAGCTCGACGGTGACGGAGAGTTTGCCGGGCAGCCGGGGTCGGCGCTCGCCGGGCACTTCATATTTCCATGCAAAGCCGACGGCCTCCTCGAAGGCCGAGCTTTCGCCATCCGAAAGCAGCACCGCCTCCATCTCGAGTGCAGCGGCAAGATCGGCCGCTTCCGGCCAGAAGGCCTCGTCGATATAGGCATATTGCAGGGATTCATCGTCGCAATGCAGATCGAGCACGAGATCGGCGCCAAGCGCCATATGCAGCAGCTGCCGCTTCAACCTGTCCGTAGCCGGGTAATCATCGAGATCTTCGATCAGCGCGGCGCGATCCACAATCGAGATCAGCGGAAAATCCCGGTTGAAATTGGTGCGTGAGCCCAGGTCAAAACGGCCCTGCAGCTCGCCGAAATGCGATTGCGCCGCACCGATCGGATTGGCCTGCGGCACGATGGTGATGTCGCCGGCGATCCCGCCTTGGTCTTCCGCCTGCCGCAGCCGCTCGCAGAGGAAATGCAGCAGCACCGTTCCCGGCAGCTCGCCGGCATGCAGTGCCGCCTGGATATAGATCTTCGGCGCCTTCGGATCGTGGCCTTTAAAACGCAGCACCGGCAGCCGCCACTCCGTTCCCGGCGTATCTCCAGGGATGATGATCTCTGAAACGTCCATGCTGATTTCGCTTCCCGTGTGCAACACCTGAACGAGCTTTATGCGCAGAAGCTGGGCAAACGCAAGCCGCGACCAAGGGCATCAGCCTGCCTCAACCGAGCAACGGCCAGCGATCGATGATCCGATGTTCGGTTTTTCCGAGAAGACTGTGGACGAGCAGGAATTCGGATGCCGTCCATGAAACCGGCGTGTCGAGGGTCGCCGTGGGTACGGCTTTGCGGTCGTAGAGCAGTGTCATGTGCGGCTTGAAATTGCCGCCGATATTGTGCGGAAATCCGGCATTGTGCATGCTGACGCCGAGTTGGACGCGCAGTCGGGTGAGCGGTTTCCGTCCGCCTTCGCCGCAAATCACAAGCACTCGGGCCTGCGGGAATCGCATGATCCGATCGAAGCTCATTGCGATCGGGGCACTCTCGACTGTAGCACCGGCTTGTAGCGCCGCGAAGACCACATCCTCCGGCAGCCTCGCATAGTCACCGACCCAGATGATCGTCACATGCAATGTCGTCAGCCGCGGCTCGCCGGAAAGAGAGAAGGCTCGACGATAGTCATGGGCGATCGACGCCGCCTGCTGCTCGATGGCGTCAGGAGGACAGAGGGCGAAGAAAAGTCGGTGTTCAACGTCGTGATCTTTGCCCGGCCGTCCGCGACCATTTTGGTCGTCTCCGAAGTCGAGGAGCATCTGGTTCATAGAATTTCAGGTCGTCACGACCCACCCCATCGTTTCCAAAATGCGACGCAGGATACTCCGAATGAGCGGGATATCAAGAACAGAAAGAGAACATAATTTCCCATATGTTCGGCGCCGAACTCATCCAAACCATCGCCCCGGGCTTGGTGAAGGGAAGGTTCGACCGACTGTGGGGGGGCGCATCGCGAAACCTGCTGTAAGTCCGGCGCGCGCAAGAAACGGGTTGAAACAGCGGCCGTCCCATACGATTTTGAGGGTTATCGAAAACGCGGAGGCTGTGTCATGGCTGAGACAACGCACCACTATCTCATCTTCGAAACCGCGGGCGGTTTCTGCGGCATCGCCTGGAGCGACGCCGGCATCACCCGCTTCCAGCTGCCGACCAAGTCAGCAGAGGCCACCGAACGGCTCCTGCTGCGCCGCCTGCCGGATGCAGAAGCCGGCGCGCCGACGCCTGCTGTGCTGGAGACGGTCGCCGCCGTGAGACGCTACTTTCACGGCGAAGAGACGGATTTTTCCGGCGTCGAACTCGATCTTGCCGGCCAGGATACCTTCTTCCGGGATATTTATGCGGCGGCAAGGCGCGTCGGCTGGGGCCGCACCACCACCTACGGTGCGCTGGCCAAGGAGCTCGGCGTCGGGCCGGAAGCCGCCCGCGACGTCGGCCAGGCGATGGCGAAGAACCCGGTGGCTCTGATCATTCCGTGCCACCGGGTGCTTGCAGCCGGCGGCAAGATCGGCGGCTTCTCCGCGCCCGGCGGTTCGTCATCGAAGGCCCGCATGCTGGAGCTCGAAGGCGTCAACCTCGCCCCGCCGCCGCCTGCCCAGCAGTCGCTGGGTTTTTAGGCGGCGGAGGTCTTTCGTTTTCCGCAATTCCCGGCAAAATCGCTTCGCGCTTTGCCTGGAAAAACCGTTCTGCACTTTTGCTGGAATTGCTTTGGCAGCAATCTCAGCGGATCAATAGGGGCTGGCTGTCGGCCGGATGATGATCTCGCTGACATCGACGTCATCAGGCTGGCTGACGGCGTAGAGGATCGAATTGGCGATGGCCTCGGGGCTGATCGTGATCGCCCTGAAGGCCTTCATGGCATCGCGCGCGGTTGGATCGGTGATGGTGTCGGCCAGTTCCGATGTCGTCGTGCCTGGAGAGATGACGGTCACCCGGATACGATCGGTCTCCTGCCGCAATCCGTCCGAGATCGCCCGCACCGCAAATTTCGTCGCGCAATAGACGGCGGCCGTCGGCGAGACGCTGTGGCCGCCGATCGAAGACAGGTTGATGATCTGCCCGGATCCCTGCGCCTTCATGATAGGCAGCGCTGCCGCGATGCCGTAGAGAACGCCCTTGATATTGACATCGATCATCCGGTCCCATTCGTCGACCTTGAGGGCGTCGAGCGGCGACAGCGGCATGACGCCGGCATTGTTGACGATGACATCCAGCCGGCCGAATTCGGAGCGGGCAAAGCCTGCAAAGGCCTCCACCTGGGAACGATCGGTGACGTCAAGCTGTCGCAGGCGCACCGTCCCGCCCGTTGCGGCGATTTCGCCGGCGAGTTGCTCCAGGCGCTCGGTGCGGCGGGCGCCGATCACGATATGGGCGCCTGCGGCAGCCAGCACCTTTGCCGCGGCCTCTCCGATGCCGCTGCTGGCGCCGGTAATAGCAATGACTTTTCCTTTGATATCAGACATTTCAAGCTCCATTGTACGCCGCTCGCCTGGCGATGCGGCTGAGGGTTTTTGGTGGTCAGGTGGGAAAATCGGCGCTGAGCGATGTCTCCGCCCAGGCGTCGAAGTTTGCGCGCAGCGCATCGTTGCCTTTCGGGCGGCACGTCATCTGCGCCGAAGCACCATGCCGCCATGATGGAGAGTATTGCCGTCGACGAAATCGCCGTCGGCCGTGAAGCCCGTGTCATCCCAATATTCGATGTGGCTTCCGGTGACTTCGTAGCGTCCGCTGTAGGCGCTTTCCCGGCTGCCGCGGGCTTCGTCGTAGCGGCCACTGGGCAGAAGCTCATGGCGGACGCGGCCATCATCCGTAACCCACATGCCGACATAGGGATGTTGCTGCATTCTGTTCTCGCTTGTTTGTTGCTGCCGAGTTTCTCGGTCGTTCACGGTATCGGCGGCGAACGAACTGGTCGCCGTACCAGCCAGCGTGACCGCCGTGAAAAACTGCAGGACGGGGCTTTTGAAAATCCTTCGCATTGCCTTGCCTTTCGAAGCCTTCGTTGACCTCGACTGAAAGATAATACGGAGAACCCGAGTGTTTAAGTTGCTAATCCAAGATGCCTTGGTTAGAAATGCTAACCAATGGTCGACGATCTCGAAGGCATTTCGGTTTTTCTTGCGGTGGCGGAGGCGCGCAACTTCCGCCTCGCCGGCGAGCGGCTTGGCGTCACCCGCTCCGCCGTCAGCCAGGCCCTGCAACGCCTGGAGGATCGCGTCGGCGTCGCCCTGGTCCAGCGCACGACGCGCAGCGTCAGCCTGACCGAAGCCGGCGAAGTGTTCTTCGACGCGGTTCGTCCATCGGTCCGCCAGGTCAGGGATGCGATGCAGACGGTGCGGGAAATGCAGGCGCGCCCGAGCGGCCTGCTGCGGATCACCGTTTCCTCGATCGCCGAGAACTTCCTATCCGGCACCTTGCTGGCTGGCTTCATGGAAGCCTGCCCTGAAATCAAACTCGATATCACCATCACCGATGACGAATTCGATATCGTCGAGGCCGGCTTCGATGCGGGTGTTCGGCTCGGCGAGGTGATCGAACAGGATATGATCGCGATTTCAGTCTCCGAAGAGCAGCGACAATGCGCGGCCGCATCCCGCAGCTATCTCGAGCGCCGCGGCCACCCCTGCCATCCCGGCGAGTTGCAGAACCACGCCTGCATCGGATGGCGACCACGCCCGGATACGGCACCCTATCGCTGGGAATTCACCGAAAACGACCGCGACTTCGACGTCTCCGTCGATCCCACAGTCACGACCAATGACATGGGAATGATGATCCGCATGGCCTGCGCGGGAGCAGGCATCACCTTCGGCATGGTGGAAACCTTCGAGCCCTATATCGACCGCGGGGAACTCGTGCCTCTGCTGGAGGATTTCTGTCCACCATTCCCGGGCTTCTATCTCTACTACCCCAGGCGCCAGAGGCAGCCGCTGAAGCTGCGCGCATTGGTCGATTATGTCCGCAAGTCGGATAAGGGTTAGATGCGAGGCAGATAGTTCCGTCACCACACTATCGCGGGTCCATGGCTTGAGACGGCGGAGTACTAGGATACCGCAGCTACGCCAGTGAGGGCCCGGGTTGCCTTCGGCCGAGGGCGCACCAGCAAATGGAATGTAAAGACGTGGGTGATCATCAGCAGAGGCACGTAAATGATCGGCGGTACCGCTGACGGATGGCGCCGTCTATAAGCTGCTGTAGCGTGGCCGATCCTCTAAGCGGGTCAGCAACTCGCACAATAGCCCACTTCGAAAACCAATTGCGATATAAAACCGGTTGAGCTAACTTACAACAGATTGCACAATGCAATCAGATCTGCCCGGATATGTCGTTCAAGGAAAGGAAGTGAGCATGGCTAAACTCGTGTTCGGAATGAACCAATCCCTGGACGGCTACGTCGATCATATGGCGTTTGGGCCAAGCCCCACGCTATTCCGTCACTTCATCGAGGAGGCGGAGCGGCAGGCGGGCAGCGTGTACGGCCGCCAGATGTATGAGGTCATGCGTTATTGGGACGACGAACATCCTGAATGGGACGCAGAGCGACGGGCCTTCGCGGCAGCGTGGCGGAACCAGCCGAAATGGGTCGTCTCGCGCTCGTTGAAGTCGGTCGGTCCCAACGCCAGGCTTGTTGGGGAAGATCTTGCGGCCGCGATCCGTGAGTTGAAGGCGGAACGTGACGGGGAGATCGAAGTTGCCGGCCCCAATTTGGCGCAAAGCCTCACCCAACTTGGCCTGATCGATGAGTATCGAATCTACCTGCACCCCGTCGTGCTCGGTCACGGCAAGCCATATTTCGCCGGACCCCGGCCGCCGCTCCGCCTTTTGGCTCATGACCGGATTGGCGAGGATGTGATCAAGTTGACCTACGTTCCGGCTTGATCTCGCGACTTGCCAGATGAAATCGCCGCTCAGCCGGGGGCCTCGGCGCCCAAGATGCGGGTCACAACTTCTAACGCCTTCGTGGCCTTGCCCCAGCCGGCGTAGAAGCCAAGCTGCGTCAGCGCTTCCGCAATCTGGTCACGGGTGAGGCCCGCTTCAACACCGCGGCGCAGGTATGGCTCCAACAGATCCGCGTCGCCCATTCCCGCGAGGGCAGCGATGGTGACAAGACTGCGGTCGCGCACGCTAAGGTCGGACCGCAGCCACAGGTCACCGAACACGACCCGATTGGTGAGGTCTGCGAACTTGGGCGCGACAATGCCGAACTGGGCAGTGACCGCATCGGCTCCCGCGGCGTCTGTGGCGGCAGGTGCAAGAGGCGGCAGGGCAACTTGTAACGCTGCGAAGTCCACATTCCGTTCGGTGTAGACCTCGTCAAAAACCTCGAGTGCCGTGACCGCGCTGGGCCATCCGGCATATAGGGCGAGGTGGATAAGGACTCCTGAGGCCTCTACAGGTGTCACGCCATTGTTAAGCGCGCGGGTCAGATGACCGCGAAGCTGCCCGGGTTTATTGGTGGCAATGAGCACCGAGATCACGGCCAGGCTGCGGTCGCGCGGCGACAAGCCCGGCCCCGGCCACACCTCGCCAAAAAGAACCTCGTTTGTGTACTTCGCTAACCCCGGCGCCAGCTTCTGCTGAAGTGCGCCGGAGGCGCTAGCCCTCGCCGGCTGCTGGGCTGCAGGGGCTGCCTGTTGGCTTGCCAACTGTTCGGGTTGAGACTGTGCTTGGGCAGCACCTGCGGGTATCAGGGCCGTGATCAGCAGGGCGGCTAATTTCATAACGAATCTCCTTTTGTCGATGCCCTCCGGGCCGGCCTTCGACGATCCTTTCACATAATTTCTACTTGCTGTCAGAGGTCGTAGTGGCTGCTGAAATCAGCGCGTGCTTTTTCCAGAACCTGGCGGCCTCCGATATCCATCCAGCCGCACTGGTGCCAGAACCGATGCCAAAGCCATGGCCGACATCATCATAGAGCCGATACTCGACCGGTGTGCCCTGCTTCCGCAGAGCTTCGACGCGTCGCTGCATGGCCGCCGGCGGGGAAATGCCATCATGTGCGCCGACCACCACGAAAGTGGGTGGCTCAGTCGCCGCATAATCGGAGTGGGCGGTATAAGCCATGACAACAGCGGCAGGCTTGGGAAGGGGCTCACCCCCGAAAGCCGCCGTGCCATGCGAGCCCATGGACGCCGCCAGTCGTGCGCCGGCGGAACTTCCCCAGAGCGAATAGTTTTCGGTGCTGACGCCGAGCTGGCCCGCGTTGCGGAAAATGTAAGCCAGGGCGGCAGACAGATCGCCCATTGCGGCCGCGCGTCCCTGGCTGACGCGATATCGCAGCACAAACGCATTCAGGCCCTCGGCATTGATGCCTGCCGCATAGGGAAAGCCCTCGTGAACGGAGCCGACATAGGAGAACCCGCCGCCTGCGGCGATCACGGCAAACGGTGCGCCTGCCTTGCCGCGGAAAAAGAACAGACCAGTCTCGTTCAGGGACGGATCAGCCCGTTTTTGCTCGGCGGTATAGATGTCATGGAAGACCGTATTGCCAGCAGTCTCGTCATCAATCATCCGGTTCAGGCCGGCAACGACAACCTCCGGATCAACATTCGTGTGATACGGCAGGAGGGCGCCAAAGTCGCGGATCAGCATCGTATCATCGACGGCACGCTCGTTCCGCGGCATGATCAAAGGGGCAAAGCCAGAGAAGGCCGGATGTCGCAGAAGATCCTGCATCGGACTGTCTGCAGTCAGGTGGGTGGAACGGCCAGCCTGCCCGCTGGCCAGGCGGCTCTGTTCCGAGCTCGCCAGCGCCGGCGCCGGCTGCGGCCGCGAGCTGTTCGATCTCCTCGGCACGGGCAAGCAGCGGCGCGAGCGAGAAGCCGAACGCCTCGTCGACCTCCCCTGCCCTGTCCCTGCGGACGTAACGCTTGCCGTTGGGGCTATCCTTGCGCACCAGAAGACCTGCCTCGACGAGCGCGGCGAGATGACGTCGCACGGTCTGTTCGGCCATGCCATGCGTTCTGAGCGAAAGCTGGATATTCGACGGGAAGACGATCAAACCGTTTCCCTGGGCCAGCTCATTCTTCGGATAAAAGCTCAAAAGAGCGTTGAGCACGGCAAGCGCTCGATCGCCGATGCCGAGCAACGGCTTTGCTTCGCATAGTGCGCGAAACAATTTCCACTTATCGACCGACTGATCCGGCTTGATCTCCCCGGCCATGACTTGATTTGCAAGCATGCCAAGCGTCATCGACCGTCGCCCGAAGGGCGTCGTCACATTCCCGGTTTCCATATCTTCCACCTCAACGAGGCAAAAGAAATCCACTCACCAAAACGGCGCCAAAAACTCTTGACAGCGATTCTCGGAAGTGCGATTCTCGGAGGTGTTCAAGACTACGAGGAAAGCTTCCGTGACGGTGACGTTCGGGGGCTTTTTTCTTTTGCGCGTTATCTCCTATCCGGATTGTCAGCTGACAATCCGTCTAACTGCCTCATTTTCCCTCATTTTCCTCTTCGAACTCAGCGGCGAGGCCTATCAACCGCTGAGCCAGGAATTCCGAAAACGCCGCCGATTTGACGGTGATGCGAAAGGTTTTTCCGGAGCGGGCCACCAAAGCAAGCGGCGCGCCCCCTTGGGTCCGGAGCGTCTGCTCGGCCCGCTGCGGTGCGCTCTTCTCCTCCAGTGCCTTCCAGATGACATCGAAGCGGCTGTTGGTCTCCAACGCGTCAAAACCGGCGGCAGTGATTGCGGCCCGCGCCTTCTTCTGTCCGCCCGTCTCTCTGAACTTCTCGGCAAACGCCAACCAGCGCGGGCGTCCGACCTTGGGGGCCGGCCCGATGGCGAGAATGATCTCGGGGTCGATCGTCTGAGCCACCTGCAGGAGCCTTGACGTTTCCGGCTTGTCTGTCGCCAGCGCCTTGGCAATCATGTCGCGGCTGAAGCCATGTTCATCCATGCGGCGTGCAAACAGTGCCCGCTCGATAAAACTCAAGTCGACACGGGGGCCATTTTCCTGACCCTGTGCGAGGATCAGCTCTTCATCCGTGAGCTTTCGCACGACGGCTTTAACAGGAACCCCGATCTCTGCCGCCGCCCGCAGGCGCCGGTGGCCATAGGCGGCCTGGTAGTGCCCGGCCCTTGCCGGGTCCGGCCGCACCAGTATCGGAACCTGCTGTCCGCTTTCCTGGATGGATTGCTTCAATCGCTCGAACTCGGCATCCTTGTCGACCGGAATACGGTCACGGATGAAGGACATTTCGACGGCAGCCGGATCGATCTCCAGCACCTTGTCGCCCGCGGCCAGCGATTCGCGCAGCGCCTTGGCGGCGGCTGCTTCCTCTCCCAGCCGTCCAAGCGACAGGTTCATCGCCTTGACCGCTCCCGATGGCCGATGCGGTTGCTGCGCGCTCGGCACCTCCCGCCGTGTCGGCTCGACGGCGCCGACCATGCTCTTCAGGATGTCGCGTCCTTTTGGGCTCATGTCCTGCTCCATGCGCTGCGAATGAGTTGCTCGACCTCGGCATTGACGCTGTCGACGGATTCAATCCCGCGGTCATAGGTCTGGCGATGCATCGTCTCGCGTCCCGCCTCGTAGATGGTCTGCTTCGACAGGCCCGCATCCGAGACCGCTGTCGACTTGACCATCATGGAGGTCAGGACGCGCTCCCCGAACAGACTGCGCAAGAAGGCGACGATCTGCGCCTGCGGTCCATCATTGGCCTCATAGCGCGTGATCAGATAGCGCATCCAATCATAATCGAGATTGCCGCCTGCCTGCTTGACCACCGCAAGAAGGTCGGAGGTCATCGTCAGGAACTGGTTCATCGACGCGACGTCGAGCATCTGCGGGTGGACGGTGATGAGGACGGAGGTGGCGGCGCAGAGAGCAGACAGTGTCAGGAAGCCGAGCGTCGGCGGACAATCGATGATGACGACGTCGTAGCTCTGTTCCAGCGAATGCAGCGCATTGCCGACCCGCATGAAGAACATGTCCTTGTCGTCGCGGTTGGTGTCGGCGAGCGCCTTTGGCGTATCGTGTTCGAACTCGTGCAGTTCCAAATTGCCGGGAATGAGATCGAGCCCCGGAAAATAGGTCTGGCGGACGATGTCGGCCACGTCGCGTCGCGTTTCATCATACTTGATGGCACCGTAAAGCGTCTCATTTTCGCCAACGTCGAATTCGGGCTGATATCCGAGCATCGCCGACATTGACGCCTGCGGATCGAGGTCGACGGCGAGCACGCGGTAGCCGCGAAGAGCCAGGAACTGCGCCAGGTGGATTGATGTCGTCGTCTTGCCAGAGCCGCCTTTGAAATTGGTGACGGCGATCACCTGGAGATGGTCGCCCGGCCGGCGCATCGGCAGATAGGAGGGTTTGGTGCGCCCGAGATGCTGGCGCATCGCATGGATTTCCTCAAGCGAGAACACCCGTCGTCCGGCCGCAGTCTTTTCCGGGTTGATGCTTTCCACCTGGGCGGCGAGGTGGCGAACATAGCTGTCGGTTACGCCGAGCAGCTTGGCAGTCTCGGTGCTGCTGAACCTACGTAGCGATTTGCGGGCGTCGGGCGAAAACAACCGCTCGAACAACACCTGCAATTGGCTGCTGAGCATCGTCGAGTCCTGCGCGATCGTCTGGTCGATCGAAACTCGACTCGCTCTCCTGGCTTTCTCAACAATCGCGGCCTTGGTCGGCATTCACGCAAATCCTGATAAATCGGGTAATTTTGCGCAAATGATCGTGAGTCTGCCGATTCCGTCAAGCGATTTCTTGGTTAGCCAATAGATAACAGACAGGATTCGACTAAAAAATCACGTGGAATTCCGTAATCTTAGCGCGATTGTCAGCTGACAATGGCGGCCGTGTCCGCCTCCATCGACGGCCACCCTTAGCGCATCTCAGCATATTTCAGCACGGCAGAACGCCATTACCGACTCACTTGAAGACACATCCACCGCTTGGGCATGCCGGATCAGGCAATCCGTATCTCATTTATAGACAGACGAACGGCACAGCTTTCGACCTCCAGCCCGTGGACGGATTCGCTGCCGGAGGCCTTGTCATTTGCGTCTTGGGTTTCGGCGACGCGGCGTGGCTGAGCAAGGCTCAGCATTTGTTCGAGACGGCCGGCATTGAGCGGAGCGCTTATTCCCTTGAAGTTCATGATCCATCTTTCGTCTGCGCATCGATTGCGTGAAGCCGTAGAGATAAGCGCAGTTTGAACCTGCCGAGAACCATCCGCCGGCGTTATCACCATCTTTTCCGATGCCGCGCTGGAAAGGGGAGGGGAGAGCTCCATCTTCAAGCGCCGCTCTGACATGCGGCCTTCGGCAGCGAGGCTCGCCGTCTCGGATCGCTTCGGCGCGCAGAGATCGTGGCGCGCAGGAGCGGCCTGCCATGCGAGACTGAATCTTCGCCGGAGCACTGGCGAACCGGCGCTGTCTCCGATCACAAGGCATCACCGGAATTCCGAGATGCCGGTGTGGGGCTCACTTCAGGGAGCGCTGTTGCTGAGTGATATCGGGGAAGGGAGGTGTGGCCGGGGTCTAGGTCGGCAAAATACTGAGGGCAGGGGGCGTTGAAAAGTGGGGGGATCGTTTGTCCCGAGATCCGATCGATCGCCAGGCCAGGCTGATGACACCAGTCCGATCAGATGCCGGCAGTTGTGCGCGAATAGGTCTGCGACATCCCGTGGGCGTCATCCTCCGCGAAGATCACAACAGCGCATGCTAGGCGAATCAGGTCGCGGCGGGTATCATCGATACTGCTAATCGGGATCATGCGTTGGCATCGCAGACGTTTGCCGATAGCCTGATCAACCAGATCTCACTCCTATTCGGCAAGCGGCTGTCTTCCCTAGCGGAACTTATTTGCAAGTTCGCTTCCGTCTGCGGAATTCCTTCTTGTTTACCTGCTATTTACCATAATGCTCCACGGCCCGTTCGATCCGGCGTTCATGGTAAGCGGGGCCGATTTGGTGGCGATGCCGAGACAATCAGCATGTATGACGCAGAAGCAGGGTGCTCGAAGGGCCGAGAGCGTTCAGGCGCGAGCTGCAACCAGGGAGGCGAGGGGTGCAACAGCATGATCTTCGTCATTGATCCCCAGCCGATCGCCAAGATAGTGCCAGAACGAAAGGCCGAGCTTTTGGCAGGTCTTCATCAGGCCGAGCATGCTGTCACGCGCCTGCCGACCGTTGCGACTGACCGTGCCGCCGGAGATCTTTCGCTTGATGACAAGTCCGCGCAGATCTCTTTCCGACGCATTGGTGTGGAGCGGGGTTTCAGGCCGCTCCAGCACCCGCAGCAGTTCGTCCTTGCGGCGACCCAGTCGAAGCAGCAGTTTGTCGAGGTCGCCATAACCGGTGCGCAGCGAAAAGATCCGATCGAACCGGGCCTGAAGGCCCCGGGCTGCACGGGGATCAGGTCTTCGCCGATAGGCTTTCAGGGCCTTGTAAAAGTGCCAGACAAGCTCGCGCAGGGTGTCGACGTGTTTCACTTGGCCGGGCGTCGCCGGCATCAGCTTGTGCAGCAAACGCTCGGCGTGGATCCAGCACAGTGCATGGGTGCCGACGCGGAATTGTCCGGCATCGTCGGACACGATCACCGCATTGCCGACCAGACCATGATGGCGGATGGCGCCCCAGATGCCGGCCTCGGCAAACGGGCGGATTATGTCCTTGTCGAAGATGTCGATACCATTGGCGGCCAGATACTCGAGAAACGGAACCTGATTGGCAAACCGCCGCGGTTCACATGTCTTCAACCGCGCCAGAAGGGCGGGGTCCACCTGACGGTTTTCCAGAAAGGTGAAGGCGGCATCGTTGAGAACATAATCCTGATAGTTGCCGCGCAGCAGGGCCAGAAAGTTCAGCCGCGACTTCGACGGCGTCGTGCGGAAGGCGGTGAACTGTTCGCCTCCGATCTGTGTCGTATGGAAATTGCGATTGGCATGGCGGGCACCTGTATCGTCGACCGTGACAAAGGGAGCCGAGACCAGGCCGGCATGCAGCACGGCGGCATCCTCTGCATGAAAGCCATCCAGCCGCTCTGTCAAAAACCGGATGACCTGGCGTTTGGAAATCTCGACACCGACATCGTTCAGCAAGGTCGTCAATCGCTGCGTTGTGACCTGCCCATGGCTATGAAGCATCAGGCAGAAGCGACGCAGACTGGCGCCGTAGCCGCCCTTTATCCCTGCTGGCAGCGGCGCAATGATCGTGCGTCCTTCCGGTGTCACCCAGCATTCGCGGCGATAGCGCACCACTTCGGCCCGCACGACCAGATCCCGGACCACGCAATCCTTGTAGCCTTTAAACCGCGATCCAGGTGGGGCTCTGGCAGGCAGTACCTCTTGGCGCGTGGCGCTCCCCGTGTCGCCCTTCGGCCCGCGACGCCGCGCAGGCTTTCGGCTGCCGGCAACCGCCTTGTCGCTCGTTGCCTGGTCCATACCCGAGGGCCTGAATGGTGGGCGTGGCGGCAGGTTTTTAAGCCGCGCAATCTCATCGCGCAGAAGCTGGTTGTCGACCTTCAGCCGGGTGTTCTCGATCCTCAGCCGATCGTTTTCTTGACGAAGCTTTCCGTTGTCAGCCTCGAGCGCCTCAATCCGGATCTCTGCCCGATCGGCCCGCGCCACAAGTCCCGTCACCAATTCCCGCAGCGCCTTCAGCGACAGCGTATCGGCATGCTCGACCATGGGGAGGCGGCGCTTCGTCATAAAGGAAGG